>JBBRDE010000260.1:0-8145 GCA_038204185.1 Cytophagales bacterium
ATGACCATCATTTTGGCTCCTCTGCCTCCCAAAAAGTAAATACCGCCTTTTATTGTCGAATGCATACTAGTCCGAATGGGTGTCAAGACCCGTTCGGACTTTTGTTTTAGATAAAATACTCGTATTTTTGCGGGCTGTTTAAAATGTATCACTCTTACTAATCAATGTATTATGCCCAAAATGAAAACAAATTCTGGTGCCAAAAAGCGGTTCAAGCTGACAGGTACCGGAAAAATTAAGCGGAAGCACGCCTTTCACAGTCACATCCTTACCAAGAAGTCGACCAAGCGGAAACGTAATCTGGCTAAAACGACCCTGGTGGATAAGACCGAGCACAAGCGTACACTCCTTTTGCTGGCGCTGAAATAATTCCTCCCATTTTTTTGGTTTAAGTTTCAACCCGATTGCCGGTATCAAAGTCTTAATCAACCAAGCACCGGCCGTCAAAAAACAACAACAATATGCCACGTTCAGTAAATCACGTCGCGTCGCGAGCAAGACGCAAGAAAATCATCAAGATGGCCAAGGGATACTTTGGTCGTCGTAAAAACGTTTGGACCGTAGCCAAAAATGCCGTCGAAAAGGCAATGGGCTACGCCTACATTGGCCGTAAGCAGAAGAAGCGGAATTTCCGCGCGCTATGGATTCAGCGGATAAATGCCGGAACCCGTCAACACGGGCTATCCTACTCGGTCTTCATGGGTAAGCTTCATGCCGGCGGAATCGAGCTAAACCGCAAGGTGCTCGCCGATCTGGCCATGAATCATCCGGAGGCCTTCAAAGCTATCGTTGAGAAAGTGAAGTGACAACAGCAACCCCCGCCTCGGCGGGGGTTTTTTATTTTATATCCTTCCCCAAATACCCGTGACCTATTTAGTACCTTGTTGTCCCAATGGAAACAAACACGGTATACACCTAAACTCGAAATACATATGCTCGATCAACTAATGGGTCTTATTCAAGACCATTCCCAGGAAGCTATCGTTAAGAATCCAGATGTCCCCAACCAACAAAACAGCGATGTGATGCAAACCCTCCTGGGTTCCATCATGGGTGGGATGCAGCAGGAGGCACAAAGCGGCAATCTCAGCGGTTTAATGGGATTGCTATCAGGCAAAACTAGTAATCAGGGTAGCTCGGGCCTGATGCATAACCCCATCGTGGCGGGTATCGCCAGTAATGCCATCAGGAGCATTACGGAAAAATTTGGAATGTCAAATTCTACGGCTGGCAATATTGTAGCCTCCGTACTGCCTGCCGTTCTAAGTAGTTTTATTAATAAAACCAGAAACCCCAGCGACAACAGCCTCGACTTTAATAGCATTTTAGAAAACCTGATGGGCAACACGGCAGGTGCACCGGCGGGCGCCCAAAGTTCAGGATTCGACTTCAATCAGCTGGGATACGCCCTTGCCGACGGCAAGTTGGACATGAACGACCTGATGCGTATCGGGGGAAGTATCATGGGCGGCACGGCCTCCTCAGCTCCACAAAAGCAACAGGAGGGATTGGATTTAGGCGGCTTGTTAGGCGGATTGTTCGGAAACAAGTGATCCAGATTTCGTTGGATAAGCTTTGAACATAGCGCTGTTGAAAACATTCCAATTTAAGGGAACCCTATTCTTCCGAAGGGTTCCCTTTTTTCGTCCTCACAGACTGGGGCTTTCATTTCGATGAGGCAGCGTACAAGTACTTCTCAAGTACTTCTTTGTTCTCCTCTCAAAATATTGCTGTCAATTTGTCATAATACCTGGTAATGGACTGGTTTGGTATAAGCTTTTAGACCAACTAAGGAGAAATAAATCAAAACAGTTAACGATAAGAAAAATGGGAAAAATTATTGGCATAGACTTAGGAACAACCAATTCCTGTGTAGCCGTTATGGAGGGCAACGAGCCGGTCGTGATTGCTAACAGTGAAGGCGCGCGTACTACCCCTTCCGTAGTAGCCTTCATGGATAACGGCAATGGTGAACGCAAAGTGGGAGCTCCGGCCAAGCGCCAGGCTATTACAAATCCCACGCACACCATTAGCTCCATCAAGCGTTTTATGGGAAGACGCTACGCCGAGGTTACCAGCGAAATGAAGACGGTAGCCTACGAGGTTGAAAAAGGCCCCAACAATACGCCCAGAGTACGGATTGGCGACCGTCAGTATACCCCTCAGGAAATCTCGGCGCTGATTCTGCAAAAGATGAAGCAAACTGCCGAAGATTATCTGGGTCAGGAAGTGACAGAGGCGGTCATTACAGTACCTGCCTATTTTAACGATGCGGAGCGTCAGGCAACCAAAGAAGCCGGTCAGATTGCGGGACTTGACGTAAAACGGATCATCAATGAGCCTACCGCTGCCGCCCTGGCTTACGGACTTGACAAGCAGGATCAAGACATGAAAATTGCCGTATTTGACCTTGGTGGGGGTACCTTTGATATCTCGATCCTGGAATTGGGCGATGGTATTTTTGAAGTGAAAGCCACCGATGGCGATACCCACCTGGGCGGTGACGACTTTGACCAGGTCATTATCAACTGGCTGGCTGAGGAGTTCAAGAAAGATGAGGGAATCGATTTAACTCAGGACCCGATGGCATTGCAGCGTCTGAAAGAAGCTGCCGAGAAAGCCAAAGTCGAGCTTTCGAGTTCGACCCAAACGGAGATCAACTTACCCTATATATTTCCTATTAACGGAATCCCTAAGCACTTGGTGCGGACTTTGACCCGATCGAAGTTTGAGCAGTTAGCCGATTCGCTTTTCCAGCGCATGATGGAGCCTTGCCGCAAAGCCATGAAAAATGCGGGATTGAGCAACAAGGATATCGATGAGGTGATTCTGGTTGGTGGATCTACCCGGATTCCGAAAGTACAGGAGGAAGTGGAGAAGTTCTTTGGCAAAAAGCCTTCCAAAAACGTAAACCCTGACGAAGCGGTGGCCGTAGGCGCAGCAATCCAGGGCGGAGTGTTGACGGGAGAAGTGAAAGACGTCCTGCTTCTGGATGTGATTCCGCTATCGTTGGGTATCGAAACCCTGGGAAGCGTGTTCACTAAGCTGATTGAATCTAACACGACAATCCCGTCAAAGAAAACTGAAACCTTTTCAACTGCGGCTGACAACCAGCCCTCGGTTGAAATCCATGTACTGCAAGGGGAGCGGCCTTTGGCTAACCAGAATCGTACCCTTGGCCGATTCCACCTCGATGGTATTCCGCCCGCACCACGTGGCGTACCCCAGGTTGAAGTTACGTTCGATGTAGACGCTAATGGTATTCTCAATGTTTCAGCTCGTGACAAGGGAACTGGGAAAGAGCAGAAAATCCGGATTGAGGCTTCCAGCGGTCTGACCGACGCCGAAATCGAGAAAATGCGCCAAGAAGCCAAGGCCAACGAAGAATCGGACAAGGCCGAGCGTGAGAAAATTGATAAAATCAATGCCGCCGATACTTTAATTTTCTCTACGGAGAAGCAATTGAAGGAATACGGCGACAAGCTTTCGGCAGAAAATAAAGCGGGTATTGAATCAGCCCTTGGCGAACTTCGCACGGCTCACCAGAGCCAGGATGTTGCCGGCATTGATGTCGCTATGGAAAAACTCAACACTGCCTGGCAGTCGGCATCGCAGGAAATGTACGCGGCGGGACCAGAAGCCGGGGCCCCTCCAACCGGTGGTGCAGAAGACAACAACGCTACCAGCGACAATGGGAGCGAAGACGTAACGGATGTCAATTTCGAAGAAGTGAAATAATTTTTTTTGCCTATTGAAATCCCCACTCCAATCGGGTGGGGATTTTTTTTACCTCAAAAGATAGAAGTACACGTTTTTTTAACACAAATACATCCCTTTTCTTGACTTTCTGGCTGGTACTGTTTTTTAAAGGAAACACCCGAATCATCACTATATTGTACTATATGAACCAATACCTGAATTCGCCTGAATTGGCCTATTTGTCACCTACTACCCGGGAACGGGCTATTATGCTGGCTCAGCAGTTAATTAACTCTAATCAATTGGCTCCAAAAGAAGCCATCCGAACGGCTATACTTCAGGCTAAAAACTGGGCAGTAAAAAGCGTGAATCGCACTGTTTGGAAAAGATTAAAATCAGTTGATCAGGAAATATTATGACTAGTTCATCCAAGAGTTTTGAAGGACAGGTTGTGATCGTTACTGGCTCCTCGTCGGGAATCGGACAGGCATGCGCCATACATTTTGGTAGTTTGGGTGCTCATGTAGTGGTCAATTACCTTAATAGCGAAAAAGACGCCAATGAAACCTTGGAACAAATTAGAAAAAAAGGCGGGGATGGCATTGTAGTGCAGGCAGATGTAAGTAAGGAGGAAGACGTTGTGGACCTGTTTGAAAAAACGATTGAAAAATTTGGGCGACTGGATGTTATGGTTAGTAACGCTGGACTCCAGGTAGACGCCAAGTTTTTGGATATGACATTGAAACAATGGCAAAAAGTGATCGACGTGAATCTGACCGGGCAATTTATCTGTACCAGGGAAGCAGCCCGGCAGTTCGTAAAACAAGCTAAATCCGAAACCAAGGGTACCTCTGAAAATTCCATTGGCAAGATTGTGATGATGAGTTCTGTTCATGATATTATCCCCTGGGCTGGACACGTGAATTATGCCGCCTCTAAGGGGGGAATCATGATGTTGATGCGTTCTATCTCGCAGGAGTTGGCACCATACAAAATCCGGATCAACTCCGTAAGTCCGGGGGCCATTCGTACCTCGATAAACAAAGAGGTATGGTCAGATGAAGGGAAACTTGATGAGCTAATGCATTTGATCCCCTACCGTCGCATCGGTATCCCCGAAGATGTAGCCAAAGCAGTCGCTTGGCTTGCCTCCGATGATTCGGACTATGTCAACGGTGAAACCCTATATATTGATGGAGGTATGACCCTTTATCCCGAGTTCGCCGACAATGGATAATCTTTGAAATGATACGTTTTGTTATTGATGCTAGTTATGAAGCATCGCCATAATAAAAGAGCCCTATTAATAGGGCTCTTTTATTTATCTCAGGGAATCTCGACCCCTACCGGTTTTTGTTTGTCGACTTCTTTCTTCACACTCTTTTTCAACTTTTCGTTGGCCGTGATTACTACCTCTACGCGACGGTTTAACCGTTGTCCACTCGCATCAGAATTACTCGTTACAGGCTGATTTTCACCATACCCTTTAGTGACCAGTCGGTTGCGCTTTACATCATTAAGACGCAGATAATTGGCAACCGCATCTGCCCGATTCAAAGATAGCTTTTGATTATAGGATTCTTCCCCCACATTATCAGTATGGCCTTCTATCAGAATGTCTGTTTCTTCATAGTCTTTCAAAACTTCTGCCATGTTTTCCAAATTTTTACGGGTAGCATCAGAAATCTGATACGAATCAAAACCAAAAAGCAACCCTGAATCAAACGTGAGCTTAATTCCCTCTCCAATCCGCTCAACCTTGGCATTTTCAACCTTTTTTTCAAGTTCACGGGCTTGTTTATCCATATAAACTCCAATAAGCGTTCCCGCTGTGCCACCCACAGCCGCCCCGATGATGGCTCCTACGGCTGTATTGCCTGATCTATTTCCTATAACAGCACCTGCCGCAGCCCCGGTGCCTATACCAATAATGGCTCCCTTTTCCTGATTTGATAATTTGCTATTCTTACACCCTTCCATCGCAGGTAAGCTTATTACAAGGATGGCTAGGAAAATTGTTGATTTTTTCATGATCTCTCAGTTTTATGAACAGTTAGATATTGGCAGTCTTACTTAGAATATCGCAAAACCAATCGTGGCCTGATAAAGGCCGCCCTTTCTTCTTAGTTGCGAATTGAAGTTCGCGTTATTAGTGGTCACATCCACGATATTGGTCACATTACCCTCGTAGCGAAGATCCAGGCTTAGATTTCCGATATCGAACCCTACTCCTGCTTGGTAGCCCAGGGCAGCTTGCTTGAAATTATCCTCGACGCTGGTAGCACCTACCCTATCGAGCGCATCACGGAGTCCGCCATTTTCGGAAAGTCGCAACGAAGCGATAGGTCCGGCATTGATTCGTAATACATCGCCAATTCTTATCCCCAGCAGCACGGGTACGTCCAGATTAGTAAAACGGACGTTGACGGTATTCATCTGATTGCCCACTCCACTGCGGAACACATTAAATGCACCTCCTTTTTGGGAGAGTAGAAGCTCGGGTTGAATGAAAATACTGCTTCCAAATCTCACAAAAACTCCCCCAACAAAACCAGTTAATCGGGCATCGGCATTACCGATTCTGATGGTGGGGTCATTCGTTGCCACTACATCGTCTCCACGCAAGTTTGATAAATTAGCCCCTCCCTTTACACCAAATTTGAAGTTGCGGCTCTGTCCAAAAGAGACGGAACAGGTAAGCAGGAGAATGAATACGCTCCCAACAATTTTTTTAGTTTTCATATAACACTGAATTTGATTCGTATTCCTACATCTAAATTGTCGTACCATCCCTGTTATCGTTATTATAAGAGAAGTTTTTTTTTGATTGAGAGGCTTAAAATCAGCTACTTATCGGCTCTTAAATGCAATAGCGATACTAAATAATTATTGCCGGGGGGTAAGGCTAGTAGAAAATTATCCTCAACTATTAGGTTTAGCACGTACTGAAGCGATAATTTCGAATTGCAACTGCCAGGTATACGTATCTATATTCCTATTTCAGTTATCAAACCACTATTAAAATGAATTCGACCCCTAACTCTATCCCTCCCAGCGCATCAACCAGGACGTTACAGAGTTTGAACATTATTGGTTTTGTGATAATGCTCACATTCAATTTCCTGGCTAATTACCTGCCTATAAATGGTAAGTCGACCGGAGAGCTGTCCGACAAATACCCAAACTTATTTGTTCCCTCGGGTGCCACCTTCTCCATTTGGGGAATAATCTATATTTTACTCCTGATTTTCACTATTTACCAAGCCAGTACCCTGTTCAGCTCCAAAGTCAGCCGGGTCAACACAATCGTGCAAAAAATAGGAATTTGGTACTTTGTCTCGTCACTATTCAACGCTTCCTGGATCCTGGTATGGCACTACGAACTGGTACCTGTATCGGTAGCCGTCATGTTGCTGATATTGTTTTCACTGATCATGGTTAATTTTGCCATATATAATGGATCGGCAAACCTGAGTCTCTGGGAACGATTCGTCACCAAAGCTCCTTTTGGCGTATATCTGGGATGGATTTGCGTGGCTACCATTGCTAATATGACCAGTTGGCTCACGGGGATAGGCTGGGATGGAGGATTTGAACAGGATACGTGGGCGGTACTCTTGATCATCACTGGGGCATTAATCGCCTTAGGGGCTGCCTCACGCCTGCACAATGGCTATCTGGCATTAGCAGTGGTGTGGGCTTTCGGAGGAATTATCTCAAAACGACTCGATCAGCAACAAGTCTATTATTCCATTGTTTTAATAGCCGGACTAGCCGCACTGGTACTGCTTATATATGGCCTCCTAGCCCTGGTGCGAGACTTTAAAACCCATAAAATAAATCAAAAGGAGCCTTCCAGCATTTACCGATAAATGGGCTGGATTCAGCGAAATACCGGACAATGGGTACCCGAGCGCTGGTTTCCACCTTTGAGCCTGATTTTCTGAGACTTGTAGATGGGTTTTTTCTTCTTGATTTCCGTATTCTTTTTTGCCGAGTAAGGCGCAAGTTTAAAGTCGTATTCAGGTATAAAAAATTCTTCCTCATATTCTGCGACGGGCAAGGGCAGAAAGTGCCTTCCAGGGAAGTGAAGCGTATCGTACTCATAGTCATAGAGATATATAGTAACAAATCCATCACGACTGTACTTAATGCCTATATCGGAGAATAAACTCTCGGTACCATCCGTAGAAGCAACCGCCCTGGCCAGGGACACGGCGAATTCCTTCTGCTTACCTTTTGACAGCAGATTCATGTTAAATTGAAAAACATGATGGGAGGAGTCTAATTGTAAAGCCGTTTCAAGGTAGTACTTCGCATCTTTGAAATTTTCAATCCCGGCGTAAAGTACGGCGGTGTTATTCAGAGCGCTTTTATCTTGATAGGCTTTGTAGCTAATTTTTGCTTCGTCATACTGTTGATAATAGCGGTATACATTTCCCTGGT
>JBBRDE010000261.1:0-8137 GCA_038204185.1 Cytophagales bacterium
TCCTGATTTACTCAATTCAAGATTAATTGAAAATTTTATCTAGCTAACCAAACGCGTTGCTTTTTCTTTACGGCATCAATACAATCCTGTTCACATTCCACTTTCAACCCTAATCATTGAATAAAAAAATGCACACGCTGGACGATACCGACCGCGCTATTCTGCACTATCTGCAGGAAGATGCCACCCTGAAGACCAGAGAACTGGCCGCTCGGCTGAACCTATCCTACACCCCCGTATACGAGCGCGTCCGGCGGCTTGAGCGCGAAGGAGTCATCCGAAAATACGTAGCGCTGATCGACCGGGAAAAGGTTGGGAAAAAGCTAATGGTTTTTTGTCAAATTGCTCTGAAAGAGCATTCGTTGGCGATGGGCGAAAAATTTGTGGAAGCGATTATGGCTATCCCCGAAGTGCTGGAATGCCACAATATTTCGGGCGATTACGATTTTCACCTCAAAATTCTGGTCAACGACATGCCCGAATACCAGCGATTTCTGATGCAGAAATTAGGCTCACTGGAAAATATTGGCAGTACCCACAGCCTCTTTGTAATGGGAGAAATCAAGAACAATTCAGTGATCGGGGTATAGGGAAGGGGGGGCAGAGGCACAAAGTTCCAAAGTGAAAAAGACTTTGCCCCTCTGTGCCTTTGCCCCTTTGTCTCTCTAAAACTAATTTTCAGTCAGATTCAACTGCCCGTTGGTGCCAAATTGAATATTACCTGAAAGATGCAATTCTTTGGCCGTTTGTTGTGAAAGTATTTGAATGGTATGGGACTCTTTGACAAAGACATCTGCGTGGGCTTGGGGCGAACTGTTATTGCGCCATGTAGCCGTTTGCCCCCATACCCCGGAGGCTTCACTCACCGGCGGCAGACCACCCGTTTGGGGGGTACCCTGGATGCGGTTAGTGGTGGTTAAAAAAGAACTTCCCACAAGAGCATCTGCCCATTTCTGAGCGGCCCGTACCTGTCCCGATTCATTAAAATGAAGATTGTCGGTTCGGCCGTCGTTACCGATATCATTCAGACGAGGACCTTCATAAATCTGGGAATCCTGGTCAATGAGTTGCGTCTGTGCGTCGAGTATATGATTGAGTGGACCATTGTTCCAGGCCGATTTTGCCATCATCCAGGCCAGTGTACCTATGGATTCCTGTCGAGTTTTGGCCACTACCTGCTCGGAGTAAAACTTAAATTCACTCGTCGAGCTACCTCCATCGTTAACACCATGGGCAGATAGAATGCCCCGCATGCCGGTCACGGGGGCGTACCGAATCAGCGTGTTGCGAATATTGACGTAGGGCATTCGTATGCCGTACTTGATAAAACCGTGATCGAAAGGAATATCGTAGGCAGATTTGTAAGTCTGCTCCATGTTGGATCCTCCGAAGGCGGCACCATAGAATAGAATAGGCACATTGAGCCGCCGGGCCAGCGAATCGCCCAATTGCCCCCAGAACCACGCTACGGGGTGAAAAGGGGCGATGGTATCTTTTAGATGGCTGAAATTGAACGGTAGGTAGGTTGTGTCGGCCGTTTGATCGTAGTTATTCCACATCTGAGCGTTAGGAAAAGTAACGCTACTCACCCGATCGTCTACACTCGCTTTTGACGGGCTGGCTCCGCCTTGAGCATTGGAATGGCCCACGATGAGGAAAACTTCGCCAACACCTACCCGCTCTAGAATGACTGTTTCACCCACGGGAACTTCATTGCTGATTCCCCGAACTTGCAGGTCGTACCAGCCGCCTGCGCCCGTCAAACTCCCCGAGTAGCTACCCGAAATAGGGGTCTGCTCAATCACCTGCCAGCCCGTCGTAGTTCCCTGTCCTGTCGTGCGTGCTACCAGCCGCGCCTCGACGCGATCCAACGTAGCGGAGCAATGCCCCTTGACGAAGACGGAGGCCTTACCGGCGTTGTCTTGTTGCAGAACCATCCGACTGTACGGGAAAGCGATGGTGATTTGGGCACATAGGCGGGCAGAATTACCCAGAACCAGCACATATGAAAGAAAAAAGATTGCGATCCCCCTTCGGGAGATTTTAAGTAGAGTTTTACACAGCATACCAGCTTCACAAAATCGTTCTAAATATAAATCGTGCGAAGTAACATATTATTTCCAATCAATAATCATGATGAAGTAACTATTTTAAAAATAGGAGGCGAATAGCTTACTATGAACAGATCTTATCCAACCTAACAAGGTACCCTACCCGGAAATCTGCAAATAAAAATAGGGAAACCCAAAGCTGGGCTCCCCTATCTACGCAATCCGCCATTTACTCCTTACTCTTTACTCTTTATACACTTTACTTATTTATGCCCAGGGCCAAATTTTTTATCATGATGTATGGGCTTGTCCAGTACTTTGTTGAAAGTTTTGTCAGCCTTGAAAAGCAGTACCACGGGTTTCTTGTCCCCCCCCGCCAGCATGACAAAATATTCACCTGCCTCGTTAGTTCCGGCATGTTTCATTTTCGCCAAGGGATAATTGTTTGCTATATAGATCACTATTACCGGGTCCAAATTAGCCACGGCCACCTCGGTCAGTTTAGCATGTTTCTTGTACTGCTTCAGCTCTTCTTTAAAAGTCCCCGCACTGTCGAAGAGTAGCCCCTTGTGGGTACCATCGGCCAGAGTCAGCCCTACCACCACATTGCCCGACTGATCTTTAGCCGCAAATTTCAGGGTAGCACCCTCGTAGTGGGTACTGATGTAACCACTTACAGCCGCCGGAATATTGGCCGCGGCCAATTCAGTCAGCTTGCCTTTGCACTTCATCTTGGTAGTCGGATCGTCCTCTGCTGAGTAGCGGGCCGCCGACAGCGTCACAGCCTCAAATGCGGTATCGTTTACCGGACTTAGGTTATCTTTTTGACAACCCAGAATAAACACCCCCAACAAGGAGGCGATCATAAAAGCAGTTAATTTCATAGTTTAGAAAATAGTAAAGTGATTTGAATGAATATTTAATTTCGAAACCGGTTTCAGTTGACAGTACGTGCGTGGTCGAATAAATGTGGCAATCCGCCGATAAATATTAATGAAAATAATATTTTCGTCGTTGTGCCACAGACAGCGCCTCGCGGGCGTATTACTTTCAAAGCGCAACCCTTCACCAACTTTGCTATTCAGGAAAAATACCTCCTTTACAGAGAACGACTTCGAGAGCGTGATCCAAGCGTGCATACGTGGTGAAGCCCTGGCTCAGCGGGTGCTCTTCAAGCAGTACTTTGCCTACGCCAAAAGCATTAGCCTGCGCTATGTTTCCAACCGCGAAGATGCCGAGGAAGTATTGAATGAAGGATTCCTGAAGATTTTTCAGAACTTAGGGAAGTACAATCTTCAGCAGCCCTTCAAACCCTGGATACGAACCATCCTTATCAATACCGCCATTAGCTATTACCGCAAGCATGGGAAGCATCAGCACGATACTATTGCGCTGGAAGATGCCCCCTACCCGCGGTTTGACGATCAGATTTTGGAGAAAATCACGGCGGATGAAATTTTAGAATTAGTCCAGCAATTGCGACCCGTGTATCGAAACGTTTTTATGATGTACGCCATCGACGGGTATAGTCACCGCGAAATCGCCGAGCTACTTGTGGTGAATGAAGCCACAGTGCGCTCACACTATGTACGGGCCCGGACCCGCTTACAACATTTGATTAAACAATATTATCCCGATCTCTTTCCTACGGATTGGGGAATACAGTCTTATAAGCAAAATGAAAACTAACCGATTTGACGAAATTTTACGCCGAAAACTGGAAAGCATACAACCCGACTTTCAGAATCAGGATTGGGACAAATGGCAAGCTTTCCGGCAGCACGCTACGCCTACCTTTTGGCAAACCTACGGCCATTGGCTGGGTTATGCGGCAGCTACGCTTACTACGGCCCTGATGGTGGTACTGTACGTCAATCAGTCAAATCAGAATCAGGATTTGCTGAAAGAAATGCAGGCACTAAGGAAGCAGATTACGATAAAAAATCAGGCGGACAGCGTGGCTTCGGATTTCGCCTCCGCGGGTGGAATATATCCGGAGGGGGTACCTCTGACCATGCCGTCCAGCGTACCGCATTCGGACACGGTATATGTTGTCGAGCGCCGGACCGTATACCTCGAGCGCCCAGCCCTGGCCGAAGTCATCGAGAATTCAGCGGACACGCGCTACTCACAGCAGGTGGGAGGAACACCAGCCGCTTCGGAAAAGAAACCTAGATTGGAGACCCCGCAGAAGATGGATATTATTCCGCTGCCTGTCGAAATACCTTTATCCAAAACCGAAGCGACTACTGGTGAGAAAAGTATTCCTTCTGCGAACGAATCCAGCCTGGCGGCCAAAACAGAAGCTGACCGTACCGTGTCGAACAGTCCAAACAGATCGACAAATGTGGAAAAATCAACTGACTCAGGGCTTGCTAAAAATAGGGTACCTAGTACTAATTCGCTTGCTGAAACTTTCAGCCAGGCGACCAAACCGGACGATACGGAACGGCTCGATTTGGGTGAAATCGCCGCTTTACCTACCCCGGCCTATACCCGGCCTGCCACCGATACTTATCGTCGCTTGCAAAACCGCCAGTCTCGATCAGCCCAGGCAGTTTCAGATCTGCGCCTGGCAAAATCGGAGAAAATCCAGGCAGTAAAGCAGAAAACGGAAGCTCCCGTTGCTAATCAGAAAGTAGAAAAAGTTACCAAAGATGAAAGGCTCCTGCCTAACTTTGGCTTGGGCCTCCCCTACCGTGTGGGCGTGGGGCAGCAGTGGGAGGGCAGCATAAAGTCGTTTGGGCTCTGGAGCGAAGCACTCCTCGGACAGCACTGGTCGGTGCAGACGGGCCTGAGTTGGCAGAAACTAGAAGACCGAAAATTCTATAACGATCGGGTGTTCCGGGAAAAAACCCATAAGGACTTCCGCAAAGAACACGCCAAACCGCTACCTCAAAGTTTCGATATTTTCAATATCACCGTTGGAACCGCAATTCTGAGGATTCCGCTGAACCTTACTTACCGGCATGACCTTGGACGTGATTTTGCTCTTTTTGCCGGAGGGGGCACGCAGCTGAATCTGAGGGCCAAACAAACGTTGTCCTTTGACTTTAAGCGTCCAACTAATGATTTTGGCCAGCAAAAGGCAGAGCGGACCGTGCCTGTTCCTCTTCTTAACAACATGAGTGTATTGCTGGGCGCAGAAAAGCGGTGGAGTCCGATTGTGCTGCAGGCGAGTGCATTTCTCAGTACTCAACCCAAAGCTTCCCCTTACCTCACGGAAGGTACGGATATAGGGTTACAGGTTAAAATTCTATACGAGATAGGCGGAGGAAAAAAGAAATAGAAACAAGGGATAATTCCGGGGCCGAATGGCTATTTTTGGCAATCATTAACTGGAATCCCCTTGAAATTAGCTGCCATAGACATTGGCTCCAACGGAGCGCGGATGCAGATTTCATCCGTACTGCACGACGATGGCCTGACCCGTTTTAAAAAGGTAGAGTACGTTCGGTTTCCCTTGCGTCTGGGGCACGATGTGTTCACCGAAGGACGCATTCCTCCATTCAGTGAAGACCGCATGATGAAACTCATGCTGGCTTACCAACTCCTGATGGAACTGCACGAAATAGACGACCACATGGCGCTTGCTACCTCCGCCATGCGCGAAGCCGCCAACGGCCAGGAAGTGCGCGATCGGATCGAGTCCCGTACGGGTATTCACATTCAAATCATCGACGGGCAAAAAGAGGCCGAACTGGTCAATAATGTAGTGGTGCAATCGCTGGGCGATGGGCAATATATCCACGTGGACGTGGGCGGTGGCAGTACCGAACTGAACGTGTATGTCGACCGGGTAAAACTGAAAGCAAAATCGTTCAAAATCGGCTCAGTGAGGTTACTGGAAGGCAAGGAATCCAAAAATGCCTGGACTCAGGTCAGGGACTGGATCGGCGAGAATGTAAACAACAGCCTGCCCATCCAGGCAGTATGTACGGGCGGAAACATCAACAAGCTCTTCGATTTATCGTCGAAACTTACCCAGAGTTCAACGAGCGTGACCGAAATCGAGCGCATGAGGAACTACATCGCCGACTTTACCCTGGAAGAGCGCATCCACAAGTTGCAACTGAATCCCGACCGCGCCGACGTTATCGTACCCGCCGGGGATATTTACCTTTCGGCTATGAAATGGGCCGGGGCCGAAATTGTCCATGTACCCGATGTGGGCCTTAAAGACGGCATCCTCAAACTCCTGCACGACCGCCTTCTACGACGCAAAAAGTAGCTATTAAACCGGGGGTACCCTACCAAACCTGAGCGAGATCTTTGGCAGTGTAGAGGTGGTTGCGCTCCGTAAAGGCGGAATCCTTATTCTCGCTTTTCAAACTAAGCGGATTCTTCCGCCCCATCCGCGATAGGACCGCGATCGGAAAAAGAATGAGAAAAAAAATGAGGGACAACAGGATGCGCCCGTTGATGGCTCCCATAATTTCGGCCAGCTTATACCATCCTTTCACAATCAAATTCCCGACTGCCGGAATCGCAATGCTCAGAACTCCAACAAGGGCGGCGGCATACAGCAGCCAGGGGTACCTTGCCTTAAAAATAAAATAAATGACCACCAGTCCGGTTACGATTACCAACTGGGCTTTAGCTTTGTCTGCTTCGTTTAGTTTTTCCAAGATTTCAATGATAGAATGATAGAATGGGATAATGAGTGAATAGAAAATACTCTATCACTCATTATCCCATTCTATCAGTGTTTAGAATAACGTGTAAATGAACGGAGCTACCGCCGAACCACCACCAATTACGATCAGTACACCGATGAGGAGTAGCACGATAATGACCGGTGCCAGCCACCACTTTTTGCGCTCCTTCATGAAAGAGAACAAGTCGTTTAAGAAATCCATAGCTTTTTATATTTTGATTTGTTGATTCGTAAATTTTTTCTCTTTGCTTAAACAGCCAAAGTCAATAAAAAAGTCATTCCTTACTGACTACTCTTTACCACTTTGTGCACCAGGGGTACCCCGCTCAGTGTCCGCTTTCATCGCCCCCAACACCCGTTCAGCCATCAGGGCATTAACAGCGGCACCGGCATGACCATCGTTCTTACCCACTACCCGCTCCTTGTCGGCAATCTTCGCAATGCCGTCAGTGAGCGTCACTACTGTCACACCACGACTTTTGAGGTAATCCTCCACGGGCCGCGTATACTGCGCACTTTGATCCAGCTGGAACAGGAATGGCACAAACACCGCGTACATTTTGGCGCCCGTGCTATCACGATGGGCCAGCATTTTATCAAGATCGCGAAAATGTGCGTTCAGGATCGTAGAATCCGTATAGGAGGTTTTTACAAAAGACTCGAACGTGCTGAACGACGCGTGGGGTAGCTGCCAATACACGAAATTAGGCAAATAAAATCGCTTCACCAGCGTCGCCGCTACGCCGTGCAAATCATTATAGGGCTCAGCGCCAGTAAGCGACAGGCCTTTTTCGCGGGCTACTTTTTCAATATCATTCGGGAAATACTGCAACACGATTATGTCGGGCTTCACCGGAAATTCAATAAGCCTCTTCACTTCGTCGCGCGTATCGGAACCCGAAACGCCAAGGTTATAGACCACGTATTTTTCCTTACCCAGCTTGCTTTCCAATTGGTCCGAAAAACGATCATCCAGGTTTTCCAGCCCGTGTCCGGCCGCAAACGAATCGCCAATGACCAGCACCTCCGTTTTATTTGTTCCTGTTTCAATTTCCTTATCACGGTACCCCTGCGCATTAACGGGAGTCCAGTACTTTTCCCACCAGATTTGCGAGGCTTTGGAAAGTACCCCCTCGTGACTTTGGGGAATAAACATGAATACGATTTCCAGGAACACCAGCACGACCACCAGCGGCACTACCAGCGTTACAATATTGGCTACCAATCCCTTAGCCTTACTCTTGACCACCCCATAATAAAAAATACGCAAAATCTCGATTACGAACAGCAGCCAGAACATCGTCTTGGTCAGCCGAATGTAGAAACTGTCGCTTTGCGGAAAACCCGGATAGCCAAAAGTACCGTGAAACTTCTGCGGGGAGTAATGATACACGTCTACTACCGCATATAGAGCCAGGCTGAGGATGCT
>JBBRDE010000262.1:0-8124 GCA_038204185.1 Cytophagales bacterium
TTCGCCGAATTTCGGAGTACGGCGTCACCGAAAACCGCTACCTCGTGGCGGCGCTGGCTGTGTGGCTCACGGGCATTACGCTCTATTTTTTGTTTAGCAAAAAGGACGATATTCGCGGGATTCCGCTCTCGCTTTGTGTAGCCAGTTTTTTGCTGGCCGTGGGACCGTGGAGCATTTTTAGCTACTCCCGGCAGAACCAGGCGCAGCGGTTTGAAGAGATTTTGAGAAAATATAAACTCTTGGATACCAACGGGACAATTTCGGGGAAAGGTACCCTACCTGCCGATGATTACGACCGCCTGCTTTCAGGCATCCGTTACTTCCGCGATCGAAAGGAGATCGGGACGCTGCGCCCTTTTTTTAGCAACCTTTCCGAAAGTGAGGACCAAATGGCCACAGCGGGGGTGATGGAAAAGCAGTTACGGGAGGCTACAAACCCCAGGATGGTTGCCTCGAGTCAGGCGGGCAATGTTCGGTACGCGTTGTCAGGAGCTGAGAGTTTGTATGGTACCCCTGTACGGGGATTCGACTATCTGCTGATTTTTGATCTCTATGGCAATGCTGTCCGCGAACAGGACAACTGGCAGGTAGCAGCAACGGAGCAGGGGGCCAGGCTAATGGTGTCGAGAAAGGGGAAGGAAGTAGCGGTTTTTCATATAGCGGCACGGGTAGCCCAAATT
Organism: Cytophagales bacterium; assembly: GCA_038204185.1. Lineage (GTDB taxonomy): Bacteria > Bacteroidota > Bacteroidia > Cytophagales > Spirosomataceae > Salmonirosea. The sequence continues at coordinate 681 of JBBRDE010000262.1, forward strand.
GAGCATCAATACGGAGCCAACGGCTACGAGGTCAAGCCCGAAGAGCTCACTTTTTCTCAGGCAGGTGTTCGTGTATTGCTCAATACAATCACTAGGAACGGAAAAACGTACTCTTACCGGGGAATTTTGCTGGGAAAGGAATAGTATATTTTCAAAATCACTTTCAGGGAAGGGTAGCCCTTTCCCGTCAGTGAAGAGTAAGTATAAAGTATGAGTCTGGCTTTCCTGCCTTTTTATAAAAATCTACCTTGCTATCCATGAAACGTATTTCGGTCTTCCTGCTATCCTGCCTTATGCTTTCTCAGACCTACGCCCAAACCAAAACCTTCGCCGAACAGCTAGGGTACCCGGCAGGCAAAAAAGTAATCATCATGCACGTGGACGACGCGGGTATGTCCTACGACTCTAACGAAGGGGCTCTTAAAGCCATCCGCGATGGCGTGGCTACATCGGTGAGCGTAATGATGCCCTGCGGCTGGGTGCCGGGCTTTGTGCATTCGCTCAAAAAATATCCGGAGATCGACGCCGGACTGCACCTGACGCTCACCTCCGAGTGGAAAGAGTACCGCTGGGGGCCGCTGGCCGGCAAGTCTACCGTGAAGGGACTCGTGGACTCCGAAGGCGCTATGTGGCCCAACGTGGCCGACGTCGTGAAGCATGCTACGCCCGATGAAGTGGAGATCGAAATTCGCGCCCAGCTGGAACGCGCCCGCACCATGGGCTTTGAACCCACCCACCTGGATTCGCACATGGGTACCCTCTTTGCCACGCCCGCCTTCATCGAGCGCTACATCAAGGTAGGTATGCAGGAAAAAATTCCGGTGATGTTTCCCGGTGGACACAACACCGCCATTCGTGCGGATGAGGGTATGATCGATGCTATGTTTGAGATGACGCAAACCATTGGCAAGCAGCTTTGGGCAGCAGGTCTACCCGTCCTCGACGACCTGCATAATGTAAGCTACGGCTGGAGACTACCCGAAAGCCCCGAGCCGACCAAAGAGAAGCTGCAAGCCTTCAAAACCCAAAAGTACATCGAAGGCCTTCAAAGCCTGAAGCCAGGGCTCACGATGGTTATCATGCACTGTACCGATCCTACGGAGGTATTTCCCATTATTACTACCTCTACTCAAACTCGCGAGGGCGACCTACTGGCCATGATTGATCCTAAGCTGAAAGCCTACATTGAGAAGGAGGGTATCATCCTCACTACCTGGCGCGAAGCCATGCAACGGCGTGGGAAAGTGAAGTAGAATAGATCATTATTCCTAGCCCTTCCCTACATCATCGCCATCGTAAACCGATCCATCACCTCGTCAGGATGGACTTCCAGCACGTTGGCCAGCACCAGCAACACCAACGTGCGTGAGGCTGTATTTCGGGGAATTCCGGCCGTGCTGGCGAACGAATCTACGGTGACGCTCTGCTGCTTGTCGAGGAGTTGCATCAATTGCTTTTCCTTTTCACCGTAGTTGAAGCGCACATCACGGGTACGGCGGGTGCGTTTCATAATCTCGCGCATCTCCGGGCTCGCCTGCACCGATCTATCCTTTACCCGTACGTACGATTTCTTCTTGCCCGAAATATCGAGCACGGCATGGGGTTTCTCCGTGCTACGGTGAATGTGAAACACAAGCACATCCCGCTCGTCGGTGAGCGGGATTCGTTCGATATGGTAGGGAATGGGAGGCGTACAGTACTTCTGGATAGCCCTTTCCAGGATGTACTCGTCCTCATCGGCGTATTTGAGGCCCTTGATGGCTTTGTCGTCACCAATGCCGACGAGTAGTTTGCCGCCTCCGGAGTTGGCGAAAGCGACTATTTCACGGACTATTTTTTCGGGGTGATTGGATTTCAATTTGAATTCCAGGGTTGCACCCTCCCCTTGCTTCACCAGCTCTTTGAGCGTTCGCAGGTCCATCAATCGTGGAAATTAGATGGAAGATATGTTTGCTAAATATAGAGACTTTCGTCCTCGTAGAAAAGAAATTTCCTCAACTTTTTTTCTAACAATTTTCCCTGGTAAAACGTTTTTTTTTTTCAGACCTTGCAGCGCCTCAAGTTACTACGGTCTTTTACAATTCCTTAGCTACAACGCATGAATTTAGCCTTCAATATACTGCTCATGCTGGGTACCTTCCTGTTTATGGAAGGATTTGCCTGGTTCACGCACAAGTACATCATGCACGGGGTCATGTGGCGCTGGCACGAGTCACATCACGTGCACCACAAGCACTGGTGGGAGCGCAACGATTGGTTTGGGATTATTTTTGGACTTACGGCCACAATACTCATTGTAGTAGGCTCAGAGGTACCCGCGTGGCGATTCTTGATGTGGATTGGATTGGGCATATCCCTCTATGGGGTGGCTTATTTTATATTTCATGATATCATCGTGCATCGACGCATCAAAGTTCGGTATAAGCCCCGCAGTTCATACATGAAGCGGATTATGAAAGCGCACTTCGTGCATCATAAGGTACACGAGCGGGATGGAGCCGAGGCCTTCGGGTTTTTGTATGCCCCTAAAAAGTATGAGGCCAGGTCTTTGAAAAAAGAGAAAACTGCGCAATCGATACCATAAAAAAGACGCCCGTAGGCGTCTTTCGTGGTGAATTAGTATTCGTCCTCATTGAAGAAGAAATCTTCCTTTGTCGGATAGTCAGGCCAAATTTCCTCAATGCTCTCATAGGGCTGACCGTCATCTTCCAGTTCCTGTAGGTTTTCAACTACCTCCAAGGGGGCTCCGGTACGAATGGCAAAGTCAATGAGTTCGTCCTTGGTAGCTGGCCAGGGAGCATCTTCCAGATATGATGCAAGTTCTAGTGTCCAGTACATAATGTAAAATCGGATTAAAATGTTGGATTCTTTTTTTGGAGTGCAAAAGTAAAAAGATTTGCTTCTTTCGGTAATTTTTAACAGTATTTTTAAGAAAAAATTTTTGCTTCTGTTAGTTTTTTTTCTATTGTCTCGTATAGTTTTGGTTTTCAACGAATTAAAAAACAATATAATCCGCATTTTTAAGGTGGCTACTTTGCAAATCAGTCAAACTCCGACTTCTGTACCACTATATTTTTGTAATATTCACGCCTGATTCTCTACTTCCCTACCAAATGACTGTCGAAGTATGTGCTTATTCCCTCGAATCCTGTCTGAACGCGCAGGAGGCGGGCGCTATCCGTGTGGAGCTATGCGGTGGTTTAGGTGAAGGGGGTACCACCCCCAGTGCGGGGCTCATTGCTGCCGTGCGTGAGCACATCAGTATCGATCTTTACGTGATGATCCGCCCACGAGGCGGGGATTTTGTATACGACGAGTCCGAATTGGATGTGATGCGCCGGGACATTGACTTGGCGCGATCACTGGGAGCTGACGGCGTAGTGCTGGGAGTACTTTTGCCCGACGGGCAAGTAAACTTAGCCCATACCCGGCAACTGGTGGAGTATGCCCAACCAATGGGTGTAACATTCCACCGGGCATTCGACCTCACCCCTAAGCCGCTGCAAGCCCTGGAAGCCATTATTGAAACCGGGGCCGAGCGTATCCTGACGTCGGGGCAGCAGCCCACCGCCCCGCAGGGGGTACCTTTGTTGGTTCAACTCGTCCGGCAGGCGGGCAATAGAATTGAAATCATGGCCGGCGGGGGCGTGTCGGCCGACAGTGCGTCCATGCTGGCTGCCACGGGTGTTCAGTCGCTACATCTGACAGGAAAGGCTTTTCGGTCGGGACAACAGACTTATTTTCCTATAGGTATTTCCATGGCAGGAGAAATACCCGATGAGCGTAGTATCATGTACACTGATCCAGAACGTATTGCGGCCTTGCTTCGGGCCATTTCCTGATCTCATAACCCCTGGTTTGAAATGAGTTGACCTGTTTATGAGTAGCAAGAAATCATTCCTCACTTATACAGTACCCTTGCCTGGTAAACCCTTGATAACCCACCTATGAAGTTTGTAAAAGCAATCGCAAGCGTGCTGCTGGTTGTTGGATTTTTGTATGCCCTAAGCCGCCCCTGGGGTCCTGTGCCAGCTTTGGGGCCGTTTATCAGTCCCTATACCGGATTTTGGCAGAATGGAGAAATCCCCCTGCTTTCCCGCATCAATGATCCCGACTTTTCCCTCGACAGTCTGCGTGAGGAGGTTACCATTCGGTTCGACGATGTAGGTGTTCCTCACATTTTTGCAAAAAATAACTACGATCTATTTTATGCACAAGGCTACGTGACCGCCCGAGACCGCCTCTGGCAAATGGACTTGCAAACCCGTGCCGCTGCCGGACGTCTGTCTGAGGTACTTGGTGCACGTACTGTAGAAATGGACCGCCGAAGCCGTCGCATGGGTATGGGTTACGGGGCCGAAGTGAACTTGAAAATGGCCATGAGCGATCCCATAAGTAGGGAGGCTCTGCTGGGCTACACGGCCGGAATTAATGCCTATATCGAGCAGCTTCCAGGCCGGAGCCTACCGATCGAATACAAGCTGCTGGGCTACGAACCCGAGGCATGGACACCGCTCAAATGCATGTACATGCTGGAACAAATGACTTTAACGCTCGCGGGTGGAGGCGACGAAATAGCCATGTCCAATCTACTGAAATCCCTGGGCAAGGAAACCATGGGGCAAGTGTTTCCTGATTATCCCATGCTGATGGAAAGCCCGATTATTCCGGCAGGTACCCCCTGGGATTTTAAACCCCTGCCCATCCCGGTGCCTCCGGTAGAGGTAGAGCCGGCGGAGTTGAGTTTCACGAATAAAAATCAGAAGAAAACCCCTTTTACCGAACCGATTTATGAAGGCCTGGGTAGCAATAACTGGGCGATCAGTGCCGCAAAGTCGGCCACAGGGTACCCTATTCTGGCCAATGATCCCCATCTGGAACTGACGCTACCCTCTATTTGGTACCAGGTACAGCTGCATACACCCGAAATAAATGTATATGGCGTATCGCTACCGGGCATCCCGGGTGTGGTCATCGGGTTCAATAAAAACGTGGCCTGGGGCGTAACTAATGTCGCCGCGGACGTGCTTGACTTTTATAAAATCAAATTCCGGGACACTTCCCGGGCCGAGTACTGGTATGACAATCAGTGGCGCAAGACCCGCAAAAGGGAGGAAATCATCACGGTTAAAGGTAGCGATGAGCCGGTTCGGGAATATGTGGTATATACCCACCACGGACCCGTCATGTATCAGGAGAATGAGGGACGATCCGGGCCCGCGCTGGCCGTACGCTGGATCGGACATGAGCCAGGCAATAGTTTTCGGACTTTTTACGAACTGAACAAAGCCCGCAACTACGACGACTACCGGCGGGCCTTGACCTACTATGTCGGACCGGCGCAGAATTTCGTGTATGCCGACAATAGCAAAAATATCGCTATGACGGTCAACGGTAAGTTTCCGTTGAAGTGGAATGAGCAGGGAAAGTACCTGCTGGACGGTAGCGAACCGGGTAACGACTGGCAGGGTTGGATTCCGGCGGCACAAAATCCGCACGTTAAAAATCCCCCGCGCGGATTTGTGAGCTCAGCGAATCAGTCTTCTACGAATCCCACCTACCCGTACTATATCAACTGGCGTTTTGCACCGTCGGAGCGGGCCATCCGGATCAATGAGCGGCTCGCCGCCATGGAACGGGCCACAGCCGATAGTTTGCGCATGTTACAAAACGATAATTTCAGCGTTATGGCCCGGACGATCCTGCCTACGTTGCTTAACTACCTGAAAACGGTGCCCCTCACAGCTCCCCAAAAGGCTGCCTTTCAAAAATTGGAGAGCTGGAACCTGATGAATAATCCGGGTGAAATTGCTCCCACGATCTTCGAGGAATGGATTGTGGCCGTAAGTACGGCTATCTGGAAGGATGAGTTTTATTCCGATTCCCTCGCTTTCCGGTATCCTACTCGAGACCGTACCATGTACCTGATTTTGAATCAACCCGATATTCACTGGGTCAATAACGTCAAGACGCCCCAGCGTGAAACCATGACCGATATTGTCCAGCAGAGTTTCAAGGCTACGCTGGATTCACTTGTAGCCCGCCATGGCCCCATGAGTCCCACCTGGCAGTGGGCTACGGTGAAGGATACGGAGATTTTACACCTGAGCCGGGCCCTCAAACCTTTCAACTCCACCCCGATCAAAAATGGCGGGGGGGGAAGCATTGTCAATGCCACCACGCACCATCACGGGCCCTCGTGGCGCATGGTGGTAGAACTCGGGCCCGAGCCGCGGGCCTACGGTCTTTATCCAGGCGGACAGTCAGGCAATCCATCCAGTACATTGTACATGAATATGCTCGCGAAGTGGGAAAAAGGAGAACTCAATGAGTTGATTTACCTAAAAACACCGGATGAGCAGAATCCCCGCCTGACCACTACCTGGACTTTAACCAAAAAATAAGCTATGCGTGTAGTTAATAATTATCTCATCATTCTGGTAGCCACCGCCGTATTGCAGTTGTTCATGCCCTGGTGGGTAATCGTTCTGGTACCTTTTGCCGTGTGTCTGTGGCGTTCTCGGCATCCCGGCAAAGCCTACGCGGCTAGCCTGGCGGCAGTGTCAACGGTATGGCTGACCTACGCTACATTCATTCACAATGGTACCGAAGGCAATATGTCCAACCGGATCGCTGAGTTGTTCTCCCTGCCCAACGGAGCAGTGCTGCTCACGATCGTCTCGCTGTTGAGTGGATTTGTAGCTGGTTTTGCCGGACTGGCAGGCTATTATGTGCGGCAGCTTTTTGTTAAAGAAGCGGTAGAACCTGAGCTCGAACCCCTATCCGGCAAATTTTGACCTGCCGTATAGGGCTTGATTTACAAATTACTATCTTTGCGGCTCCTTTGGGAATAGCGTATTCCCCAGCAACTTATCATACCTTATTTTTCATTCATTATTTAACAACGTGAACAACAATACCTCCCTTATCTGGAACGCCATCCTTACCGTCGCTGTACTCGTGCTGTTCTTTCTGCATTTTTCGGGTAGCAAAACCTCATCTTTTTCGGGTGCTGACTCGACGGGTGTGAGTGGTCGCCGTATCGTGTACGTGCAGGTGGACACGCTTCTGAAAAACTACGCTTTCTTTGACGATACCCGCAAAGAACTCGAAAGCCAGCGCTACCAATTAGAGAACGACCTCTCCAATCGGGGCCGCTCGCTGGAAAATGAAATTAAGTTTTTTCAGCAGAAAGCGCAGACCATGACCCTCGACCAGGCCCGCGCGACCGAGGCCCAGCTAGGCAAAAAACAGCAGGATTTGATTGCCTACCGTGACCGTTCCGCCCAGACTCTGGCGCAGCAGGAAGCCGATAAAAACGCTGAACTGTACGAGATGATCCACCAGTACATCGAGAAATACAATAAGGAGAACGACTACGAGTTCGTGCTGGGCTACTCCAAGGGCGGCGGCATTTTATTCGCCAATTCAACGCTCAACGTGA
>JBBRDE010000263.1:0-8114 GCA_038204185.1 Cytophagales bacterium
TTCACTATTTGGGCCTTTGCTAAAACACTTGTAATTTCGTCAGCGAGCCGCTGGTTCATGGGAAAGTCCGGTTTTTGTAGTTTCGTCACCACAAATATCGGCTTTCCCTTTTAACGCACAGATTTTTAGTAGGGTACAGTACAATAAGTCGTCTATGTTACCGCATATTTCAACTATTGAAGTACTGAATAATTATAGAATAAAGCTGGAATTCAACGATGGCATCACTAAGATCTTTGATTTCCAGTCCTTTATAGGAAACGACCCTTTGACCAAACCTCTGGCTGATAAAGATTATTTCAAAAAGGTGAAAGTATACGATCGGGGGCGGGGTATTTACTGGGAAAACGGCTACGATTTTTGCCCTGATTACCTGCACGAATTAGAAACACCCTAGCCAATAAAACTAAGGTGGAGCTACCTTGTGCTGTAAAGCCTCGTACATCCATCCAATGAGCCCTCAAAGCCTACATTCATGCGCAAACTGAGCCTGGCTTTCGGGGCACTTCTTGCCATCCACATTGCGGGCTTACTCGGTAACGTCCCCCTGGTCGCGACTTTGACCAAACCGCTGTTGGTACCCTGCCTGATGGTACTGGTGTGGCTGCAAAGTCGGACAATCCGGGGGCACGGAATCATACAAGCCGCTTTGTTTTTTTCCTGGCTGGGCGATGTGCTGCTGATGCTACCGGGCGAGGGCTTTTTTATGGGCGGGCTGGCGGCTTTCCTGAGTGCCCACGTCTGTTATATTTGGATTTTTAGTCGGGAGGCTACCTTTCGCTGGCTCAGGGTACTACCTTTTCTACTGTATGTAGCCCTGCTGCTGGCGGGCCCGTTGAACGGAAAGCTAACGGAGAATTTACAAATTCCCGTGTACAGCTACGTTGTTGTTATTATGATTATGGGAATCTTTGCTTCATTGCGGAATACCCAGCGACCGGGTTACGAGCTGGTCCTGATCGGGTCGATTCTGTTTATCTTGTCCGATTCCTTTCTGGCTTTGAATAAATTTTCGCACCCCCTACCTTTGTCAGGCTTCTGGATAATGCTCACCTACGGACTGGCTCAGTACTTTATCGTAAAGGGGTACCTTGCCCGATATTCATCCCAGGATCAAAAGATTTAACCTCCATCTTCTCTTCAAGCTACCTATGACCAACAAACTCCCTATCCCTATGCTCAGAACAACCTTCTGCGTCGCTGCACTGACCTTCCTGATTTCCTGTGGAAATGACAGCAACAAGCCCGCCAAACTTTCGGAGCAGGGCCTGATCCCGCTGCCCGTATCCGTCACAGCCACTGACAGCTTGTTCGAATTAACCGAAAACACGAACATCTATGTATCTCAGAATTCGGAGGAGGCCCGGAAAATAGGGCAGTACCTAGCCGATAAGCTTAATCCTTCCACGGCTTTGGGAATGGAAGTAAAAGCTACAGACGCGGCTCCGGCAGCGGGTAACATTTATCTGGCACTCACAGCAGCCGATACCACGTTGGGCGATGAGGGCTACGAACTCAGCATTTCAGCACAGGGGGTTAAGCTTATGGCTCACCAGCCCGCCGGACTGTTCCGGGGCGTCCAGACCCTACGGCAGGCACTACCCGCTGCCATTGAAAAAACCGACAAGCAGTCGGGTTCCTGGAAAATTCCGACGGGTACTATCCGCGACTACCCTACTTACGCCTACCGAGGGGCAATGCTCGACGTAGCTCGTCACTTTTTTAGCGTTGAGGATGTGAAGCGCTACATTGACCTGATTTCGGCCTATAAAATGAACGTCCTGCATCTACACTTGTCCGACGATCAGGGCTGGCGGATCGAAATCAAATCCTGGCCCAAACTTACCAGCGAAGGTAGCAAGAGCGAGGTAGGTGGCGGCGAAGGCGGCTTCTACACGCAGGAACAGTACACCGATATCGTGAAGTACGCGCAGGATCGGTACATCACGATTGTACCCGAGATCGACATGCCGGGACACACCAACGCCGCACTGGCCGCCTATCCTGAGCTAAACTGCAACGAAAAAGACCCTAACCCCAAGCCTTACACGGGAATCGAGGTAGGATTTAGTACCCTTTGCACCAGTAAGGAAATCACGTACAAATTTGTGGACGACGTGGTTCGCGAACTGGCCGCTCTTACCCCAGGCCCCTACTTTCACATGGGCGGCGACGAGTCGCACGTGACACCGATGAAAGATTACATTCCTTTTGTGAACCGGGTGCAGGATATTGTGCAGTCGCACGGCAAGCAGATGATCGGCTGGGACGAAGTAACCAACGCCAGCCTGAAGCCTACCTCGGTGGCCCAGTATTGGGCGAAGGCCGAGTACGCCCAGTCGGCGGCGAAGCAGGGTGCTAAGGTGATTATGTCGCCCGCTAAGAAGGCCTATCTGGATATGCAGTACGACTCTACCTCCAAATACGGTCTGCACTGGGCGGCGTACATCGAACTCGACAGCGCCTACAGCTGGGAGCCATCCACGATGGTACCGGGCGTGACGCAGGCAAATATTCTCGGTATTGAAGCCCCCATCTGGACAGAAACCATCACCGATATGGAGGCCCTGGAATACATGGCTTTTCCGCGCCTGCCAGGATTGGCCGAAATCGGCTGGTCGCCTAAGTCGGTGCGTAATTGGGAAGGGTACCGTACCCGCCTGGGCACGCACGGCAAGCGCATGGAAGCCATGGGGATTGATTATTATCCTTCTAAACAAATTGATTGGGTGAACTAATTTCAATCATTTTCTAGCAAAAAGCCCCGCTGGTTTCTTAGGAAATCAGCGGGGCTTTTTGATTTACCTCACCTCCTATACAAGGTTACGTCGTGTAAAATTTACAGCAGAGGGAATATTGCAATAGCCCATGCAACAATGAGATAAGAGATTGTAACAATAGGCTAACCTTTTGCTACAATAGGCATAACTACCTCAAATGAAGCCGACATACCTTTACGGAACATATTTCCAGGGTTTTAGTGGGAAATATATAGTATGCCCTTAAACAATCAGAAAAAATGAAAACTGCAACGATCTTCCTCGTCGGGGTCGGCCTTTTGGCAGCCTGCCAACGAAGCCCTGTCCTGAACAAAGAGACCCGGCTCGGTCTTGAACGGCTACAAACCAACGAATTTACTGCTGCCATTACCCATTTTACCGCCTCAATCGACACGAACCCCGACCACCCTGATGCCTATGTGTACAGGGGGGATGCCAAAGCCAGTCTTGGGGATTTTGCACAGGCAATTGATGACTACAACCAGGCTGTGTCTCTTGACAGGAACCACGTCAAGGCCTATGTAAAGCGTGGAAATGTGTTATATAAATTGGGATATTTTGCCAAAGCTATCCAGGACTACACCGTGGCCTTAGCGTTAAATCCCCGGCTGGCCGATGCTTTTTTTAATCGAGGTAACGCCCGACTCAAAGTGCAGGATCGAGCCAACGCCATTCGGGATTTTTGCCAGGCAATTGTCCTCGACCCAAACTTTGCCGATGCCTATTATAATCGGGGCGTGGCTCGGTTCGATGCGGGTGATTGGCGTGAAGCAGTAAACGACTATAGCGCAGCTGTCAGAATTGATCCAAACAGACCCGACGTATATTACAACCGGGGGGCGGCTTATTTTAAAATGAAATTATACGAGAAAGCCCTGGCCGACTTCGATAAAGCATTGGTATTCTCTCCCGAACATGGGGATGCGTACAACTATCGGGGCAAGGTAAAGTACCTGCTGGGTGATCAGGAAGGAGCCTTGATTGACTACAACTGTTCCCTCAATCTGCGTATCAAGGCGTCCGCCAGCTATGCTAACGAAAACAGAAAGGAGTAGAACAAAAAGTTATAAGCGTCTTTGTCCTTCTTGTGGTGTCGGGTGGAAACATTTGACACCATAAAAAGGACAAAGAGCGGAGGTACCTTGACCTGCTGGCCGCCGATGGGGCTGTCAGGCCCTACCACATTGTATCACTTATCATTCAGGATGAGGGGTACCCCTCCCTTACCACCCATAATTACGATCTTGGCGTTGGGCGACTTGGCTAGTTCCTTCTGTGCGTTGATCATCTCGTATTGTAGCTGACGCTCGGTGAGGCTACTGGCAATGATCGTCTGGTAGTCCGAGATACCTTTGGCTTCCACGCGTTTCCGCTCGGCTTCCTGCTGCTCTTTCTGCAAGACAAACTCCATCTTTTGGGCATCCTGCTCGGCATTGATTTTAGATTCAATCGTTTTCTTGACAGATTCTGGTAAGTCAATATTCCGAATCAGGAGTTGTTCAAGAATCAGCCCGCGCGCTTTGAAGTCCTTGTCAATTGTTTTGTAGATCCGGTCCTGAAACTCATCGCGTTTTTTGGAGTAAAGCGAAACGGCATCATAGTAGACGGCATTGTCACGAATACGGGTACGAGTGAGGGGACGGACAACCTTATCCTTATAGTCTTGCCCGATCTGCTGATAGATGCTGGGCGCGGAACTTGGGAGAACTTTATACAATACGGTCAAATCAATCACCACCTCCAACCCATCAGCCGATAGTACGCGGATGGCATCGTCACCCGACTGATCGCCTTCGGCCGCAGTAGCTGACATGGTATAATTCTGGGTTTTGGTATCGAAGATCGTCACATCCACCAGCGGATTCACAAAGTTCAAGCCATTTTCCAGCACATTGGAGCTGACCTTTCCGAAAAGTGATTGTACCCCGATGGTACCTGCGTCGATCTGCCGGATGCTGGCGGTGAGGGCGCCGACGAGCGCGATAGCAATGCCCGCAATCTTGATCGGACGCGAGTATTGGGAAACGGGTAGGGAAGGAGTATTGATGGCGAAGCCCGCCACCAATAGCAGCAGACCGATTACGATAAAAAACATACGTTTGAAGGGTTAATTGGGAAGTTAAAAAGGAAGGTATCCGAGCACTAAGAGCGCCCGAATATGCTCTCTCTGGCAAACTTTTGCACGCCTAAGATACGAAAAATAGCTACAACCTGCCAGAGTCAGGATAAACGGCTCTCCTATTCCATCAACTGCCCTTTTGGGGATACCAGTTACCACAATTCCTCAATTCCCACACTCCACGAAGTGCCATTTACATTCCTCGCCTCTTCACCTAAACCCCGCAAACCAACCCTGTACTGTCGGGCCCGTAATGGAAAACAGCAAATTGGGAAACAAGCCCAGCACTAGCGTAAGCACCGCCAGGGTAATCAGAAGCCCAGTTTCGCGGGCGGTGAGGTCATGTAGGGCAATAGCATCCGACGCATTCCGATACCAGAAGCCACCGAAAAACATACGCTGAAAAGTCCAGAGAAAGTACGCCGCCGCCAGCACGATACCCAGGGTGGATAAAGCTGGAATCCAGATGGGCAACTGCCCGGCCCGGAAAGCACCCATCAGGGTAAACAGCTCACCTACAAACCCAGAGAACCCCGGCAGGCCCAACGAGGCAAAAAAAGCGATGCCCGTCAGTACCGTGTAGCGGGGCATGGGGCCAATCAGGCCCCGGTAGTGTTCTATCCGGCGATCGTGGGTGCGGTCGGAAAGTACCCCCGCCAGCAGGAATAGCATGGCCGAGAGAATCCCGTGACTCACCATTTGATAAATAGCGCCATTGAATCCTTCCGGTGTGAAAGCCGCAATCCCGAGCAGCACAAAACCCATGTGTGACACCGACGAGTAGGCAATCATTTTTTTAAGATCGCTCTGTGCTAAGGCGTTGAATCCGCCGTAAACAATGGAAATCATGGCCAAGATCGCCAGAGGTACCGAGCTGAATAAAGCTTCCTGCGGAAAGAACCCATCCACGATCCGAATGAAACCATACCCACCGATTTTCAGCAGAATCCCCGCCAGAACCACCGAAATAGCGGTAGGCGCTTCTACGTGGGCATCGGGAAGCCACGTATGGACTGGTACCACCGGTAGCTTCACGGCAAATCCTGCGAACAACAGCCAGAAAGCCCAGATTCGGACGGGCGTTTCGCCCAGGAAGATACCGGAATTGGGATTCAGCCAGGCATCGGGTAAGTAATTGGCCGCGTCGGCCAGGTACTCGAAACGAAATGTATGTACCAACTGATCAGGCGCGATCAGGCCTTGCGCCAGGGCTTGTTGTATTTGTATGACAATACCCGCGTTACCCTCCCCCCCCAAAGCCAGTAGCCCCACGGCCTGTGCCGTTTCGACGGGATCGATGGCCGAAAGGTATAGGGCGATCATCACGATCAGAATCAGCAGGGAGCCGAAAAAGGTATATATGAAAAACTTGATAGCCGCGTACTCACGCCTTGGACCACCCCACAGCCCGATGAGAAAATACATCGGCAGCAACATAAACTCAAAAAACAAGTAGAAAAGGAAGAAATCCTGCGCTAGGAAACAACCGATCACCGTGCCACTCAGCAGCAGATACAGCGAAAAATACGCTTTTCGCCGCGATTGAATATTCCAGGAGCTAACTGCACCCACCAGCATAACCACCGTCGCCAGCAGCACGAGCGGCATGCTGATGCCGTCTACGGCCAGGGCGTAATCCACGGACACCGTTCCCAGGGTACCCAAGGGTAGCGTAATCCAGTCTACAATTTCATGGAACTGATAGCCATTCGAAGACAGGTCGAAACCTGCGTACAGAAAAACAGAAAGCACTACTTCCACCGCACACACCACCACAGCAAGTACCCGAAGTTGTTCACTACGCTCGTTAGGCCACAAAAGCGCCAACACCGCCCCCAGTAGGGGAATAAAAATGAGAAGGGTGAGTAGATGGTCACTCATGCGTTTTGGGTGGCTAACGGCTACTGACTGACAGCCACTAGCCTTTTGAAAATCTTAAAGGTATATCATCAAATCAGCATAACCCACAGCAATAGTAAGAGCAGGCTGACAAAGGTTACTAGAAAGTAGGATTGTATTTTGCCATTCTGGAGCAGCCGTACCACCTGTCCGGCTCCCCGAGCCGTACCCGCCACTACTTTCACGCCACCATCGGTAATGTGCTGGTCCGTCCAGCCGATGATGTGCGCCAGTACAACCGTAAATCGGCCCACACCATTAACCACCGAATCCACTACCTCTTTGTCAAGCTTTGCGCAGAAAACGGCTATTTTCTGAAAGGTTATCAGGAAAAAAGTACGGTGCTGCGTCGCTTCATCGTGGGCGGCCATTGTTTTGAAACGGCCATAAGTTTGCTGCCAGACCGGGTAACGGTCGGAATATTTTTCAAAAATCGTTTTTTCAAAAAAACCTTCGGTTCTTCGGGTTTGTCGATACACCAGCCCCAGGGCCAGCCCCGTGGCAATGACCGACAGCAGGGGTACCCAGCTCGCGTGCACCTCCGGCTGATACTGCAATCCACCCAGAAACCAGCCTGAAAAAGCATCCAGTGGATTGGGCGAAAACCAGAAGAACAACGATCCTGCCGCCAACAGTGCCATCGGCATCCACATCAGGGCAGGCGATTCGTGGGGCTGAACGTTCAACTCTGCGGTGTAGCGCTTTTCTCCCATAAAAATCAGCCAGATCTGTCGCACCATATAGTAAGCAGTGAGCCCGGCGGCCAGTACAGCCAGTATGGGGAAAAGATACCATAGGCCACCTACCTCAGCGGCTCGCGCAAAGGCCATCACAAAAATGGCATCTTTAGACAAAAAGCCGGAAAATAGCGGAATTCCCGCCAAAGCCGCCGCGCAGACAATGTAGCAGACAAAAGTACGCGGCATGAGGGTACGCAAACCACCCATGTTCCGCATATTCTGCGGGTCAAACGTAGAGTGGGGGTCTCGGGAGGTGAGCGCATGAATTATAGATCCCGCCGACAGGAAAAGTCCGGCCTTGAAGAAAGCATGCGTGAGTAGGTGAAACATCGCCACCTGCCAGCTACCCACCCCCACCGCCAGCACCATCAGGCCCAGTTGCGAGATAGTGGAGTAGGCCAGCACCCGCTTGATGTCCCACACATGCATGGCTTTCCAGGCACCGTGCAGCATCGTGATGGTACCTACCAGCGCGATGATTAGCTGGGCCGTTGGGGTAAGCAGGAAAGCGATTCGGGCCAATAAAAAAATACCAGCCGCCACCATGGTGGCCGCGTGAATGAGAGCCGATACGGG
>JBBRDE010000264.1:0-8097 GCA_038204185.1 Cytophagales bacterium
CGGGCGTTTTGTTTTATCTTTGTAAAGTTCTGAAAGAAAGGTTTACTGAGAAAGGTAATGAAGCTATTCGTATAGACTTTCGTTTTATAAATCACTTTCAACTTTCAACCGTCAACTGTCCACTGAATTGAACGTTCTCTTCCTTACCCCGCCCTTCACGCAACTCAACACCCCGTATCCGGCGACGGCCTACCTGAAAGGCTTTCTCAA
The DNA here is from genome assembly GCA_038204185.1 of Cytophagales bacterium. Classification (GTDB taxonomy): domain Bacteria; phylum Bacteroidota; class Bacteroidia; order Cytophagales; family Spirosomataceae; genus Salmonirosea. Next base: position 211 of record JBBRDE010000264.1, read on the forward strand.
CACGGTGGGGGTACCTTCGCATCAGGCTGATTTGGGGATCGAGGTGATTTTGAAGCTGTTCTCCGCACAGGGTTTAAGTAAAATGTTTGCTGAACTCGAAGCGTCGGACGTGGCGCTTTCCGATAATACCTACCGGATTTATGTCTTGCGCAAAGAGTACCTCCGCACCATCGACGCGGTGATTGGATTTTTACAAAATAAAAATCCGACCCTCGCTCACACCCTCTGTGACCGCAGCTATCTGCCCGAAGCAGGGCGCTTCGCCGAACTGGACGAACTGGACTGGGCCTTTGGGACGATGGGCATTCAGGATAAGGCCCGGCATTTGGCTACGCTCTATCTGGAAGACCTGGGCGATCTGATTCAGGAGGCCGTAGACCCGCACTTTGGGTTCAGCCGCTACGCCGAACGACTGGGCAGCACGGCTACCCACTTCGACCCTCTGCACGGGGCGCTGCAAGTACCCGACACGCTAATTTCTGCTATGCTGACACAATTGCTGGAAGAAAAAATTCAGCGCTGGCAGCCCTCCGTAGTTTGCTTGACGGTACCTTTTCCCGGCAATTTATTCGGAGCGTTGAAATGTGGACAGTACCTGAAAAAGCACCACCCCAATATCGTGGTGGTCATGGGCGGTGGCTATTGCAATACAGAACTACGATCTCTGCGGGAGCCACGCTTGTTCGACTATGTAGACTACGTGAGTTTGGACGATGGGGAAGCGCCTTTACTCAATCTGCTGGAATACCTGGATGGCAAACGCGAACGAAGCCATCTCAAACGGGTTTTTGCCCGCGCGGAGGGTAAGGTAGTGTACTACAACAACGATAAAGAAAAGGACGTGCCTCAGCGGGAGGTAGGTACCCCCGACTATGCGGATCTGCCCTTGCACAGCTACCTCTCGGTCATCGAAATCATTAATCCCATGCACCGCCTGTGGAGCGATGGCCGCTGGAATAAGCTGACCCTGGCCCATGGGTGCTATTGGGGTAAGTGCTCGTTCTGTGACATATCGCTCGACTACATTAAACGCTACGAACCCGTTACCGCTGACTTGTTGTGCGATCGCATCGAAGAGATTATCGCGCAAACGGGCCAAAACGGCTTTCATTTTGTGGATGAAGCCGCCCCGCCCGCGCTCATGCGCGACCTGGCGCTGGAAATCATACGCCGCCAACTCACCGTAACCTGGTGGACCAATATCCGTTTTGAAAAAAGCTTCACGCCTGACCTCTGCCAACTCCTCAAAGCCTCCGGCTGTATTGCCGTGTCGGGTGGGCTGGAAGTTGCGTCGGATCGCCTGCTTGAACGCATGAAAAAAGGCGTGACCGTGGCGCAGGTCGCCAGGGTTGCCGATGCCTTCACGCAGGCGGGCATTATGGTGCATGCCTACCTCATGTACGGCTTCCCTACCCAAACCACGCAGGAAACAATTGACTCGCTTGAAATGGTGCGGCAGTTGTTCGACTCCGGTGTAGTGCAGTCGGGTTTCTGGCACCGCTTCGCCATGACTGCACACAGTCCCGTCGGCCTGCATCCGGCGGGCTTCGACGTGCAGCGCATCGGCCCTGACTTCGGCGGATTCGCCGACAACGATCTCTATCATGATGATCCCACGGGCACTGATCACGACCGCTTCGCGGAGGGCCTGCGCAAGTCGCTCTTCAACTACATGCATGGCGTGGGCTTTGAGCTACCCCTGAAAAAATGGTTTGACTTTAAGGTACCCCCTACTTCTATTCCCCCCGCCTACATCGAGCGCAGTATCGGGGAAGTCCCCCCCGCCGAAACGCGCGCCCATGCACTCGTGGTCTGGCTGGGCGGGGTACCCGAGCTAACCGTCTTTGACGAACAGGAGGGCAAACAGCTGGTCGAGATGGCAGAGCTGGAATTTTATTCGAAGAAGAACCAGTGGACGCTATCGATGAGCCTACCGTTGGCCGAATGGCTGTTGGAAACCTTTCCTACCCTGGCCTTAGGGCCGCATGAAGTAATTTCGCTGGGCGTATTGAAGACTCGTTACGAGGAAGCTGAATTAGGGGATTTTGAAGATTTTTTAACGTCGTACGCGTGGAAACAGCTGCGAGAGAATGGTTTGCTGGTGGTGTAAGTGGGTGTTAAAACTCAATTACGTACCGCTAGGATATTTCTTTAAAAGGATTGACCACTTTCAATTGTTTTTCAAAAACTTGGGAGTCATTGAGGTCTTCCGAATAGAGCAAAGTTGCTCCTGCTTCCAGACCTGCTGCAACGATAAGGCTATCGAACCAGTTAAGTTGATAACGGGCAGCAAGCTGAGATGCCAGGATGATCGTATCACTGTTTGTAGTCAGAAGTTGGAAATTTTTACTGATCTCCAATAGGGCTTGCGTGATGGCTGGCCATTCCTTCCCCATTTTTCTTCGGGCAATATTACTGAACTCAATCATTACCTGAGTTGAAATCCAGCGATCCGGTAAGCTACACAAACTATAGGCTATGGCCTGTTTTTCAGGCTCATCCTCCGAGTATGCATAGACAATAATGTTTGAATCGAGGAAGACGGGCATTAGCGGGCATTAGCTTCATCACGATCGAACTTAAAATTTTTGGTTTTGAGCTTTAAAGCTTTGAAAGTTGGTCTTTCTAAATGGGAAGAAATATTCTCTGCTGTTTCTACTGACCGGGAATCTTGCCCCAGCTTATCCTTGCCAGAACCAGCCTCCTGGATAGATTTTACAGTAATTTCTACTTCTTTTCCGGCAAAAAGCGTCTTTAGAGATTGCAGGAACGCGGGATCGATTTCCTGAATATGCAAGCGATACGTTGTTTCCATGGCTATGTAGAAAATGTAAGAACCTTTCTTGGAATAAAGATATGAACAATTTTTCTGAGTTTTACTCCATAGGCTGTGTCTAACCGATCGTTTGATGAGAAATGCTCCTGCCACGTCTGTAGGTATCCAGACAGCGGTCTAGTGTGAGTAGAAATCCATGGTTGGAGGATCAAATACAGGTTTATCCTTATATTGACATCAAATACGCTACTTAGCATACGGTTATCTGGATGAAAAGCAGGAAAGGAAATACTACCAATGGTATAAGCCGACGCGGCTTCATCGGCCTCGGTGCGGCGTTTTTTGTCCCGGTTCTGGCCAGGGCTAGTGTCGGTAAACTCAGGGAGTCCGTTAAACTAGGTTTGATTTCGGATCTGCACCATGATTTAGTCCACGATGGAAGAAATCGTTTAACGGCTTTTCTGGCGGATAGCGGCCCCGCCCAAACGGATGGCATCGTGCAGATGGGAGACTTTGCTTTCCCGAACGAAAAGAACCAGGATGTAATCGATATGTTCAATCATGCCCATACGAATGCCCTCCATGTGATTGGCAACCACGATACTGATAACGGCCATACCAAACAGCAATGTCTTGACCGCTGGGGCATGCCCGCCCGCTACTATACTCATCAGGTGAAGGGAATCCGTCTGATTGTGCTGGACGGAAACGATACCGGATCGCCCAACCACAAGGGAGGGTACCCCGCCTATATTGGCCCTGAGCAAATCGCCTGGCTAAAAGAACAACTTGGGGAGATACAAGAGCCCATCGTGATCGTTTCGCATCAACCGCTGATTGGGGCGCTCGCGGTCGACAACGCCGCCGAAGTACAGGCGGTACTAGCCAGCGCGGCCGATCGGATTATTGTTGCCATCAACGGGCATACCCACGTCGACAGCCTGATTCACGAAAGTGGAATTCCGTATCTCACCATCAATTCGGCGTCGTACTTTTGGATTGGGGATAAATTCCGCCATGAAAGCTACCCGAAAGAGATCCACGAGAAGCATCAGCTGATGTCGCGGATGTGCCCTTATCGGGATCCGCTTTACTCGGTCATGACGATTGACCCCGCTACCATGACCATTCAGGTAACCGGAAAGCAAAGTACCTGGGTAGGGCCGTCGCCTACCGAGCTTGGATTCACGGATGAGTACAAACCGCTGAGCGTAGGGGAGGAGATCGTGCCTTTTATTCGGAAGCGTACCGTGCGGGCTAGGAAACGCTGATGTTTTTATAAACACCTACTCCCTACGCATTTTCCCCCACCTCACTAGCAGTTTCGACCATTATAAGGTACCCTTCCAGCGACTCGATAAAACATTTCCCCACTCCCAATGAATCTAGAAAAAATCAGAAATGAAACCGTTGGTACACAGTCCGTTATTCACTTGAACAACGCCGGCTCGGCGCTCATGCCCAACGTGGTAGCGGATGCCATCCGCACGTACATCGACGAGGAAGAAAGGCAGGGAGGATACGAAACGGCCGATCATCGGAGGGAAGAGCTAGATGAGTTTTACGATTACGCCGCCCAGCTACTCAACTGTCAGGCCCGCAATACCGCATTCACCACCAACGCGACGGATAGCTACAATAAAGCTCTGTCTTCGGTACCTTTCAAACCAAATGATGTCGTGTTGACAACAGCCAATGACTACGCCTCCAACTTCATTGCCTTGCTGTCCCTGGAAAAGCGAGTGGGTACCAAAACGATTCTGGTCAGGAACGAGGATACCGGCGAAATAAACCTGGATGATTTAGAGGAAAAAACTAAGAAATATTCTCCCAAACTCGTATCCGTCACGCATGTGCCCACGAGTTCGGGCCTGGTGCAACCGGTCGAAAAAGTAGGGGAGATTCTGGCTTCTTACGACACCCTGTACCTGCTGGATGCCTGCCAGTCGTTGGGACAGATGCGGGTCGATGCCTTGAAAACAAAAGCTGACTTCATCAGCGGTACCTTTCGAAAATTTCTGCGGGGTCCAAGAGGAGCGGGGTTATTGTACGTTTCCGACAAAGCCCTCGACAGGGGATTGGAACCTTTGTTTCCTGATCTATGGGGAGCGGAGTGGATCGGGAGGCATGAATACAAAGTCAGAGCCGACGCCAGGCGGTTTGAAGACTGGGAAACCGCCTACGCCCTGATGCTTGGAAGTAAGGAAGCCTTATCGTACCTAGCCTCGGTAGGGATTGAAGGCATTGAAGCCCGGAATGCAGAACTTACCACAAACCTAAAAACTGAACTATCCAGAATCCCCCACATCAGGCTGTTGGATAGGGGGCAGAGACAGTGCAGTATTGTTACATTTAGCCTGAAAGGTGCTGCGGAGCAGGAAACGAAAACCTACTTTCGCAAAAAAGGAATCAATATTTCTACCATGCCCAAATCGAACGCCATGATCGACTTCCAGGAAAAGGGCGTGGAATGGGCCGTGCGGGTTTCCCCGCACTATTACAATACATTGGATGAGATAGATCAGTTTGTGGAAGCGGTAAAGAATTTCACGACATAAAAATACATACCCCATGCAAATCACCTACCGGCTGGATCTCACGCCAACTCCCGAACAAGTCATCGCACTGTACGACAAGGCGGGACTACGACGACCTACCCATGATCGGGAACGTATTGCCAGTATGTATGAGCACTCCAATTTGATCGTCACGGCCTGGGAGGCAGAAATGCTCGTCGGCGTAGCCCGTTGCATTACCGACTGGGTGTGGAGTTGCTATCTGGCCGATCTGGCGATTCATCCCGGCTACCAAAAGGCGGGAATAGGCAAAAAACTGATCGCCCTGACCAAAGAAAAACTAGGCGACCAGTCGATGGTCCTGCTGCTTTCGGTGCCGACCGCCCTGGACTATTATCCGAAAGTAGGTTTCACCAAGGAGGAAAGAAGCTTTATTATCAATCGAAAGGAGTAGCCTGGATCTTTGACGAATAGGTAGCGTAAGCGGAACGGTGGGAAAGACTTGAATAAAACTTTGATCTATTCTTATCACGATATGATGATTCGCTGCCGAACACTGTCATTGCCAATTATTGTAAAATATCCGTTGAAGGAATAACCGGATTCCAGGAGTTTTATAAGGGCATAAGCCGGATCGGTAGGGGTGAAACCAGTCAAACGGAAGTAGATTACGCCCGGCGGTGAAAAACCGTAGCGGAACACTAATTCACCAAAATCGCTGTCGAAGGTAAGAATAATTCGGTTTTGTGACGAGGAAACCTCCATTACATTCTTGTCCTCCACACTGGGGGTATCAATCCCAATATGCCTGATGTCGAATCCTTGGGATTTTAATAAGTAAAAAGAAGGGAAGGGGAAATTTTCGTCGGCAAGCCATTTCATGAAGCCTGCCTAAGTGAAGAAGGTGAATGGTAAAGAATGCCGTCTTTTGCCATTTCCAGAAGATAGGCATAGACCGCCCGAAGTGATTCGGAAGTAAGACGGGGGTAACTCTCCAGTAGCATCTGTTCCGTCCAACCATCCGCCAAACGTTCTAGGATGAACTCCACAGAAAGACGGGTTCCTTTGATTGCGGGCTTTCCCCCCACTATTTTAGGGTCAGAATGGATGTATTCCTGCCAATTCATACATTTGTTTTTTACAAAGATAAGCTTTTACGCCTTACCTTGCTCTCACCTCCAACTGAACTTAAAACCCTACCCCATGAAAGTAATCGTAACGGGCGCCACGGGCATGGTCGGCGAAGGCGTCATGCACGTCTGCCTGAACCACCCGGATGTGGAAAAAGTACTCGTTATCAACCGCCGCCCCGACGGCGTGAAGCATCCGAAACTCACCGAAATAATCCACCAGGATTTCTTCGATTTGTCAGCCATCGAGAGCCAGCTATCGGGCTACGATGCTTGTTTTTTCTGCCTCGGCGTGTCGTCGGTAGGCATGAAAGAACCTGAGTACTACCGTCTGACGTACACCCTGACGATGCACGTAGCCGAAACGCTGAGTCGCCTGAATTCAGGTATGACCTTCGCGTATGTGTCGGGCGCGGGCACCGACAGCAGTGAGAAGGGCCGCAGCATGTGGGCACGGGTGAAGGGAAAAACCGAAAACGATCTACGCAAGCTATCCTTTAAAAAAGTGTACGCTTTTCGGCCCGGCTTCATCAAGCCCATCGAGGGCATGCAGCATACCAGCACGTATTATAAGTACATCAACTGGCTGTTTCCGATCGGACGAAGATTATTTCCTAACGGGTTTTGCACCCTACGTGAACTGGCCCTGACGATGATCTATACCGCCAAAAATCCGGTGGACAAAAACGTGATCGAAGGCCGAGATATGATCGAACTGGCTAAAAAGGAAGAGCACAACTACCAAACCACTTCCCCCCGCTCTACGTAATTTTTAAAATTCAGAATATCCTGCATTACCATATCCTTGAACATAGGGTTGAGCAGCCGGGAAATTTCCTTGCCGGGTACCCCCATCGGGGCCTTGTAGCTGACGACCACGTGCAACAGGGTACAGTTCTCCCCCAGATCCGAAAACTCCACTTTTCCCGCGTTTACGATCGGTGCGCCCGGCAGCGACCGCCAACCCAGCAGGTGTCCGGGTTCGTCTTTAACTATTTCAGCCTTCCATTTCAAGGTACCTATTCCCCCCGGTCCGGCGGCCTTCCATACCGATGTCTTACTATCCAGTTCGGTGACGGATTGGATATGGCGCATGAACAGGGGTAGGTTTTCCAAATTCCGCCAGAAATCATACACCTGTTGCCGTATCCGGTTCACCTTCAAATCGACCTTGATGTTGATGTTGTCGCTGTGTTCCTGGGCGGCACTTTCTTCCAGGGCGGTGTGCAGCGGGCAGTAGCCCGTAGCGCTCCTAAACAGCATGTAGCTGCCCACTGCGGCCTCGATGGGGCTCACTTTGCGTCTTATCAAGGCGTCGATCAACAAAAAACCGCCGCCGAAGGCCGAAATGATTCGTTCCGTGGCACCGACGTTCATTTTCTGGTGGCGTAAAATAGGACTGTACGCGTCTTTCTTCATTGTAGTGGATTTTTAAGGGATCTAGGAAAAGGTGGTTGGTAGTTTA
>JBBRDE010000265.1:0-8073 GCA_038204185.1 Cytophagales bacterium
GATCATTTCCAAGAAATGTTCATGCGCATGGTGAGCCACAAGCAACTCAAAGCCAAGACGATACTCTTTGACACTTGGTATGCCTCGGTGGCCAACCTCAAGCTCATACACCGCAGCGAGTGGACCTTCTTCACCACACCGCAGCGGCGGCCGATGAAGAGCAACCGCCTGGTGAGCCTGAGCAAAGAGACCGGATATCAGCGCCTGGGCCAACTCCTGTTTGACGAGCATTCGCTGGTCAAGGGGTTGGTTGTCAAGCTGAAGGAATGCCCATTTATGGTAAAGCTGTTCAAGGTAGTCGCCCCAAACGGCGACATTGACTGGGTCATCACCAATGACCTGCACCACGCTGTAAACTTGTTTGTCGCTGAGATCAAGAACGACAACAGGTGGCAGGTGGAGCAATTCCACAGGGAGTTCAAGCAGTTGACGGGTTCGGAAAAGTGCCAGTGTCGCAAGGCCCGCTCGCAGCGCAACCACCTGGCATGCTGCTACCATGCGTGGGTTTCCTTCAAGGTCAAAGCCAAGCAGATGAGGACAACGGTCTATCAGGTCAGGCAAGGGTTGTTCACCGACTACTTGGTTCAACAACTGATGAATCCTACTGTTCATGCTGTTTAAGCGAAAGTCCTAAAGGGATTCAATTCAGCTAATTATTCTCTGATCTCCTTTCTGCGTTGAGGTATAGTGCTTGACTTATTAAGCCTCCTAATCAAGTGTTTTATAACCCAAAATCATTCCAAGCTTTTTTTCCTACCTCCAGCTCTTACTAGGCCCCTGGTTGAGTATGATAGTAAAAGGATAAAAAAACGAAGTTCTAATCTATGAATTTTCAGATACTTGGAAAGCAGGTAGGTACTCATCTGTTGAAATCCAACTGTATAGAAATGAGTTTAATGCCGTGAATAAATATTTTTTATGAATATTAAACTTGATAATTGAAAATTCACTATGTTGTCGCCCACACGCCTGTACGAGGCGCATAGGCACGAAAAGGGCTTTTCACGCGCAGATTATGTAAGCCGCAGCCGATGTTGATAAGCCGGTCACGAACTTGGTAGCTGTGCAGACGAATTCGGTCTTTGAGAATACGCAACCGTTTAATGCCAGCGATGCTGTGCTCGACGAGGACCCGTTCTCTGGAAATAGCCTGATTCGCCTTCTTTTCAGACTCGCTCAACTGGGCTCCGCGCGGTTTTTTGATGGGTTGAACGATGGTCAGACCTGGCGGGGCATAGCCCTGATAGCCCGTGTCCTGACGCAGGATGATACCCGGTAGCCAAGCCAGATTTTCCTCATCGAGCAGCGCTTTGTCGTGCGTCCTGCCCTGATAAGTCGGACTCAGATAAAGCACCTGGGTAGCATCATCACTGACAATCTCGTTTTTGCCCGTGTGGTCTTTGCTTTTGCCTGAATAGTCCTCTTTCTGAGCCCCATAGTCGGTTTTCCGCTCAATGGGCCTCTCTGTGGCGTCGTGGTTGAAGGTGGTCTCAGGATGGTCTTTTAGTTGCCTGGTCAGGGCTTCGCTGTCGCGGGCCGGGCTCAGGCCCATCTTGTGGAGCGTCTGGTCAAGCAGCACCTGAAGCAGCTTGACCAACTGGGAAACCCTGGCCTGCGACAAGTCGTAAAGGGCTCCGTGAAACTCCTGCAATTGATTGCCTTTCAGGTAGGTGAGCAAAAACAGAAGTTTGTCGCTGCTAAAAGGCAGTTTTTCATCCTTGTGGGGGGTGAAAGCGGGTAGTTTCCGCTTTTTGCCTTCATAGGTGTGGTAGCGGAAATAGCGTTCGCAGATGGGAGCGAAATGGGTCAGGAGATACTCGAACTCGGCCCGTTTCAAACTGGTCAGCCCAAGCAGTCGGCGTTCATTATCCTTGAGTTGGTCGTATTTTAGCATGGACAAAGTTACTGCCTCGCGCCTACACACGAAACGTTAATAAAATTTGACTAAGTACGGAGTATAATTAAATTGTGAATATTTTTTTGATTCAAAGTGCTTGAAATCAATAGTGTAAGTTTTTAAATATTGTCAATTTATTTCACCCTCTTACTTAATATCCTTTATTGTATAATCCTAAAACTATCTTTAATCCGCTCAAATTCAAGGGTATGCTATGCCCATTGAGTTGTACAAATAAAAAGGCACTTAACGCATAAACGCTAAGTGCTAAATTTTAAAGCGCCCTCAGTTGGAATCGGAAGGCACGGGCCTCCAACGACCTACTGAATATAAACCAGTAATTCTGCCAGCAGGGATTGACAAACAAAAAAGCCGAAACAAATGTTTCGGCTTTCAAGAGCCCCCAGTCGGGATCGAACCAACGACCTACTGATTACAAGTCAGTTGCTCTACCAGCTGAGCTATGGAGGCGATTAATTGTGGTGCAAAAGTAGCCTTTGGAAATATATAGCGCAACTAAATACTTAAAAATATTTAGTTGCGCTATCGTCTCCATCAGATAGCTTCCTGAATAATAGTCAGTTGGTGCTTTAAATCATTTAATTGGTCGGAGGCTTTCTTAATTTTTTCCTCAAACTGGGCTTTTAATTTATCCGCCGATTTGGATTTAGCAAAGAACTCAATGTTGTTTTGCCATAATGCAATGTCATTTTCCAGTTGAGTAACCTTGCGCCGAATATCACTCTCCTTGCGGTAGAGGTTGCGGCTGGAATCACCTTCCTTCACCATTTCCACTTCACTTTCCAACACCACTTGCTCTTTCTCCTTCGTAGAAAGTTTACCGATGGCACTTACGTAATCGTTAATCGCGGCAATATACCGTTTCTGAATGGTCTGCATTTCCTTGCGGGGCACAAACCCGATCTTAGCCCATTCTTCCTTAAAATCGTTCAAATGTGATAGGGTAGAATCCTTGGGATCGGCCGCGGCTTTTTCGATGCGCTCGCAGAGCTTTTTCTTCTGGGCCAGATTGTCATCAAAATCCTTGTCCTGCTCCTTGTTTTTCGAACGTTTTTGTTCAAAGTAAGCGTCACAGCTTTGTTTGAAGCGTGTATATATGGAGTTTTTGAATTTCTCGGGTACCTGCCCGACCCCCTTCCACTGTTTCTGCAATTCAATGATGCGCTGTGTGTTGGCGGGCGTGTCTTCGCCGGATTCCACAATCTGCTCCACTTGCTCGCAAAGTTCCGTTTTGGCCTTCAGGTTAGTCTCCCGTTTGGATTCCAGCTGCTTGAAAAATTCACCTTTATTACTAAAAAACGTTTTCAAGGCCGCCCAGAATTTTTTGCTCAATTGCTTACCTTCTTCGCGCGGCATGGGGCCTTTTGTAGCTACCCAGGCCTCTTGGTGCGCGATAATCTCCTTCGACTTGGTATTCCACTCATTGATACTACCCGACGAAAAGGTCGTGTAAGGTACGATTGCTTCGTAAATTTTTGATTTTTGCTCATAGACCTCCACCATGGTCTTTTTTTGGTCGTCGTACTGTGCACGGCGCGCATCGTAGAGCGTATCCAAGGATTTTTTAAACCGCTGCCACAGGACTTCCTGCTCCTCGCGGGGAGCAGGACCTACATGCTTATAATCCTCAAAAATCTGGTTTCCCTCGTTCAATAATTCCCGCGTCATCGGGCGATTTCCCAGCGTCTTTACCAGGTTTTCTATCTTCTCGCACAACTCTGTTTTCAGTTCCGAATTGCGTTTGCGATCCAGCTCCTTTAACTCGAAATATATATTCCGGTTCGAGAAATAACGGTCAATTAAGGCATTGTAGGTAGCCCAGAGGGTACCATTGTGGGGTGACGATACGTTTCCAGCCTGTTTCCACTCTTCCTGTATTTTCTTAAATTCTTCCCAACTACTTTTTATATCGGCCGCTCCAGTTTCGTGACTATCGTCAGTGTCAACTAGTTCGCGCAGGCGCTGTAATAATTCAGTCTTCTGGGTAAAGTTCTGATCCTTGCTCTTTTCGAGTTTTTGAAAGAAGTCTTTGCGTTTCGATCGGATTTCTTTCGTGAGTTCTTCGATGCGCCGGGTGTTCTCATCGTGCTTATACTCAAATCCATCCTCCGATCCCGTATCGGTCACGTATTTTTCTTTGGCGCCATTCCACTCATTCCGTTTTAGTTGATCCAGAATGGGCCTTATTTCTTTTACCAGGGCATCGGCCTTTTTAAAACGTGCCGTCGCCACGGTCGGGGCCGAAAGGTCCTCCATCTCTTTGTCAAGCACGGCTATTAGTTCCGCCTTACTAAGCTGACCATACTCAATATCATCCGCTTCTTCGGCATCATCCTCGTCATCAGCCGCTGCTTCAATGGAAGTGTCGTCATCCTCATTTTCCTCTTCGTCAACTGATGATTTTACATGCTGAGCGGTTTCTTCTGCCAGTCCGGCATCTTGTGAATCCGTGCTGGAATCAGTTTCTTCGAGATCGCCCACTTTGGTTTCAGGTGATTCTTCGCTAGTAGCATTAGCTATTGGCATACTCGGAACTTCCTCCTGTTGACCGTGATCTGCGGCTGCTTCGGCCATTTCGTAAGCCTTACCCAACAACTCAGGATCTTCGTCGACCCTACCCGAAATAGCCAGGTGCGTTTCGTCCTCCATATCGTCCAAAGTAGGCGTTGCTTCCATATCGTGACTGGCAGGACCGATTTCGGGAACCAATACGTCCGTTTCGTTCTCGTCGGTTCCATCGTCATTGGCCAGATCCAGGTTCATAACCTCCTCTTCAACGGGGACATGTTCTTCCACGCCTTGTGGGGAAGTTGCTTGTTCTTCGGTATCTTCCTCTGATTCCACTTTATTTTCAGGAGAGGTGCTCGGATCATCCACCGGAATTGGATTCAACGGTTTTTGTTCGTCTGCGTTCCGTGCATCGTGTTCTTGCTGAGCCATTGTAATCGGTGTTTCGTAAGTCGTAGAACCACAAAATTAACAATCTTTCTTTGAAATGGTTAAATTTGTCATAGTAACCTTTAATTTACCACATTAGCATGAGTCATAAAATTACCGACCTTCGTAAGGAATACACGCTGAATGGCCTTACTGAAAATGCGGTCGATCGAAATCCCCTGGTACAATTCCGACACTGGTTCGACGCAGCCTTTGAATCCGGCCTCCCAGAGCCCAATGCGATGCATATTAGTACTGTGGGTGAAGACAACCGTCCCCACAGCCGGATTGTTCTGTTGAAAGAGCTGGATCAAAGCGGCTTTGTATTTTACACCAATTACCACAGCCGGAAAGGACGGGATTTGACCATACATCCTTTCGCCAGCCTGACTTTTTTTTGGGTGGATTTAGAGCGGCAGGTACGTGTTGAAGGGAGGGTGGAGAAAGTCAGTGCGCAAAAGTCGGACGACTACTTTGCCATTCGTCCCCGGGCGAGCCAAATCGGAGCCTGGGTATCGCACCAAAGCGAACGCTTACCGACCCGGGAGATTTTAGAAGAAAAGCAGAATGAATACGAAAAACAATTTGCCGACCAGCCTGTTTCGCGCCCGCCGCACTGGGGAGGCTACCGGCTGGTGCCCGACCGCATCGAGTTTTGGCAGGGACGACCAAGTCGTCTGCACGATCGAATCGAGTACGCGCTCGATGCTTCCGGTGGCTGGACGATCGGTCGGTTGTCTCCCTAGCAGAAGACCGACAGATCCGAAACACCAAGCTGACGCTTACTGGTAAATCCTTCGCCGTATTTGACCCCAATGGCGTGGCCCATTTCCTCGGCCCTCGCCCGAATGAAGTCCAAAAACTCAGGACTCGAAATATAGCTTTGAGGCTCCGAATCATCCCCCTGGGCTTCTGGAACAAAGAATTGACTTTTAAAAGCCAGTATCGCCTCTACTTTCTTATCCCAATGCGGGGTAACATCGACCACAAAATCGGGCTTGATATAGCGATCCTGAATAAAATGAAAGACATTTTTGGGTCGCCAAGACTCCTGCGGCTTGCCTGCTTCGTCCAAAGTTTCGATCATGCGCAGGCCCGCATAGAAGCAGCTTTCGGCAATAAGTTCAGAAGCCCGGCCGTGGTCAGGGTGGCGGTCGCTGAACGCATTGGCTAGGACGATATCGGGCTGATAGTGGCGGATGTAGGCAATGATCGATCGCTTGTGGATTTCATCATTTTGGAAGAATCCGTCGGCGAGTCCTGCATTGTCGCGCACCGCTACGCCCAGGATACGGGCGGCATCGGCAGCCTCGGAAACACGGCCTTCGGGAGTACCTCGAGTACCCAGTTCACCCCGCGTCAAATCCAGAATCCCTACTTTTTTTCCAAGCGCCATTTGCGCCAGCAGCGTTCCCGCACAGCCCAGTTCCACATCGTCGGGATGAGAGGCAATGGCTAAAATATCCAGTTTCATAGCTAAAGACGATAATCGTGTGTGATGGGAGAAAAAAACCTACTTCACGCGTATTTTTTGCCCAATGTGCAAGGTAGAGCGCGTCGAGATACGGTTGAGTTTAGCCAATGACGCCACGTTCAGGCCGTAGCGGCTGGCAATGGACGACAGGGTATCGCCCGAGCGAACACGGTGCAACAGGGTACGCACGTACACGGGTTTTTCACTTTCCTCAAATTCGTTTTTTGTCGTGCGACCTCCCCGCTTGTAGTCCCATACCTGAGAAGTAAGCGTAAAATGATCCGACCGGACCTGCTGTTTTTCCCAATCGAAAACATTCTTGGAATCGAAGGGATTTCCTTCGTAGCGGTTCTCGTAGTGCAGGTGGGAGCCCGAACTTCGTCCCGTGCTGCCGCCCAGTCCCAGTATATCACCTGCTTTCACAATCTGGCCTGACTCCACGAGAGGTTTGGACATGTGCCCGTAGAGTGTTTCCAGCCCATTGTAGTGCCGCACCATCACGAAGCGACCATAACCACTGCCATCGAAGCCTACTACGCGTACCATGCCGTCGTAGGTACTGTAGATAGGGTCGCCCGTTTCGAGGTCGATATCAGTGCCGGTATGCCAGCGTCCCCAGCGAAAGCCAAAGTTAGAAGTTACGCGCGGACCCTCCACGGGTGTGTTCCAGAATCGATTTTCCGCCGGATCATAAAGTTTCAGGTCAACGGTTTCGTTGAATTCCAGGGGATCCATTCCGTAAGGATTGATGGCCCGCGCATCCCAAATCACATAATAATCGGCAATTTTGACCCATTCGTCGCCAATCTGCATGGAATCCACTACCTCCAGCACCTCTGTTTCGCCCTCGTCAATGGTGGTCGTATCTTCATTGACCACGGGATTGAGCGGCTTGGTCGGTTCAAACTGGCTCTGAAATTGCAGATTAGAGGTCTCTACCTTAAAATCATCTTCCGGTTCCCGTTGAGGCTCTACTACCGGAAAATTGGGATTATGGGTGTCGCTAGTATTTTGTTTTATTTTGGGATTCTTACGAAACTTTCCTCTCTCCTGGGCATATCCCTGCACTACAACTGCACATAGGAACCACAGCAAGCCTATTCCTATTTTTACTCTCATATTTTTATTAAAAGAAAAGGAAGGGTACCCCCTTCCTGAATAATCACAAATCTTCTACATTTCCTGTTCTTCGGCCATCAGGGTATGAGCAGCCAGGTAACGCTCTGCGTCCAGGGCAGCCATACACCCCGTACCCGCCGCCGTCACCGCCTGACGGTATACGAAGTCCTGGGCGTCACCACAGGCAAACACGCCTTCAATATTAGTACGGCTGGTACCTTTAACCGTTAGAATATAGCCCGCTTCATCGAGTGTAAGATAATCCTTGAATATATCGGTGTTCGGTTTGTGGCCTATCGCTACAAAAAATCCCGTAACATCCAGCAGGGTTTCTTTACCGGTCTGATTGTTTAGCACTTTTACAGCTTCCAGCTCCTCTTCGCCGATCAGTTCTACGGTTTCGGTATTCCAGAGAATCTCGACGTTGGTTAGTGACATCAGGCGCTTCTGCATGATTTTGGATGCCCGCATTTCATCACGCCGCACCAGAACCGTCACTTTGCGACAAAGCTTGGCCAGGTAACTGGCTTCCTCGGCGGCGGTATCACCCGCGCCCACGACCACCACATCCTGCCCCCGGAAGAAAAAGCCGTCACAGACCGCACAGGCCGAAACACCCCGTCCG
>JBBRDE010000266.1:0-8046 GCA_038204185.1 Cytophagales bacterium
GGTGGCATCGGTACTAATGGGCTGGTTTACACATAATACGACCCAGTCAACCAATCGGGCTATCGGGGGAATGTTTTCTTTGTGTTAAGAATGAACTGCGAACAAGCCCTGAAATGAGAAGGCAGCGAATTCTACTCACTCATTCAAAATTAAGCGAAGGCCACCGCAAACTGATCGCGCAGAATCTGCCGGGCCTTGACCAGTTGGTTTTTGACGGTATTCTTGGAGATGTGCATCAGCTCGGCGATTTCCTGGTAGGATTTGCCCTCATACACATTGAGCACAAGCACCTGCTTTCTCTTTTCGGATAGGCTACCTACCACTTCGTCCAATAGCTGGAAATGCTCGTCTTTTTCTTCGGCCTCTTCGGGTAGTCGGTGCGTCATTTGTTGCAGGTATTGCTCCCGCAACCGCCGGTCTTTTTCCAAGCGCTTGAAGTGATCGAAGGCGTAGTTCCGAAGGCAGGTGAATAAATAGGAGTTGAAATTCAGATCGGGATTGATCTGCTCCCTTCTTTCCCAAATTTTCAGGAAAACTTCGTGGAGGATGTTTTCGGCTTCTGCTTCGTCTTTGAGCAGCGTGACGCAGAAGCGTAGGGCGGGCTTACGGTACATTTGGTAAAGTTTTCCAAAGGCACATCGGTCACCGTCGATTACCTGGCAGAGTAAAGCTACGTTGGGCTGATTCATGGTTAAGAAGAGTTTGTTACGATAGGTTTTCAGGAATAGTTGTCTAGCCAAATAGTACTATCTGACCATTTTATATTTAGAAACCTAAATTTAGTAGTTTTCAAACCATTGCACGTCGCATTTTGCGTTAATCTGTCTTCGATTTGCGCAAATGGCGGAATTGATAACCTCAGCGTAATTTTCAGCCCGCATTTGTAATCATTTTGTTAACGCTGGGATAGCCTAATCGGAGCGTAAATCAGTAATTAAGCCACATCAAGGGCCAACTTCATGCACCAGAAAATACACCTTATATATTTTTTGACGATTACAACGGTCTTCGCCGCCTACGGACAGCCCGCAGCGAAACCCACACCAAAAGTTTCCGAAACCCAGATTTTCCCCGCGCAACCCGAACACGCCCACGGCAGCAGCCTAGTCGAACTACCCAACGGCGACCAGCTCGTGGCCTGGTTTCAGGGCAGCGGCGAGCGCACCGCCGACGATGTGCGCATCATGGGGGCGAGGCTGAAAAAGGGGAGTAAGCAGTGGTCACCTCCCTTCCTGCTGGCCGACACGCCCCACCTGCCCGACTGCAACCCCGTGCTTTTTCTGAACCACGAAAAGAAGCTTTTTCTTGTCTGGATTGCCGTGCAGGCCAATCGCTGGGAGCAGTCAATCCTGCGCCTGCGCACCGCCATGGACTACAGCAGCGAAGGGGCGCCCAACTGGAATTGGCAGGATAATATTTTGCTGAAACCAGGCGATGAATTCGCTGCCGAGGTGGCGGCTAAGTTGGAATCGCTACCCGAACACCCGATCGGCTGGGCCGAGTACGCCCCGCGCTACGATGCCATGATCGCCGAAGCGGCCACCGACCCCAGCAAGCGCAGCATCGGCTGGATGACCCGCATCAAGCCGCTTTTGCTGGGGAACAAGAAAATCGTCCTACCGCTGTATTCCGACGGCTATAATTTTTCGCTCATGGCAATTTCAGAGGATGATGGAGCCTCCTGGCTACCCAGCCTGCCACTCGTGGGGCGCGGGCCGATTCAACCCGCTCTGGCACAGAGAAAAAACGGAAATCTGGTGGCCTACCTCCGCGACAGCGGCGATTGGCCCACGCGGGTACAGGTCAGCGAGTCGGCAGATGGCGGGCAAAGCTGGTCGGCGGCCACCAAGACGGACATTCCGAATGCGGCCAGCGTGGAACTGCTGGCCCTGCGCGACGGTTCCTGGGCCTTCGTCGGCAATGACCTCGAAGACGGACGCTACCGCCTAGCGCTGTTCCTCTCGGATGACGAAGGAAAAAGCTGGAAGTGGAAATCGTATTTAGAGAACGAACCGAAAGACAAGGGTAGTTTTTCCTATCCCTGCCTGACGCAGAGCGCCGATGGGCTGCTGCGGATTACGTATTCTTACAGTAAGGGAGGGAAGGGAGAAACGATCAAGTATGTGGTAGTGGATCCGGCGAATGTAAAAAAATGATAAGTCACAATTTAGCTTTAAAGTCAATAAATATGCAAAAATCTATTTTCGTCCTCTTTTTATGCTTTGCGTTTGGTCAAACAATCGCCCAACGTCCCTACCAGGACAAGCCGTTCCTGCAAGAATACAGCGTAAAATACTACCTCAATTCCCCAAATACCGACTTGAAAAAAGTCCGCACCGACCGCAACGGCGTGGTGAAAATCCTGTCGTCCGAAGGGCTGATGCAACCGCATGGCGGCGAATTCCTCTACCCTGGCAAAATCGTGACGGATGGCCGGTATCGGTTTATCAAAGACAAGAAAATCAACGATTTGGATTTATACCAAAATCAATTCGTGTTCCTGAGCGACAAGGCCGTGCTGAGCGATGCCTGGGCGGGGTCGCTCTACGACGAACATGGACTGGCAGACGCTAAATTTTTTGCAGTTGGGGAGGATTTTACACTCTTGGTTTCTGACGGAAGTGAACTGAAATTTTCAGTGGAAAATAAAAAGGTATGGCAGGAAAAAGTAGCCGATGTTCTCGACATAAAATACCAGCCGCAGAAGCTGCAGTTCTGGATTTTGACAAAAACGGGTTTGCACACCTTTACGCCCGCCTCGCTGGAATTGACCAAAGTACTGGACGGAGCGGACTTCACGGCTTTCGACCTTAGCGATCAGGCCAAAGTCATCATCGGTACTTCGGCGGGTTATCTGGAATGGAATCCTGCAACAAAAAAATCGGAGATGAAAACCAAACTTCCCGCCACCGACATTACGGCGGTCAAGTCGATTGGCGATAAAACCTGGTTCGGCACCTCGCAGGGGACCTTTGCCGTGGATGCTACGGGGAATATCGACTACTACTACGGCGAGCGCTGGCTGCCGGGCAACGAGGTGGTGGACATTGCCGAAGGCTCGGAAAACTCAATATTGATTCTGACAAAATCAGGCTTGGGCGAACTGAAATTCAAGTCCATGACGCTCCACGATAAGGCTGTTTTCTACGACCAACAGGTCCGGTCGCGCCACATCCGCAACGGCTTCAACGCCACGCAGGTGGGTATGGACAAGGGAAACCTGAGTACGGGTTATATGCAGGATTCGGACAATGACGGGCTGTGGACGTCGATGTATTTGGCCGGGGAAATATTTCGGTACAAGGTAACAAAGGAACCCGAAGCGCTGCAAAACTGTCGCGAGTCGCTGGACGCCATGGAGCGGCTTTATACCATCAATCCGGTGGCAGGTTTTCCTTCGCGTTCCTTCGAGCGGCGGGGCTACATCGACCAACTGGCCGACCCGGATCGCTGGCAGCATTCCGACAATCCCGAGTGGGACTGGAAGGCCACCACGAGCAGTGACGAAGCCATCGGCCACATTTTTGCCTTTGGCGCGATGGCCGAATTGCTGGACGATCCCAAAATGAAGCAGCGCGCCATCGCCCTCATCGACACGCTCATGGGTCACATTTTAGACCACGATATGTACATGATCGATTACGACGGCAAGCCCACCCAATGGGGCAAGTGGAATCCGGCTTACGTCAACGGCTTCCCGACCAATATCGGCGACCGCAAGCTGAACTCATCCAACATCACGGCGATGCTGCAAACAGCGTATCATTTTACCAAAAAAGAAAAATACAAGACCAAGGCACTCGAACTCCTGCAAAAAGAAGGCTACCTGGAAAACCTCATGCGCCCAATGAGCGAAATCGGTCAGGCCACCGACGAAGCGGGCGCCCTGGCCCAAAACCTCTCGGATGGCTGGAACCATTCGGATGATGAGATGTACTTCGTGGGCTACTGGGGCCTGTACCGTTACGCCTTTAACGATACGCTGCGGGCTAAGTACAAGCAAGCCATCCTCGACCACTGGCAAGCCGAGCGCCCCGAAAAAGAAGGGGCCTGGAATATTTTCACCGCCCTTACCGGAACACCAAACTTCGACCTGCCGGAGGCAGTTTGGTATTTGAAAGAATACCCGCTCGACCTGATCGACTGGGGCATCAAGAACAGCCACCGCCAGGACATTAAACTCATCGACCCAAATTTTCGCGGGCAAACGACCGCCGAAGTGCTGCCGCCCGACGAGCGCCCCATCCGGCGGCACAACGCCAACACCTTCCAACTGGACAGCAACGGCAAGGGCTCGTCCGAGAACAGCGCGGGGGATATTTGGCTGCTGCCCTACTGGATGGGGCGGTGGCTGGGGGTGATTAGTGCGCCGAAGGAGTAGCGCATTTGTAAAAAAAGCCCGGCGTAGTTGAATAGACCCATTTCTCTTGCCATTACAGCCTGCTATTGCTGTCCCAGCAGGTATGCAATTACAAATCGGATGAACACAGGGAGGAGTTGATGCAGGCCATCTCCCGGACATCGATCTACACCTGGCATCACATCAACCTGCACTCGGCCGCTGCTGTGGGGGAAAAGCCCCGGCGTCCCGGTCGATTTCGCAGAGCAGCAGGTAAAGCCCGCCTCCGAGATGGAGGCAATTCTGAATCTTTTTACGGCCTGAGATTTGAACACTTGCCCAGGGGCTAGCTGGAAAAGACGTGTGCGAGAGCTGCGGGCATATTCTGATTGCAGATCTTTAATAGGAAAACTATTGACGGCCTGAGCTAGGAGGGCAGGTACGCTCCAAGGATAAATGGCAGGGTCAGCGTAAAGCCGATTGAAAGGAAACGCGCGGAAGATCAGAACCCCCTAGAGTAGTTCTTTCCGGGCCGCCGGGCGGCCTACTTACTAATAGAACCCCTAATGAAGAGATGGCTTTTCGGTGGATTTGTACTAATTCCCGATCAAATTGAATTTACTACCCTGTACACTGCACGATTTGCCCCCCTGTTTCAGTAATCAGTCCGCTACTTTTGGAACCGTAAATACTTCAAAATTCAATCACTGATTATTTCTAAATCTCATGAGACAGTTATACCTGAGTCTGTTTGTTTTGTGGATGGGTACCCTGCTACCCGTAGCGCACGCCTCCACAAGTTCCACACCCCCTTCCTGTGGCCACAAGGGCAAGTACCTGTACTGGACCGGCGAGGCAAACAATGATTTTTTTAATGAAAACAACTGGCGGGAGGGCAATGAAGAAAAATGGGTAAGCAAGCCCCCCAAAGAGAAGAAAGAGAAGGAGCCCAAAAACGGGAAAGAAAAGAAACCCAAAAAAGAGAAAATTTATTGCCTGAGCCCCGATGGAAAAAAGGAGTACCAGATTTGTGTCGCTGAGCCGGATTTAATAAAAGATAAGCACCCCAAAGCGGGGGAGCTGGACCCCGGAAAGCCGATTGAATACAATCTTTACATTGATGAAGCTTCACTTGAAGTGATCGGGGATGTGGTCTTTGAATGCGCGCAAATAGGTATTACCGCCGAGGGTAGTACACTCCGTTTTCAAAACCATCTGGTCAACGGGGTACTGTCCCTTGACTACGAGACGGACACCTACTTTGCCCTAAATGATGGCCTTGGTGCCGGAGCGACGGTCAATTTGCTGGACGCTGAATCCTGGGTTCGCTTCCAGGCTACTACGCCTGAGCAATTGGTGGCTCAGCAACTGGCAGCTTTTTGGGTACTGGATGCGGCCGGTGTGTACCAGCAGGACTTCCGCATCAACCAGTACTACCAGGCTGGCGCTGTTGTACGTGCGATCTCTTCTGAATACTATCCACTCGAAATTTTCAGTGGAACTGGCCTTACGGGTAACAGCGCCGAACTGGCCGAAAGCACTGTCTACGCGGGTACTTCTATCCCGAATGCGATGGACAATGCCACGCAGTCTTTTATGTTGAAGCGTGGCTACATGGCCACGTTTGCGGTGGAGGAGAACGGTACCAGTAAGAGTAACGTATACATTGCCTCGGAGCAAGACCTGATCATCGAAACTATGCCCGCTGCTCTGCGCGGAAACGTGAGTTTTATCCGGGTATTGCCGTGGAACTGGGTGACCAAAAAAGGAACGGGTGGCTTTATAACCGGGCTGGATGCGGGTTGGTTTTATAGCTGGTCGGCAACCAATACCTCCAAAGCTAACGACGAGTACGTACCCATGACGTGGGGTGCCGGAGCAACTTCGGATGCCAGCCTGAACGGTATCATTGCAAAATACCAGGTAAACCATCTGCTGGGCTTCAATGAGTCAGATAATTGCAGCGATCAGTCGGGACAATACAACAACCTGTGTGATCCGGCTGTGGCGGTGGCCTACTTTGAAAATATCATGAGAACAGGTATGCGCCTGGGTACCCCGGCCCCCCGCGAGAATGGTCCTACCACCTGGCTTAAAGAATTTAAAAAAATTGCCAAAGCCAAAGACGTACGATTTGACTTTGTGGCTGTGCACTGGTATGATTGGGGCAGCAGCCCGCAAAACTCTCCCTTTGCGGATCCGCAGCAGGTATTTAACCGTTTCAAAGCGTACCTCCAACAGGTGCATAATGATTACCAGCTACCCATCTGGATTACGGAGTTCAATGCCAACCCCAACCGCGACAATTCGGTACAGGCGGCCTTTCTGCAACTAGCCCTGCCGTACCTTGAGCAACTCGACTACGTGGAGCGCTATGCCTACTTTCAGCCCAACTCCAACTATGGGTCTACCAACGTGGCTAGCGCCAACTACTTTGATAGCAACGGAAACCTGACCAATATCGGTACCATTTATCTCAATCACACTTCTACGCCTTCTATTCCTGAGCCTACCTACATTAATTCCAGTAATCTCAATGGTATGGATGATCCCTGGGTAGAGCAACCCGCCACGCTTCGGACCTTCGAGGCCGAGTGTGCACAGTATCTGGGAAGTCAGTGGGAAATAAAGTCTGATACCGAAGCCTCCAATCAACTGTTCATTCAGGGCAATCCTGGTCAGGCTGGTGTATCGGATATTGCCAAGCAAGTACACTTTGATTTTGATCTGGATCAACCCGAGTCGTATCGCTTGTGGATAAGAGCCCGATTATCAGCCAACGGAAGTATTAAAATTAAGATGGATGGTAGTGATTTTTCTACGGTTGGGGGTATTCCAAGTTCGGCCCTTGGCTGGTACAAAATTCCTCGCTTTTATGATCTCAAAGAAGGGAAACACCGTTTGACTCTGGAATTTCCGAACGGAATTATTGAACTGGATCAGGTAGTATTTACCAACAGCAGTGCGGCCGTGAGTATGGCACCACAGCCTGCGCTATCATGTACACCCGCCGCGCAACCCTGGGGTCTGGTGCAGACGGACGTAACTTATTTCAAGGAAGCCGAATCTGCTACATCAATTGGTTCAAACTGGGCAATAAATTCAGCTCCCAAGGCTGGCAATGGACAATATATTGAATCAGCCGAAGGTGCAATGGGCGCTGCCCCCGATGCAGCCGGGCAGGTGGTATTTGAGGTAACGGTAGACGAAACCGATCACTACGACGTTTGGGGGAAAATTCAGTCAAAAGGTGGAGCTGGTGATACCTACTGGATCAAGGTGGATGACGAGCCTTTCCGTCCTTGGGCAGGATTAAGCAATAACCTGTATGATTGGTACTGGAAGAAGTTTCATTACAGTCAGGGTGGGGAAGAGCGGAGCTTTGCCTATTTCCTTACGGCGGGTACACACCATATTACGGTAGCCTATGCGAAGTCAGGTGCAAAGCTGGATCGCATTGCGGTAAGTAGCGTGGGTCGCAACCCAGCGGATGAAGACCCCAATGTAATCAAGTCGATATTTATCAGTGATTATGAGGCTGAGAATGCTGTGCTATTAGGTACCGCATTCATAGTAAACTGTGGTGCTTCTTCCAACGGACAGCAGGTAAACCTGGGAAAACCCTTTGCCAACGGTGTACTTTTCAACGAGGTAGTAACAGACGCTACCGGGACTTACAAGTTGTCGGTACACTATATGAGTAAGGT
>JBBRDE010000267.1:0-7938 GCA_038204185.1 Cytophagales bacterium
TGAGAATTTTTCCAAAAATAGAAAAATTGCCCCAAAGTACCCTCGCGCTATTTATTGCGGCCGCCGGATGTCGTTGGTGTCGCGTCGTATCGAATCGGGGTGCAGGTTGGCTTGGTTGGCCGGGTACTCGCCCACCTCGTCTTGGTTGCCATCCCCGACGCCGATTGCGGCCCGGCTTTCGTCGGCACCGAGCTTGGTGACGTCGTTCATTTCTGAGTTAGGGGTTTTCTTCTGCTCGGCGGTGTTGTCGCAAGCCGTCAGAAATGCCGCTTGCGCGGTAAGCAGGAGTAGGCCCGCCCAATGTTTGATTTTCATGATTATAACGTTAGGTTAAATTTTTTTAGGTAAAAACTAATCCCCTAAAATTGAGTACCAAGGCCTTTTTATCGTCAATCCTGACTTTTTGGGGAAACTATTGCCTTCATTTTGTGGCAAATATTCCGACTCGTATTTGTTTCATTTCCTCATCAAGACCACCATGGCAGTAGATACACGGCTTCCGGCGGCTTTTTACCGATAAGAAAATACCTACATACTTATGAAAATGAAACTGTCGACAATCGTCCTGCTGTTGGGTTCTGCTCTTAGCGCCTTTGCCCAAACAAAACCAAATATCGTCCTCATCATGGTAGACGACATGGGTTATAGCGACATTGGCTGTTACGGGTCAGAAATCAGTACACCCAACCTGGACAAACTCGCCGCCGGGGGCGTGAAATTCACGCAGTTCTACAACGCCGCCCGCTGCTGCCCGAGCCGGGCATCGCTCCTGACGGGCGTCTATCCGCAGCAGGCAGGTATGGGCGGCATGGTTACGAAGGATGTCGATCACAGTCGCGAGACACCTTACCAGGGCTGGCTGAGCCGCGAGACAGTCACCGTCGCCGAGGTTTTGAAGTCGGCAGGCTACCGGACTTATATGTCGGGCAAGTGGCACGTGGGCGAGGAACGTCCCGACTGGCCGCTGCAACGGGGCTTCGATAAGTACTTCGGCCTCATCAGCGGGGCCAATAGCTACTATCGCCTGTTGCCGGGTCGCCTGATTCTGGAAGACAACGAACCCTACAAAATTCCCGAAAACTTTTACCTGACCGATGCCATTTCCGACTACGCCGTTGGCTACATCGACGACGCCACCAAAGCCGCTAAGAAAGATCCATTCTTCATGTACGTGGCCTACACCGCCCCGCACTGGCCCATCCACGCGCCCGACGAGGAAATAGCCAGGTACCGGGGCAAGTACTTGAAAGGCTGGGATCAACTGCGGAAAGACCGCTACGCGCGGCAGCAGAAAATGGGGCTTTTGCCCAAAAGCGCGGTTCTTTCTGAGCGCGACGACCGCATCCCGGCCTGGGAAGACGCGCCCAACAAAGATGATTGGGACTTGAAAATGGCCGCCTACGCGGGTATGATTACCCGCCTGGATGCGGGCATCGGCCGCATCGTGGATAAGCTGAAAGCCACCGGACAACTGGATAACACGCTGATTATGTTCCTCTCCGACAACGGGGCCTGCGCCGAGGTGCTGACGGGCCGCGCTAAACGCGACCTGGAACCCGAGGCTTACAAACGCTCGCTCGTGACGCCGACGGGCCAGAAATGGTCGTACGACGCCTACGGCATGGAGTGGGCCAACCTGGGCAATACGCCCTTCCGGCTTTACAAGCAGTACACCCACGAAGGCGGTATCTCTACCCCGCTAATCGTGCATTATCCAAAATTAGTCAAGAAAGCCTTACAAACCGACCAGGTCGGCCACATCATGGATTTGATGCCCACCTGTCTGGAAGTGGCCGGGGCCGCGCATCCGGCTACCTTTGGCGGACGCAAAGTAAAGCCGATGGAAGGAAAGAGTTTGGTCCCCATTTTGCAAGAAAAAACGCGCGAGCCGCATGACTTCATCGCCTGGGAACATTTTGGTTGTCGGGCGGTGCGGCAAGGGGATTGGAAACTGGTATCGTCCAAAATCGAAGACAATGATTGGGAACTTTACAACATAGCCAAAGATCGCTCCGAGACGAATGACCTGGCCGCCACGATGCCCGAAAAAATGAAAGAAATGCTGGGGTTGTATGAAGGATGGGCCAAGAAAGTTGGGGCCAAGTAATTCAACTTTCCAGAATTGGCTGGGCAGCTTGATTGCCACCTTGTTCTTGAATTCGGCCTTTTAACTACCAGAGACTCGTCAAACCAGTTCTCCAACATCTTTTATTGCCTGCTCGTGTTCGGGTGATGCCAAGGGTTGGGTGGTTTGTTTGAAGGGAGTTCGAGCACGCCGACCAAAAAGCTTCAGGAGCCGTAGTTTTGAATAGTCATACAGGATAACGACGACTATCACCAGCGCAACGATATAATAAACTTTGAATTCCAACTGTTTGTAGAGCAATCCGGCTGCAACGCCACCCGCCAGGTAAGATATGGCAATAGCCATAAGAAGTTTGGCCTTCCCTACCAACACGGCGTTAGCACGGTACTGTCTCTGGGTAAACATTGAGAAGAGAATCCCCAGGTCGGTAGTAAGTCCGGTGAGGTGCGTGGTCTTGACCGAAAAATTAGAGATGCTGGCGGTAAGCCCATTTTGAAGCCCCATCGCAAACAGCATAAATGCTACCAGAATTTCTGTTTCGGTGAGCGTACCCTGGTAATAATACTGCCCGTAAATCCCCACCGTGAGCAGGCAAGCTATTTCCAGCAGCAAGGGCAGCGCGTGCGCCACGTGGGCATTCTTACGATTGAGATTGATAATGATGAAATTGGAGATAAAGCTACCAATCAAAAAAAGCAGTATCCAGGCCATCACTACCGCCACCTGGTACCACTCTCCCTTGGAAATTTCTTCGGCCAGGATAGCGTAGTGCCCCGTAACATTGGACGCAAAAGCAAAGAAGATGATCAACGTGGCGACATTGACCATCCCTGCGGCAAATGCAGTGAGGCTTCCCAGGCGGATATTATCCATGAGACTTCGGCTGTTGCTGAATTTTCTGAGCATGGATTATCTAATTTTTTTAAACGTAATTTTAGCAATGCCCCGCACTTCAATGTCGGTATGGAAGTGCAGTACCATTTCGTTTTCAGTAAGTTTGGCAATAGTATAGCTCTCTTCCAGCGCCTTGTTGTACTGCATCAAAAGCACGTGTCCCCGGCCCTTCAGCGACCACTGAACCAAGTTATTCGATGCTTGCCCTTTCGAAAGGCGCAAGATACCATCCGGCAGGAACTGCCATTTTTCGGCTTTATGGATGATTAAACCGCTGGCGATTCGCTGGCGTCTACCATCCTCGATTACCTGCCCCGCCAGGGTTTCTTTTTCTGGATGAACATTCACTTTTTCGTATTGCCACGCGACCTCCTCCCAATTACCCAGAATCAGGCGATCGGGACTGGAAGCATTAGTCATGAGAACCAGAAATAAGCACAGGCATCCTGCCAAAAAGCCGCCATAAGCGAAGCCCGGATGAATTTTTTCGCGGAAACTAAGCATGGGATGTTTGTAAAAAGAGTTCGGCAACCCGGTCTTTTTCGGGCACACTTACATTTGAATCCCAGGAAATAGTCGTCATGGGCAGTGAGCATTTCTTAAAATAGGGAAGCGGATCGAAACTACGGGGGTTATCCAATTTCATGGAATAGTTTTCGGGAATAAAAATCTCGTCTACGTGATTGATTTCCAGAAAGCTTGTGAACACACGCTGCCAGAAACCGCTGAACAACTCAATCTGGAACGAGTTGATCCTTGAGGTGTAGGTATTGAGCAGGATCTGACACGCTTCTCGAAATCTTTCCCCCTGAAATGAAGAGAGGTAGCTTCCTTTTGAGAAAAAAAGTAACTCCGTTATTGAGTCCGGAGTACCTGCGAAATAGACCAGGATAATGTCAACCTTTTCGCTTTGAAGTTTGAGCGCTTCCTTTAACGTATTGAGAGATTCAATCGTAAAATCAGTCGGAATAAGAATAGTTTTCATAGTCGCTTTATCAGTTAAAATTCTTTATGACAAAGCTACCGCCAGCACATTAGAGCAGTCTAAGCGTAGAATTAGAATGCTATAAGAGTCGAATTAGAATTCGTTAAGAAGGAGATTAGAGCGGCATTAGAATGGCGAAAAACCCGTTAGCTAGCTATGGGAAGTCTTATCTCGACCGTTACCCCTTCGCTTAGTTCTGAGGTCACCAGCAGATCGCCCTGGTGCATATTGACAACGTTACGACTGAGAGGCAGGCCGATGCCGTAGCCCTCGAAGGCGTTGGTATTGCTCGCCCGAAAGTATGGATCGTAGATATATTTAATTTCAGTCGCCGGGATGCCAATACCCCGGTCTTTCACCACGATAATAATCTGGTATGCCGAAGCTCCCAGCGATACCCGCACAATATCATTGTTTGAATACTTGCAAGCATTCATAATGACGTTAGAAAGGGCCAGGTGCAGTAATTGCTCGTTACCTCTTATCTGCAGATTTTCGGGATCCTCCGGTAACAGACTGTAATCCAGAACAACTTTATTGCCGGGATAAATCTTATCGACAGTTTCCTTGACATCCCAGAGCAACTCATCGATCCTTACCTTGTCGAACTTCACCACCTTACCGTTGTAGCCGGTCTGAGCCAGAAAAAGCAATGCCTTCGTTTTTTCGCTCAACTTTTCGGCAGCATCCAGAATAGTTACCATAGCTTCATGATATTCCTGGGCGGTGCGTGGCTTCGAAAGAATTACGTCTGCTTCGCCGATAATGGAGGTCAGGGGCGTATTAAGTTCGTGTGAAGCGTTGCTGACAAAATTTTTTTGAGATTCAAAGGCTGCCTCCAGGCGGTCAAGCATACCGTTGAATGTATTGGAAAGAGTGCTTAGCTCATCGTCGTTTCGCGAAATCGGCAATCTCATCTGCATATTTTCTGAACTGATATCCTCCATTTTGGTAGTGATATCCTGTAAGGGCTGGATAAGTTTTTTGGAAAACCAAAAGGAAATCATGATCACCAGCACTACCGCAAAAACCAGCAGCGAAATAAGGAGATTACGCAAATAGGCGATATGGTGGGTATAAAAATAGTTCTCCGCCGATACGATTACGATATAATCCCTTGGGCCGGCCGTGTACCGGATACCTGAATAAAAGATATTTTGCTGTCTGAAAGAGGCCGTTTTTTGCTCTTTAATTTCAATAAGGGAACTGATCGGGATGCTTAATCGTGCTGCCTCGGCTCGGAGCGAATCAGCCGATGGCACCGGCAGGATATAGATTTTTTCCTCGGGCAGTTTTTCGAGGTACTCCTGTTTCACCTGTTTAATGGCATTCAGATCCTGGCCATTTTCTAGCTGAATTTTTGCGGTGGTGACCGCCCTTATCTCTAACCTTTTATAAAAATCCTCAAAAGAATAATTGGCCGAAGCATAGTAAATGAAGCCGCTGTACAGAATTACGAACAGTAAAGAAATAACACTGATTAACAGTATGATTCTGGTCTTTATCTTCATGATTTACATTCAGTTTTCATGGTTTTCCTTCAGTACATATCCCATGCCGATAACGGTATGAATGAGGCGTGATGCCTTCGATTTTTCCAGTTTTTTTCGAAGGTA
Organism: Cytophagales bacterium; assembly: GCA_038204185.1. GTDB lineage: Bacteria > Bacteroidota > Bacteroidia > Cytophagales > Spirosomataceae > Salmonirosea. Next base: position 5,582 of record JBBRDE010000267.1, read on the forward strand.
ATTTACGTACACATCTACCACGTTAGTATTCATGTCGAAGTTAACGCCCCACACTTCATCCAGGATTTCTACCCTCGACAGTACCCGTCGCGGGTGGTTCATAAAAAAATGCAGCAGGCGGTATTCAGTCGAGGTGAGGGTAATATCCTGCCCATCGCGTGAGACTTCTTTGGTGTAGTCGTTCAGGATCAAGTCGCCGAACTGCAGGCTCTTTTCGTATGGGTGTTCCGATTTTGCTGCGTCCTTCCGACGCAGCAGCGCTCTGATTCGGGCCAGCAGTTCGATAAACTTAAAGGGCTTGGTCAGGTAATCATCTGCACCGGTGTTGAGCCCCACCACTACGTTTTCGGTGCTGCCCAGCGCTGACAATAATAAAATGGGCACCTCGCTGTCATGGGTTCGGATCATTTTGCACAAATCAAGGCCACCGACATTGGGCAGCATGATATCCATGATAATCAGATTATAGGGCATAGTAGTCGCCATTTGGAAGCCAGTACTGCCGTCCATTGCCACACTAATCTCAAAACCTTCTTCGCTTAGCCCTTTGTTAATGAAAGAACAAACGCGGTCGTCGTCTTCTATGAGCAGTATTTTCTTTTTACTATCTGCTTCTGTGTATTGAAAATCGTAAGTTTTTTTCTCCCGCATAGTGATGACAAAATTCTGTATTCCGGCGTTGGACAGGTGGCAGCCTGCACAAAAATACATTTGTTTTTTTGAACTCGGCCATCAGAGACTTACTCGTGCTTTTGCAATACCAAACCAAATAGTGCCAGAGAATGATAGACACTCCCCGTCTGCGCCTACTTCCCTGCGACGACACCCTGTTCGACGCCATGAAAATGGGGGGCAGCGTACTGTCCCAAGCCATCGGAGCCAATGTGCCGAAGAAATGGAGTCAGTACCGCGACACCTTCGCCCCGGCCTACCTCCGCTGGAAAGCGCACAAACCGCTGCGCGACTGGTGGGTACACCTTATCGTGTACAAGCCTGACAATATGTTGGTGGGTTCCTGTGGCTACAAAGGCGAACCCGACGCCGAAGGACGCGTGGAAATTGGCTACGAGATCCGCCCCGCGCACCAGAACAACGGTATCGCCACCGAAGCCGCGCGGGGCTTGGTGGATCATGCCTTCGCCCACGCCGAAGTGAAGAAAGTCATCGCCCACACGATGCCGGAAGAAAATTACTCAACCCGGCTTTTACAAAAAATAGGCTTTACCCGCGCGGGCGAACGCGACGATCCCGACGACGGGTTGGTGTGGCGCTGGGAGATAAAAAATTATGAATGATGAATGATGAATGATGATAGTTCTAAAGACGCTATCCACTCTCAACTTTCCACTCTCAACTGAAAAAATGATAGCTGCTTACCAAAAAGACGACGCCCTGTTGGCTGACATCCGTGCCACTTCCGATGAACTAAGCGGCTTTCGGCTGTGGTGGCTGGGGCAAAGCGGCTTTTTGCTCCAACGGCGGGGCAACCATCTGCTCTTTGACCCTTATTTATCCGATTCGCTCACCAAAAAATATACCGAAACCGACAAGCCGCACGTCCGCATGAGCGAGCGGATCATCGACCCGGCCCGGCTGGATTTCCTCGATGTGGTCACGAGCAGCCATAACCATACCGATCACCTCGACGCTGACACGCTGCGGCCCATTCTGGACGCCAATCCTAAAATTAAATTAGTAGTTCCCGAAGCCAACCGCGCCTTCATAGCTGAACGGCTGGGCTGCGACGCCGATTTCCCCATCGGCATGAACGATACTTTCGTGAAAGACATCGGTGACTTTCGATTTTACGGTATTCCGGCGGCACACAATACCGTAGATCGCGACAATTTGGGGCAGTGCAAGTTTATGGGTTACGTGGTAGAATTCGGCGATTACCGCGTATATCACAGCGGCGATACGCTTTGGTTCAATGGGCTGGAAGATTTACTGATGCCCTTCGCTGTGGATGTGGCGATGCTGCCTATCAACGGCAACCGCCCCGAGCGCCGCGTGGCGGGCAACCTCAGTGCTAAAGAAGCGGCCCAACTGGGCAAAGAAATCGGCGCGGGCTGCGTAATTCCGCACCATTATCACCTTTTCGAGTTCAACACCGAGGAACCCGAGACGTTTATAAAGGAAGCACACCGCTATGGGACACCGCATAAAGTGCTGCGAATTGGGGAGAAGTATTCGGTTGCTTGAACACTAAAACCAGTAGCTGTACATATAAAAGGTATCTCAGTATCGTTGTTTATCATAAAAATGGTATTATGATAATAAATTTTTTAAATTGAAGGCCAACTCCACGCCTAAACGATTAAACCATTAAACATCTCAACCCTTCAACAATTAAACAA
>JBBRDE010000268.1:0-7934 GCA_038204185.1 Cytophagales bacterium
TGGAACTTGTGGATGGCCGTCGCTCCGGCCGCCCTCTCCCCGTTTGGGATTGCAAAAGTGCGACTCTTTTTCCAATTAAGCAACACCCACGCAAAAATATTTCCTGAAAGATCCTCTAACTATTTGAAAACCAATAAAGAATAAGATAAATATTTTTGATATTAATTTTCTCATCCTTATTGAAAACCGCACATCTACATACTAATTGTTTGGACAGGGTTCTTCCTAACGCTTTTGTTGATGTCTTTATGATGTAAGGGTTATTCTTTTTGTTCGGTTCTAGAAACTGGTTTCTTATACTGGTCTCCATCAACAGTCTCAACAAAAACGGCCCTCGCTTTGCAGCCAGGGCCGTTCCTTTTCTAGCTCAAGTCTAAGAATCTTAAGCACCGCAGGCTTCGCAGCTATCGGGATCGTCCAGAGAGCACTGCATATCCGCCTTATTATCGCGCGCTGGGGCAGCTTGTGTATGTTCCTGTGCATATTGCGTGTAATCGAGTTCCTTCTCAGCCACAGAAGCCATTGCCACGGCAGGCTGGATTTGCAGTTCTGCTTGTTTCTGTACTGTAAACTGCACTGGATCGGCCGCTGCACGGGTACGTAGGTAGTACATGCCCGTTTTCAAGCCCTTCTTCCAGGCATAGAAGTGCATGGAAGTAAGCTTGGCGAAGTTAGGTTCTTCCATGAAAATGTTAAGAGACTGCGATTGGCAGATGTAGGCACCTCGGTCGGCGGACATGTCCAGTAAGCTGCGCTGCTTGATTTCCCAGGAAGTTTTGTACAAATCTTTAATGTTCTGCGGAATGCCGGGAATGGGCTGAATAGACCCATTGGCCATGACTAGTTTATTCTTCATGTCTTCGTTCCACAGATTCAGTTTCACCAAATCTTTTAGCAGGTACTTATTCACCACCACGAATTCGCCTGAGAGTACGCGGCGTACGTATATATTGGACGTAAATGGCTCGAAGCACTCATTGTTGCCGAGGATCTGGCTGGTCGAGGCGGTCGGCATCGGCGCTAGTAATAGGGAGTTGCGAACGCCGTACTTCACGACGCTCTTGCGAAGTTTTTCCCAGTCCCAGCGGTTGCTCTCGGGTTTTACACCCCACATATCGAATTGGAAGATGCCCTGTGAGATCGGGCTACCCGCCCAGGTTTCGTAAGGCTTATCTGCCTTCGCCAATTCCATTGACGCTTCCATGGCGCCAAAGTAGATGGTTTCAAAGACATCTTTATTCAGCTGGCGAGCTTCATCGGACTCGAATGGCATCCGTAATAGGCAGAGTGCATCGGCCAGGCCCTGGATTCCGATCCCTATGGGACGGTGGCGCTTGTTACTGCGCTCAGCCTCCGGTACGGGGTAGTAGTTCAGGTCGATGATTTTATTGAGGTTGCGTGTGACAACCTTCGTAATTCCGTACAACTTCTGATGATCGAAACGAGCGAAGCCATCTGCTCCTTCCTCCACAAATTTGGTGAGCGCAATCGAAGCCAGATTACATACCGCCACCTCGTCGGGTGCGGTGTATTCCATAATCTCGGTACACAGGTTAGACGACTTGATTGTACCCAAATTCTTCTGGTTCGACTTGGCGTTGGCGTGATCCTTATACAACATGTAAGGAGTACCCGTTTCAATCTGCGATTCCAGAATGGCAAACCACAAATCCTGCGCTTTGATGGTTTTGCGCGCTTTGCCTTCCCGCTCGTACTGTTCGTACAATTTCACGAACTCTTCGCTATGCGTATCGGCCAGACCGGGGCACTCGTGCGGACAGAACAATGACCAAGTGTCGTTGTCCTCGACGCGCTTCATGAATAGATCGGGAATCCACATGGCATAAAAAAGATCGCGCGCGCGCTGCTCCTCTTTGCCGTGGTTCTTTTTGAGATCCAGGAAGTCAAAAATATCGGCGTGCCAGGGTTCCATATAAATGGCAAACGAGCCCTTGCGCTTGCCACCGCCCTGATCTACGTAACGGGCCGTATCGTTAAATACGCGTAACATGGGTACAATTCCGTTGGATGTACCATTGGTACCTTTAATGTAGCTACCCGTAGCCCGTACATCGTGGATGCTCAGACCAATGCCGCCTGCCGACTGAGAGATGAGTGCACACTGCTTCAAGGTGTCGTAGATTCCGTCGATGCTGTCTTCCTTCATGGTCAGCAGGAAGCAGGACGACATCTGCGGCTTGGGGGTACCTGCGTTGAATAAGGTAGGCGTAGCGTGCGTAAACCATTTCTCCGACAGAAGATGGTAGGTTTCGATGGCGGCCTGGACGTCTTCCTGGTGGATACCAATGGCTACCCGCATCAGCATATGCTGCGGACGTTCGGCAATCTTACCTTCCAGTTTTAGAAGATAGGATTTTTCGAGCGTTTTATATCCAAAGTAGTCATACCCATAATCCCGATCATAAATAATGGTCGAGTCGAGTAGGGCGGCGTTACGGCGGATGACATCGTACACTTCTCTAGAAATGAGCGAGGCATTTTCACCCGTTTTGGGATCTTCGTAAACATACAGCCGCTTCATAGTAGCAGAAAACGACTTCAATGTATTCTTATGCAGGTTGGAAGTGGCTACCCGAGCGGCGAGAATCGCATAGTCGGGATGCTTTGTGGTCATCGAGGCAGCTGTTTCGGCCGCCAGACTGTCCAGTTCAGCGGTCGTAACTCCATCGTAGATGCCTGATACAACTTTCTTAGCTACCTCGATGGGCTGAATGTAGTTGGGATCGAGGCCGTAGCTCAGTTTTTCGAGCCGGGCGGTGATTTTGTCGAACTTTACGGACTCTCTCCGGCCGTCGCGCTTGATTACGTACATGGGCATGGGCTACTTGTTTTATTGTTTAAAGTTTTGGTTTTGTTTCTGCGGTGGATGGATAGTCGAAGGAGGATATTTCTTGTAAAAATTTCCTGAAATAAAGGCTTTAGACTGAAAAAAACAACCTCGTTTTTGGAAGTGTTTTAAGTAGCCTACAAATAATCTAATCCTTTTTTATGTTACTGAATTGTTAAGAATCTTATTTCAAGAGGGTTATCTAAACGTGTCAGTTTAGGAATCTATCAGAATAGTACTACAAAAATATTTTCAATAAAAACAGGAGATAGAAAACTAATAATCAATCAGTTATATTCTCTTTATTAGTAAGAAATTCATCACTAAAATGCAAGCTTTGAACCAATAAATTAGCCAATGGTGTGTTTAGGCTTATCCAGACAGCCCATTTGGCTATTGTCCGCGGCGAATGGGCAACAGTTGATCTGAAACAGTACGCTCCAAGAAAAATCGGCTTCCGGGTCGAGTACTACCCAAAACATGCCACGAGATAACAAAAATTGGGCGAAACCGAGCCCATTAGAATGAAAAATAATGAACCTAGCTTGGGAGATTCGGAATTAACTGCGTATTTTTGCAGTCCTTTTTGAAAAACACGTAAACAACGCATTAATACCATATACTGATGAAAAAAGATATTCATCCCGATTACAGAGAAGTGGTCTTCTGGGACCTTTCCAGCGATGACAAGTTCATAACCCGCTCTACGATTCAAACTAACGAAACCATCGAGTGGGAAGACGGTAAGAAGTACCCTGTGTACAAGGTGGAAGTTTCTTCCAAGTCACACCCATTTTATACCGGAAAGAACGTACTGGTGGATACCGCCGGCCGTGTGGACAAGTTCCGCAAGCGTTACGGTACCAAGGAGCAGGAGCAGGCGTAACGGCAGACGTGGGGCGTCAATGGCTAACAGCCTTTTCTTTCGCCTACCCCAGCTACTTTTACCCAAAAGAAAAATAATACCGAATCAGCATTATTCTATATGAGGCAGTTTCTTTGTCAGCAAAGGAACTGCCTTTTTTTGTCCCCTTCGTGAAAATAGCCGAAATTTGGCCGGAACATCACTCAGCGCATGCCTTCTGTCATTCTATTCGACGATCCTGCCGTTCGGACCAATCTCCTGCCTTTCACGTTTACCCGTCCGGTAGCAGACATCCGGTGCGGAATTCTGACTTTGGCCGAGAAATGGGGAGACTGGCTCAATACCACTCCCTCTTACTTAACTGAAAAGTACCTTCAGGATATGTACCCCCAGGTGGTATCCGACGCGTTCCTGTATATTGACGGTAGCCTTTGCCCTAATCAGGAATTGGTGCAGGCCTTGCTCGGTCTGCCCACCGAGGCAGTACTTCACAGCGCAAGAGACCGCAGCATACTGGCTGTGCGAACCACTTCGGCCACCTGGGTGCCTGATTCTGTCACAACTTCGCTAACCGAATATATTTTTGTTGGGGAGTACACATCAATCCGGAATCTGTGGGATATTTATCTAGAAAACGGCACACAAATCGTCGCTGACTTTAAGCGTCTTACTGCTCGTCGCAAGTCGGAACCCATTACCGATCCGTTTACAAAGTACTATTCCCACGAAAATATTTTTGTAGAGGAGGGAGCCACCATTCGTGCAGCCATCCTGAACGCCGAAGGTGGACCCATTTATATTGGCCGCCATGCTACGGTAAGCGAAGGTGCTATCGTTCAAGGGCCATTTGCAATGGGTGAACGGGCCGTGGTAGCTCAAGGAGCCAAAATACGCCCCAATACCACGCTGGGGCCTTACTGCAAAGTAGGCGGTGAGGTAAATAATTCGGTACTTTTCGGATATAGCAACAAGGCTCACGATGGGTACCTGGGCAACTCGGTGCTGGGTGAATGGTGTAATCTGGGGGCTAATACCAATAACTCCAATCTCAAAAATGACTACACTAGTGTGAAACTGTATAGCTACGCCACGCAGAAACCAGAAAACACCGGGCTAACTTTTTGTGGCTTGTTCATGGGCGATTATACCAAAGCGGGCATTAGTACGATGTTTAATACGGGCACTGTGGTAGGGGTCAATGCCAATGTATTCGGTGCAGGATTTCAGCCCAAGCACATTCCTTCTTTTTCGTGGGGAGGCAAAGCCGAAGGTTTCGCACCCTACCGGTTTGATAAAGCGATGGCTGTACTTCGCGAAACCATGCGTCGACGACAGGTTGATTTTGACGACAAACAGGAAGTCATGCTGAGGGCAATATTCGAACAAACCAGGGAGCCATTAAGTCATGACGGGCCGGGGCTCCGGGAAGATGCGTGAATGATAAAAAGTTAGACTAATTTTTATTCTATTCAACGGACCTTCCGGCAATCCATCACTCTATCATTCACTCATTCACAATTGCTTTTCAACGATATACCCGGCTTAGAGGAAGTAAAAGCTACGCTACGGCTCTCGGTGCACCAGAGCCATGTAGCCCACGCGCTGTTGTTCGACGGATCGAGCGGAGGCGGTGGTCTGGCGCTGGCGCTGGCGTTTGCTACCTATGTCAACTGCGAAAATCGCCAGGAGCTTGACGCCTGTGGCGGGTGTGCTTCATGCGTGAAGATGAAAAAGCTCGTACATCCCGACCTGCACAGTATTTTTCCGTTGCCGCGCTCGCCCAAAGATGGCGAAGACTTGCTGAGCGAACTTACTCCATTCTGGCGGAAGTTTATCCAGGAAAGGCCCTACCGGACATTACAGGAGTGGCTGGCGTGTATTAAAGCTACCCAAAACCAGCAGGGTATTATTCCCATCAAAGAAGCGCGGGCCATTATCGGCAAACTTTCGCTAAAAGCTTTTGAGGCCGAGTATAAAATCATGATCGTGTGGCAGCCGGAATTATTGAATACACAGGCGGCTAATGCACTCCTGAAAATTCTGGAAGAACCTCCCCAAAAGACTCTGTTTTTACTGGTAACGGAAGATTCGGACCGCTTGCTCACCACGATTCTTTCCCGTACCCAGCGAATGGCCGTACCTGCTTTTACGGATGGGGACGTCCGGGATTATTTAAAAAAGCATCACGCGCTGGACGAAATCCGGGCCAGGCAGATTGCCTACCTTTGCGATGGTAACCTGGCAGAAGCAAGCCGCCTGTTGCTGGAAGACCAGGACGATCGCACTGAGTGGTTTGCCGAGTGGATGCGTTCCTGCTTCCGGCAGGATCTAATCGAACTGGTTAAGCTGGCCGACACCTTCGATGGCCTGAGTAAGGACAGGCAAAAAGGCACCTTCGATTATGCGCTGCGGGTGTTCCGGGATATGCTGGTATGGACACAGGGCGCTGGCGAGTTGCTACGCATGCCGGAGGAGGAGCTTGCCTTTGTGCAGAAATTTTCCAAAGCCATTCCGCCGGAAGCTTTGGAAAGTATGATTCACGAGATTAACGAAGCTTACTATCATACCGAGCGAAACGTACGGGCCAAAATGGTATTCCTGGATTTGTCCCTAACTATGGCCCGGTTGTTTCAGAAACGTACATGAAAAAAACAGGTACCCCACCACCCGCCGAAAAAAAAATTATTGGCGCCACCACCACCGTCAACTTTCCCGAACTGGACTGGCATGGAGTGCCTGCCCGCGTGGATACAGGCGCGGCTACTTCTTCTTTCCACTGTTCGCGGGTCAAACTTGTGGAGAAGGAAGGGAAAACCTTTCTCAGCTTTTGTCTGGACATGAAAAAGGAAAATCCCAGAAAAGATATTCTGGTACGTGATTTTAAGGAAATAACGGTGAAAAATTCCTTCGGCCACTCCGAAAGGCGCTATGTAATCAAAACAATCGTCGAAGTAGCGGGGCGTAAGGTAAGCACTCAATTTTCACTGGCCGATCGGTACAAGATGAGTTTTCCTGTTTTGTTAGGTAGGCGGCTCTTACAAGGTCGCTTCATCGTGGATGTTTCGCTATAAGTACCCCCAATTATCACTTCGTTTTATTACCATATCAATAAACTATTTAAAACACACAAAGCTAGCGGCTAACAGCCCTTAGCCAACATTCAATTTTATGAAAATAGCCGTTTTATCCGCCGACCCTACCCTTTATTCAACGCAACGGTTGGTGGAAGCCATTGAGCAACGCGGGCATGAGGCCGTGGTGATCAACCATACCAAGTGCTTCCTGCTGATCGAGGGAGAGATACCCACCATTCGTTATGAGGGCAAAGCCATCGTAGGCATCGATGCCATCATTCCTCGCATCGGTACATCCGTAACCGCTTTCGGCTGCGCGGTGGTGCGGCAATTTGAACTCATGAAAGTTTTTACAACCGTAAAGTCCCAGGCCATCGGCCGCTCGCGCGACAAGCTGCGCAGTATGCAAATTCTGGCCAAAGCGGGGGTACATATTCCCAAAACGGTTTTTGCCAAGAATCCTTCCCATGTGAATGAGCTGATCAAAATCGTGAACGGCCCCCCCGTCATAATAAAGCTACTGGAAGGTACCCAGGGGGTAGGTGTGGTGCTGGCCGAAACGACCAAAGCCGCTAAATCTACAATCGAAGCCTTTTTCGGGTTAAAAGCTAATTTCCTGATCCAGGAATTCGTAGCAGAGTCGAAGGGAGCGGACATCCGGGCGTTTGTCATCGGAAGTAAGGTAGTAGCCGCCATGCGTCGGCAGGGCGCGGAAGGCGATTTCAGATCCAACCTGCACCGGGGTGGCGAAGGGCTACCTATTACACTAACGGCCGAAGAAGAACATGCGGCCATCGCGGCAGCGCGGGCCGTAGGGGTTAAGGTGGCGGGGGTGGATATGCTACAATCCAACCGCGGACCGTTGATTATGGAAGTAAATTCGTCACCGGGCTTGCAGGGGATTGAGACGACCACCGGCATTGATGTGGCCTCACTTATAATCTCCTATCTGGAAGAAAAAATAAAGGCCGATGAGGGCGATACAGTGGGAATTTGATTAGTGGAGAGTTGAGAATGCAGATCTTTCAACGCTTGTACTAGTGAAAAACAAGAACATTATGCACATAAGAATTGGGACAAGGGGTAGCAAATTGGCCTTATGGCAGGCTTACTACGTAGAAGAAAGATTGCGGGCCGCCGGGCTCAC
>JBBRDE010000269.1:0-7833 GCA_038204185.1 Cytophagales bacterium
CGATAGCGAACGGGGCTACTCGCGCCTCGACACGCTACTTTCCAATACCTTCGACAATCAGTATTTGACGCACCGGGCCGGAGTGTCATTGCGGGGGAACAAAAAGAAAGTCATGGGGGCCGTGGGAATCGATTTCCAGAGTGCGGGGCTGTACAGTCAACAGCTATTCCCCCGCCGCAACGAGGTCGATCAGACGTTTGCGAATTTGCTTCCCAACGCTTACTTCATGTTTCGGCCTACCCAGAGCAAAAACTTACGACTTTTCTATCGTACGTCGACCAACGAACCCTCGATTACCCAGTTGCAGAATGTGGTTAACAACAGCAATCCGCTGTTCCTGACGGCGGGAAATCCTAACCTCAAACAAGAATATGCCCATCGGGCCAGTCTGCGGTACTCTGCTTCGGATAGCAAACTGGGCCGTAATTTTTTCGTTTATAGCTCGGTCAACTATACAGGCAACAGCATCACAAATTCTACCTTTGTGGCGCAGCGCCCTACTCTCCTACCCAACGGCTTGTTGTTGGAGCAGGGTGCCCAGTTGACGTCGCCCGTCAACCTGGACGGCAACTGGTCGATACGTACCTTTGCCAATTACGGCTCCCCGATCAAGGCGATCAAAACCAACCTCAACCTGAATACGGGCGTCAATTTTACGCGCCTGCCGGGCTTGATCAACGAGCAGCTGAACCTCTCGAACAATTACGCCATTTCCCAGGGTATTGTCCTGAGCAGCAACATTAGTACCAAGCTGGACTTTACGCTATCGTTCAACGGCAACTACAACATCGTGCGGAATACCCTGCAACCCAAACTCGACAACAACTATTTCTCTCAGCAATCCTCGGCGCGGCTGAACTGGATTTTTGGCAAAGGGTTCGTCCTGCAAACGGACGTTACCAACCAGTCGTACCGCGGCCTGGGAGAAGGTTTCAATCAGAATTTTACGCTTTGGAACGCCAGCGTGGGTAAGAAATTCCTGAAAGACAACAAGGGGGAGCTCAAACTGACGGTATTTGATATCCTGGCCCAAAACAACAGCATCAACCGTAACGTAACTGAAACCTACCTGGAAGATGTGACGAGCCGGGTATTGACGCAGTACGCCATGTTAACATTCACCTATACACTACGCAACTTCGGCAAAGCGCCCGCTCCTGCGCAGGATCGCCCCAGGGGTGATTGGCAGCGGGGCGAGCGGGGTCCCGGTGGTGATGGTCCCCGGGGCGAAGGACGCCCCTTTGAATAGTGATTTACACCAGTCATCCCAGAGTTTAAGAGGATGAAAAAAAAGTAAAACCTTCCGGAATCAGTGGTGCGAACTACTAAACGGAAGGTTTTACTTTTTTATGTAATCCTGATGGAGGATTCGACGGGACAAGTCGTGATTGATGGGCTCGTTTTCAAAAAACTCCGATAGTTCTACTGCAAAATCAATAGAGTACCGCCTTGTCTGCCTTTTACAATTGGCGCGAAAAAGTAGCGGCCCGATTCATCCGAAAAACATTCATGAAGAAAAGCGAACTCCTTCTTGTCCCACTCCTCATCATGCTGGTCGCGGCAAGCCCGTTTGCCCAGTCCACGAATCGTACGAAAAGTACCCTACCCTCCGCAGAAAAGTTTTCGCTCAAAGACGGGGAGCGGGTGCTTTTTGTGGGAAATTCTCTATTTGAGAACGATTTGCCTTATGGCTACCTGGAACTGGCCCTCACTACACGCTGGCCCGACCGCAACGTCACGTTCCGAAACATTGGCTGGGCGGGCGACAATGTTTTTGGGGAGGCCCGCAGCTATTTTACCAATCCGCCCACGCCCTACGAGTTATTGCTAAAACAAATCACCGACGCTAAACCTACCCTGGTTTTCGTGGCTTATGGAGGCATCGAGGCTTATGCGGGGGAAGAAGGTATCCCTGATTTCACAAAAGGACTCCAAGCACTGATCGACACCATTACGCGCCTGGGAGCAAAAACAGTATTGCTCTCTCCAATTCCCTTATTTTTCACTCCTATGGCTACAGAATCGGTGAACGATAGAAACGAAATGCTGGCGCAGTACACCGCTACGATTTCTCAGATTGCAGCCAGCCGGGGTACCCTCTTCATGGATATTTTCAATCCTTTGAAAGAGCTTGGGAAAACGATTCCTGTTTCGGACAACGGGTTTCACCTCAACGAAGCAGGATATTGTCAACTCGCCATGGTACTGGACAAGCAGCTAGGTGGTACCTCCCGAGCGCAACTTGTGTCAATTGATGTACCCAAAAAAGGGAGTGCTACCTCAGAAACAGCCAAAATGCTGAAATCAGGATTAGACAATGCTATCCTTCAATTCGAGATGGAAAGCGATTTTTTACCCCTACCTGTTCCCCAAAGCAGTACGTCCCAACCGATTTCTACCCCGCTCCTCGTAATTACCGGCTTAAAAAAAGGGTCTTACGCCCTCACGGCGGATGGCCTGGCGGTGGCCTCGGCTTCGGCCAATCAATGGGTTGAGGGGGTAGTTATTCGGCAAGGGCCTGACTTTGCGGAGGCCAAGCGGCTGAAAGACATGATTGTAGAGAAAAACGAACTGTTTTTCCACCAGTACCGGCCCCACAACCGCACCTACATCATCGGTTTTCGCGCCTACGAACAAGGGCGTCACGCCGAAGGTTTACAAGAATTAAGCCTGATTATGACCTGGCTGGAAGGGCAGATCGCCTTGCACCGTGCGCCCGTTTCTACCCGGTATCAATTGCGTAAAATTGACTGATATGAATTTTTTAAAAACAAAAAAAGCATTCGTTCCGATCATCTTGATCCCTTTCCTGCTGCTAGGTACCTCCACTGTTCGTCAGGACGATCGGAAGGACAGTCCCGACCCGGATGTCCAGAAAGAACTGGAATCGTTCAAAATCGCGGATGGATTCGAGGTCACGCTCTTCGCTGCCGAACCCCTGGTAGCCAAGCCTATTCAGATGAACTGGGACGAGGATGGCCGCCTGTGGGTAGTGAGCAGCACGGCTTACCCGAACGTAAAAACCGGAGAAACGGCCAACGACAAGATATTTGTCCTGGAAGATACCAACGGCGACGGCAAGGCCGACAAGTCCACGGTTTTTGCCGAAGGGCTCATCACGCCCACGGGAATTCTGCCCGGCGACGGGGGCGTGTACGTGGCTAATTCCACCGAAATCCTACATTTCAAGGATACCGACGGAGACGGTAAGGCCGATCAAAATCGACGGATTTTGACGGGTTTTGGGGTAGCCGACACCCACCACCTGATCCATACCTTTCGTTGGGGGCCGGAAGGCCGACTCTATTTCAATCAGTCCATCTATATTTATAGCCACGTCGAAACCCCCACGGGCATTAAGCGGCTCGAAGGTGGAGGAGTATGGCAGCTTGATCCCAAAACGCTGGATTTGAACATTTATGCCAAAGGGCTCATCAATCCCTGGGGGCTGCGGTTTGACCAATGGGGCCAGTCGTTCCTAACGGATGGTGCCGGCTACGAAGGGATCAATTACGCATTTCCGGGGGCTACCTTCGTCACAGCACCGGGGGCCGAGCGGATCATCCGGGGCCTGAATCCCGGACAACCCAAGCACAGCGGCCTCGATATTATTTCCAGCCGACACCTTCCCGAATCGTGGCAAAACAGCCTGATCACCAACGACTTTAGAGCGAATAGAATTAACCGTTTTGTGCTGGAAGCACAGGGAAGTGGCTACGCCTCCCGGCAGGTGGAGGATATCCTGTGGACGGATCATGTTGCGTTCCGACCCGTGGATATTTCGGTGGGGCCCGACGGTGCAATTTACGTGGCCGACTGGTACAACCCGATCATCCAGCACGGGGAAGTTGATTTTAACGATCCGCGTCGTGACCAGGAACGTGGGCGCATCTGGCGTATTACGGCCAAAAACAAGCCTCTTGTGAAGGTACCCAAGCTCAGTCAGGCCAGTACGGCCGAGTTGCTGGATATGCTGAAATTGCCCGAAGACTGGACCCGCTCGCAAGCCAAGCAGGTATTGAAAAACCGGGGAGCCGGAGCGGTGGTTCCTGCGTTAAAAACCTGGTTGGATCAACTGGATAAAAACTCCCCCGACTACGAGCGCCTCCGGCTGGAAGGCCTGTGGGTACATCAATCACTGGACGTAGTCAATGAGCCCTTGCTCCTCGCTTTGCTGAATGCGAAGCAGCATCAGGCGCGGGCCGCGGCCTTGCGGGCTTTGCAGTTGTGGGATAAAAAAATTTCCAATGTCCCCACGCTACTCGCCAAAGCGGTAAACGACGAGCATCCGCAAGTACGGCTGGAAGCGGTGATTGCGCTACGAGCAACTGAAACCGCCGAAGCCGCGCGTGTTGCCCTGACTGTGTTGGAAAAACCCATGGATGAGTTTCTGGACTTTGCCTTGTGGCAAACAACCCGCGAACTCGAACCACTTTGGGCAAAAAAAATGAATACCGAACCTGATTTCTTTGGGTCTAGCCAGAAGACCGCGTACGCTTTGAAATCGTCCCAAAACCCCAAAGCGATCTCGCAATTAATCACGATGTACCAACAAGGGAAGGTACCCTCGGAATACCAGCCGGATGTTTTCAACGCACTGGCCCGCTACGGCACTTCATCCGATTTAGATATTTTGCTCGAACAGGTACTTGTAAATACGAATTCTAAGCAACTCGCTGCTCAATTAAACGCTCTGGAAGTCGCAGCGTTACAGCGAAAAGTGAAGCCCACGCAGGACTTGGGGCGGATGGAACGGTTCATCAAGAATGAAGATCCCGGAATTGCCACCACGGCCATTCGGCTGATGGGGTACTGGGGTCTGACTGATAAAACAACCCAATTGATCGACATTGCTAAAAAGGGCGAAAAGGATCGCCGCCAAGCGGCCTTGAACGCCCTGGCAACGGTGGATAAAAAGGCCGCGGTGGAAATTCTCACCAAACTGGCCGACCGAAGTCAACCAACCGAACTACGTCTGATGGCGATTAACCAAATAGTAGCCCTCGATCAATCGGCGGCTGCTCGCCTGGCGGTGGATTTGTTAAAAATGTTGCCCAAAGACACGGACGTTTCTGAACTGTTCCAGGCCTTTGTCATCGGCAAGCCCGGCATCAACGCACTGGCAGCGGAGATTTCTACGCGCAAGATACCCGAAACCCGGGCCGGGGAGGGTTTGCAATTTGTTAAGGAAAAAGTGTCGATGTACTTCGTTCGGAAAAATCAGGAAGAAATTGACAACCTCAATCGGGCATTTGAAGCCTCGGGCGGGAAGCTACGCGTTGAAAATATGAAGCAACTACTCAATGACGAAGAGATTGCCAGCTTAACCAAAACGATAACGGCCACCGCGGATGCCGCAAATGGCGAAAGAATCTACCGCCAATCCAGTTGCCAAACCTGCCACGCCATCGGCGGGGCAGGCGGGCTGCTTGGTCCTGATCTGAGTAGCCTGGGTACCAGTTCGCCTGTTCCAACCATCATCCGCTCAGTGCTGTATCCAACGGCCTCCATCAAGGAAGGCTACGAACTGCAGCGAGTCGCGAAGAAAGGCGGCAGCGAGCTGATGGGGTACCTGGTGAGCAACGGCCTGACGGAAGTGCAGCTTCGCGACGTTTCGGGCGCGGAAGTAATGATTCCTAAAAACCAGATTGAAAGTATGGGAAAGGTACCGGGGTCGCTGATGCCCGCAGGGTTGACGGCGAGTTTGAGCCAAAATGAATTCAACGACCTCATTGGTTTTCTTTCGCGGCTGGGTGCTTCGGGGGACTACCGGGTTCCCACGGCCCGCTATGTACGCCGCTGGGAAGTGTTACCCGCGCAAGCCGAGCCGGTCAGTGCCTCGGTCACGGGCTCCGGAACGATCGTGAAAGCAACCGCCAAAGCCTATTACCAGCCCATTTACAGCCGGGTTTCGGGTGACCTACCCCTTGCTGATTTGCCAGAAGTGACCTTATCGGATGGAAAAAAGCATTCTATTTTGAGGTTCGAAGTGGAAGTGTTAACGCCCGGCAAGTTGGAGTTTGCGCTCAATGCCACCCAAGGGGTTAGTGCTTGGGTAGGTCAAAAATCTCTAAAGATAACAGATTCGGGCGCTGTAGCGGATATGGGCCGGGGTATCCAGCAGATAACGATCGCCGTTGATCGCCAACTTTTCGATCAACCGACGCTTAGAGTTCAACTGGCTGATGGGGAAGGAACAACCGCTCAGACCCGCTTACGGATGGGACGTTGAGTCGAACCTAGAGAGGCTTGGGGTGAAGACGGGCACTTAACCCCGAACTCTGCTCCATTGACTGTTTACTTCTTCTTTCCCAAGGGGATAATCAATTTTTCACCCCGTTCTGCGTAGTTGCGGGTTTTTCCATTGGCAGCCATCAAAAGCTGCAGACTGATGCCGTATTTCTTTGCCACTACTCGCAACACATCGCCGGGCCCCACGGTGTGTACAGTCTGCACCCGCACGTTAAGTTTCGTAACACCCGATTTCAAGTCAGTCGTTGTATTACTGAGTTGGGGATTGAGCGATTTTAGTGTTTCGGTACTCATATTATAGCGGTTGGCAACGCTAAAAAATGTTTCACCCTGTCGTACAGTATGGGTGATCGCTGTTCCACCCACATCTACAGGTTTCGTTTCAGGCTTTTTCTCGGCTTCAGGCACTTTGGCGGGTGGTTCCTGGACGGCTACGGGGGTACCTACATCCTCCGGCAAGCTTGTTTCGACGGGTTCTATCCGATTGGGTTCTGCCAATTCCGGTTCGATACTCACGGGCGGTGGAACAAATTTGCTCGCCGTATCAGGCACAATATCAGTCACCTCTTCCGAACCTTTAACGTCATCAGTGATGTACTCCCAGCCCACGGCAAACAACGCAACTATGATGCCCAGCAACGTCAACAGGGTAATCAACGGCAAGCGGGACGTTTCTTTTGGACGGATATTCCTCTTCTTTGTATTCTCTTCTTCTTCCATAATTAGCAATGGTCGGGCGGCGTTCCGCTGGTGGCTCTTTTGTAAAATGGCCCTCTATCCAAACAAAGGTAATAAATAGATACTAACCAGACTCAGCTATTCTCTTTCAGTGCCTTATTCATGTCAGCTACTTTTTCTTTCAAATGCTCCTTATACGCTTCGAGTCGGCTGGCCACTTCTTCATCGGCTGTCCCGACGATCTGCGCAGCCAGGATACCCGCATTTTTTGCCCCATTCAGCGCAACCGTGGCTACGGGCACTCCGCCCGGCATTTGTAGTATCGACAGGACCGAGTCCCAGCCGTCGATGGAATTGCTGGATAAAATAGGTACCCCAATCACCGGCAGCGTGGTCAGTGAAGCGACCATACCCGGCAGGTGAGCGGCCCCACCCGCTCCGGCTATGATTACTTTTAAACCGCGCGAACGGGCCGTTTTGGCGTAATCCAGCATCCGCTCCGGTGTCCGGTGGGCCGACACGATCTCCATTTCAAACGCCACGCCCAGTTCGTTTAGTGCTTCGGCGGCCTCCTGCATGACCTTGCGGTCCGAGATGCTACCCATGATGATTCCAACCATTTTTTCAGTAGACAGTGGACAGTTGATAATTGACAATGCCTCAGCAGTTGTGAACTATCCATTGTCCGTATGAATAATTACAAAATATAAAATCTTAATTTCAAATGGTTGAGCAACAAAAAATAACTGTCAACTGTCAACCCGCTGGTACTGTCTTGAAATACAACTTTTAAAATAGAATTTTTTTAATAAATTTGGACTGTGTAGGAGTGTCGTCCTTCAAGCCGCCACATCCTGTGTAGTCCCGCCAGTCGGGACTATTTTTTTAATATTTTCACAGCCG
>JBBRDE010000270.1:0-7787 GCA_038204185.1 Cytophagales bacterium
AAAGGCCCTGCATCGCCTCTTCCTTGAAGCGCTCGTAGTCGAAACTTTGTTGTGTTTGCATCTCTATGTCTGATAACGATTTGAATTTAGTTATTTTTACCTCAATCTGAGGTGACACAGTTTAGTTTACACTCTCTTTGAATTTATTAAATGGGTTTATATATGAGCAAGCACATCTTTCCATTTGAATCAAAAATCTCCTATGATCAGCGCAAGGCTCTCATGGAGCAAGAACCCAAGTTAATCTGGTTGACTGGTTTGTCCGGTTCGGGTAAAAGTACCCTTGCTTTGCGCTTAGAACATTATCTCTATCTTAGGGGGTGCAAAGTTTATTTACTGGACGGAGATAACATCAGAAATGGTTTGTGTCAGGATTTGAACTTTACCGATTATGACAGGAAAGAGAATCTACGCAGGGTAGGTGAGGTAGCCAAATTGATGCTGGATGCTGGTTTAGTCGTAATCTCTGCTTTTATTTCCCCTTTTGAAGTAGAAAGAAAAGCTGTTTGTAGTACTGTTGGCGATGATAGGTTTATTGAAATTTATGTTAACTGTACATTAGCAATGTGTGAAGCCAGGGATGTAAAAGGGCTGTATGCAAAAGCGCGGGATGGCGTCATTCCTAATTTTACAGGCATTAGTTCGCCTTATGAACCTCCTACGACTCCGGATATTGAAGTGGATACGGTTGAAGAATCTATTGATGAATCCCTACTGAAAATTATTCAATTTTTAGATTCAAAAGTCGAAGTAGGTAATGGCATAAACGTTATGGTGCCATAGTATAGTGTAGGCTTGAAGAAGATGTATGTACATAATGGACTATTCGGTTAAACAATAAAGCAATATGTATGTATCAGAGTTACTGATCAAAGCCAATCAGGCTGCGTTGATGGCAGGTGATGCTATAATGCGTGTTTATGAAACAGATGATTTTGGAGTTGACTATAAGTCGGATAATTCTCCTCTTACATTAGCTGATAAAGCCGCTCATAAGGTTATAGTTGAGCACCTGTACGATACAGGTTTACCAATTCTTTCCGAAGAAGGAAAGGATGTGCCTTACACTGAACGAAAGGAATGGGAGTATTTCTGGCTGGTAGATCCTCTGGATGGTACCAAGGAGTTTATCAAAAGGAATGGAGAATTTACAGTGAATATTGCACTAATACATCAGGGTAGTCCGATAGCAGGTGTAATCTATGCGCCTTACCTGAATACACTGTACTATGGATCGAAAGAAGCCGGAGTGTATAGAGTAAAAGTAAAAGATCATGTGGAGGAAAAGTTGGCTCCGATAGAAAAAAGAAAGCATTTTGATGAATTTTCCGGTCAGAATAAGGTTACGGTGGTGGCGTCAAAGAACCATTTGAATGCAGAAACCGAGAAGTTCATTGATCAATTTAAAAACGTACAACTTCACTCCGTCGGGAGCTCGCTCAAGTTAATGCTTCTGGTTGAAAATGTAGCGGATATATATCCCCGCTTAGCTCCAACCATGGAGTGGGACATAGCGGCTGGTCATGCCATACTTAGTGCGCTTAACAGGGGTGTTTATCAAACCAATATGAATGACGAATTAACTTATAACAAGCCTGATCTGCTTAATCCTTCTTTTGTGGCTTTTTAAATTGAATTCGAAAGTTAGTTAAAATCGCGTCTTATGGATTCTGGGCCTATAAATGTGCCGCACAATACCGCTACCACTGTCGGTCGGCTCTGATAGAAAAAACCAATGGCTGGCGTATCCCTTCTGCCACTACCCAGCCCGCTACGAACCGACTATCTCTTCTGCCAACACCAGTTCTTCGTCGTATTTAACCGAATATGTTTTGAGTGCGCAGTCTTGCAACGGAAGACTGCGCACTCAAAATAAGATGGCCGTTTTTTAACGGCCCGAAAACTTATACGGCGTAATAGAGTACCCTCCTTTTGCTAACGCTAATCTGCATGCAGGCTATCCAGTTGCAGCGATTGCCTGCTTATCGTTTTCAGTGTGGAGTTAAGCCAAAATCCACTTTCCATAGAAACGATACTCATTAGCCCGCTACCCTTTATTTGAAAATTATTCGACCGTCAAAAAAGATCAATTCTACATTGCAGAAATTTGCTTAGGGAATACAAAAAATAAAACGCCCATTGCTAGACCTAGCCCTGCAAAATTTATCAAAGAGTAAGTTTTAATATTTCAATAAACTTAGGTACGAGGTACGAAGGGTGTTGCTAACGGCTCTATTTACATGCAAAAGGCGCAGCCTCCTTCCGAAGACTGCGCCCTGTTGTAATCCTAATGAGGTAGGTACCCCTACTTCGCCGGCGTAATCACAATATTCCGGTACTCCACCGGGCCATGGTCACCCTGAATATAGAGCGGGCCGGGCTCACCCTCGTTACTGTCCAAGGCCCCGCCGGTGATGCCGGGAACCTCCTGATTGGTAATGACCCGTTGGCCATTGACATCGAGGGCGATCATGCGGCCAACGAGCGTCACGTCGAAAGACTGCCATTCACCTGGTTCTTTGGCTACCATCTCGCTGGGGGCAATGAAACCGTACACGCCGCCGAGTTCACCGAAGGAGGGTTCCATGCCTTTGCCATCGGTAACCTGCACCTCGTAGCGGCCCCGCAGGTACACACCACTGTTGCTGCCTTTGGGTATCCTGAATTCGACATGCAGCTTGAAATCATCAAATTTCTGGTCGGTAATCAGGTTCGCGCCGGATTTTTCACTTTTAAGCACCCCGTTCTGAATGGTCCATTGGCTGGGACCTTCGGTATGCCAGCCGGTGATGGTGTTGCCCTCGGTGAGTTTGATGGGTTTGCCCCAGGCGGGCGCAGCGACTCTTTTCAGAGAGGGGGCACGAACGCCCGTCCAGCTGTGGGTTTTGCCCTCGGGCGTAGTCAGGGTGCCGCTGATCTTAGCTCCCGTGAGGGTACCTTGTACCGTGAATTGCCCATCGCCTTTTTCCCACTGCGGGGGAATCGAGAAATTAAATTTTCCGTCCTTGAAGTGCACCTCCGAAATAGGGCGGGCGCTGCCCGAAACCGACACGAAGCGACCCACAAGGGTATGGTTGCCGGAATGAGTGACTTCCAGCCAGGAAGGAGCCGGTTTTCCGGCCATATCCACCGTGATGTCCCATCGGCCTTCCAGGGGAGTGGCGAGGGGCTTGGCGTGCGCCTGTATCGAAAATAAAGCCCACAGGGCGGTAAGCGTCGATGCGAAGAGGCATCGGTAAAAAGGACTTGGTTTGGTTTTGGATACGCGGTTCATAGATTTTTTAGGTTCAAAGAATTCTGGTAATTGGTAAAGATAGAATAATTGATAGGGCTCGCCCCGGTCATTTTATTTGGTGATTACACAAAAAAGCTGATCGCATGACATACTATACTCGCCCGATTCGCTTTGACGTAGTGAATCTATAAAACGGTGAAGGTCTGCTTTGGCAGGAACGGTTTCGTCGTTCTCGAACGGAGTCAAATTTAACAAGAATTCAAGAATCAACTCCAAGTCCTCGCGTGACTGACTGCGGATCGTCGAGGATTGCCGCACTACGTCTACGGAGTGGGCAGTACCTGTTTTAGAGAAGTTCTCCATAAACCCCATGATGGGAAATTCTTCGTTTCTCAGTTTTTTGAAGAATTTCATGCAATCGGTATCCTCCGCCTGCAATATAATGATGATGCGGCCACCCGCGCGGGTCCAGAAAAGCAATCGGTTCAGAACATCGTCCCACTCGGATTGTGGGATGTAATACAGCACATGCGAGCAAAGCACCAAATCTGCACTTGACTCGGGGAGTACAGCCTCCATAATGGATTGATCCCGAATCTCAATATTTTCACCAGACGTGGCAAGTTCCGGAAGTAAGGTTTCGTTGGGTTCTACGGCCTGCACCTGCGCGAAGTGTTTGGCCAGAATCGTGGTGAGTACCCCATTGCCCGCTCCAGCGTCGATGGCGGTATGCTTCGAGTCCAGGCCGTTCAGATAGTCTGTGATCCAGGCTTTGGCGTTTTCTTTTTGGTCGGTGCTTTTGATGAATGTGGTAAAGGCTTTGTCGTAGTATTCGTCTAGAGAGCTGAACAGTCTGATTTTTTCCATGAGTCGAATGTAGTTTTTGAGGGGAATAAGGTACCTGCGATTTATAGCCAAAAGTGGGACTGGTGGCTGATTCTACCACTGCTGTTCCCGTGGGAGCTGCCACCGACAAACGTTGTCTCCCTTGCAACCTGACAACGTTTGTCGGTGATCAGGCATAGGACTAGTTTGGCCCACCCTGCTTTTAGCGAGCGATCAGGCGCCGGATAAGGTGCCAAAATCGTCTTAAACAATCGGGCATTGAGGACACGGTAAAATTTTGAAACTAAAATTGTCACTGTGTATTCTACCGCGTTGGTATGGCAAATACTCTGATTAATAATTTTTATATTATAATGATCTGCTGTTGCAGGCAATCTGTACTCTCTCACGTCGGGGGAAGTTTATCTTCTCCGCCTGGGAGGGCTTATTAGGGCGTCAAAGGAGTATTTCCCGCTTCCCAGAACCAGCAGGGTCAAATAGATCAGGATGTACAGCAGCAGCATTTCTTTTTTACCAAAAGGATCGTCGGTATGGGCCACGAAGGCCGCCACTGAGCAACTGATCAGCAGCGGGACAGTAGCCAGCCGGGTACCCAGTCCCAGCAGGATCAGCAGCGAACACACCACCTCGGAAAAATTGACCAGCAGGAACGAGATCGTAGGCCCAATTTCGACGGGGTCGCCAAACTGCATGTTTCCCTCCAGTAGTCTCAGAAACTTCGGGATTCCGTGCGTGGCCATCAACGCTGCGACCCCAATGCGCAGGAAAATCAACCAGACATGGACCAGGTGATCGTTGTACTTCACTGAGAATAATTGTTTCATGGATGGTTGGCGTTAGTGGTAGTTGCGGGGAAATATAGCCGATTTTTCAACTTCTTCAAAACATGTCCATTTACAAATAGATTGGGGAGTGAGAATCACTCCATATTGCGAATGCCGGGAAAGAAAATCTTGTAAATGACCAGGCCATCAAGAGCAACTGCCGGTACGCTATCCGGGCAAACCATCGGAATACGCTTTTCCAATGCTTTTTGAAATACGGTAGGTTAAGAATGGAATCTTGATTTTGTTCGCTTTGCTTTTTCGGGTTCGACGGGCAACCCAGCGGGCGGTTTTGCGGCAGATCTGTTGATCCGGGACGGGGGGTAGATCTGATTGATTTTGGCGCGGGACCCATTGCCTTTGGTGACAAAACCCTCGAAGAGATGGGTTGGGAACTCTTCAATCTTCTACTGACGATGGCTAGTGGCACAAAAATAGTAGCCACGGATCTATTGGGTTTGTATAATGATTTGCCGTTATTCAACCATGGACCTTTGACCTGAAAAGCATAGTTGTCTTGACCTTTCCCAGAACGATGCCCTGGCACCTACGGCCCTGATACCCTGGGGGACCCGGCTTGTTTCCGTACAAAAGCCACCTGGCTGTATTTACCTCCAAATTTATTTTTTTTATAACTCAAATAATGAAACCATGAGAATTGAACGAAACCATAAGGCAAGCCAGCAAGAGGCTATCCAGAAAATTGATTCTTTCCTGGACGAGCTCATGAAGCGCGATTTTCCGGGAGGAGTCGTGGTGAAGGATCCTACTAAAAGCTGGTCAGGAAACACCATGCACTTTTCTTTCAGATTAAAGAAGGGCTTGATCGGCACTAAGATAGCAGGAGATATTCAGGTGGAAGATGGGAAAATTATTATGAACTCTGAATTACCGGGGCTGGTTAAAACCTTCGTGTCAGAAGATAAGATTTCGGACGTGATAGGCGAGCAAATCGATACGCTATTTACTACAAAAAACAGCTAACTTACTTTAAGTTAAGTACTGGGGTTAAATTACTTTGCATCAAAAGGGCTTAAATTAACATTTAAACACTGGCCGACATTGGTCAGGCGCCTGTTGACAGCCTGGGCGAG
Organism: Cytophagales bacterium; assembly: GCA_038204185.1. GTDB lineage: Bacteria > Bacteroidota > Bacteroidia > Cytophagales > Spirosomataceae > Salmonirosea. The sequence continues at coordinate 6,000 of JBBRDE010000270.1, forward strand.
CGTTTCATCGTCCAGGTGGTCCCGTGGGCTGAGCCATCCGCCTTTCAAGTGTCTCCGGATCGTCCCAGCAGTCTTCAGTTGAGGTGAGTAGGCAGTCCGGCAGAAAAGGTCAGGCCCCCTTTGCTGCCGGACCGGGATTGTGGCCTTTATGATCATGGCGGTGTGTGTGCTGGCGTTGTCCAAAACGATGAAATTCAGCACGATGACCTGGCAGCGGCAGCGTGTGGCTCCGTGCCCGTTTTAAGTCCTTTACTAAGTTCAGCCTGTTACTCTGTGCTGAGTACTGGTGTGCTTTTTCGTCCCAAATAGGACGAAGATAAATTGATGCAAACTATTTTCAATCTACTACTTAGAGAGATTGGTGAGGAAGTAAAAAAGCTACCCGACCATCGCCTTTTAAATCAACTAAGGACAATACCCAACACCAGGCCTCCCAGAATCAAAACATAGGGCGGAACGCGTGTCAGGAAAAGCAGGGCCAGGGTGCCCAGTACAGTAACGAGCGGGAGCCAGCTACTGGTCATCGGTACGAAAAGCGTGGCCGCCGCTGCCAGCGTGAGGCCGACGCTCGTGGCGTGTACGCCCTGCAGCGAGGCCCGCACGCCCCGGTACTTTTTGAGCTGGTCCCAGAACCGGTACACGAAGAAAATCAGGAACGTACCAGGCAGGAAAATCCCGGCCGTAGCCACCAGCGCCCCTATGATCTGCCCACCCACACCGTACTGATGCATGGACATGGCCCCCACGTAGGTCGCGATGGAAAACACCGGGCCGGGTACCACCTGCGTGAGAGCCATGCCCGTCAGGAACTCTTCTTGGGTGAGGTAATGCTTGAACTCCACGAATTCATTGTAGAGCATCGGGATCAACACCTGCCCGCCACCGAAAACAAGGCTGCCGTTGCGGTAAAAATTCTCGAACAGCCGCACGGGCAGCGATTTGGTAATGGCCCCCAGCACGGCCGCTGCCACCAACACGCCCAGCCACAGAATGAAATTAGACCAGTCGATGTGCAACCGGGTTTTTTCCATCCGGGGCTGCTTGCGGTAGTTGAGTGAAGCCACCACGCCTCCCATAATGATCACGGCGGGCGTCACGAAGGGCGAGGGAAAGAGGTAAGCTACCGTGGCCGATCCAATGAGCAGCAGCCAATCCTGCCGACCATGCAGCACCCGGCGTCCAATCCGATAGCCCCCGTGCATGAGCATTGCTACGGCCATTGGGCCCACAAAACGGGCGAACTCCAGGGAAACGTTTCTTTTTTCCAGGAAATAGATAGCCAGTGCCGCCAGGGTCATCAGAATCATGGCGGGCAGTGACCACGCCAGCACCGTAAGGTAGGCCAGGCCCGGTCCGCCAATTTTGAAGCCGAGGGCAGTGACCGTTTGGGTGGAGGTAGGACCGGGCAGAATCTGGCACAAGGCCTGTAATTCCAGCAGTTCTTCCTCGGTAAGGTACCTCCTTTTGATCACCAGCAAGTCGAGCATCATTACCAGATGCACCTGGGGGCCACCAAAAGCGGTAAAAGCCAGGATAAGCACATCTTTCAGGAAAATGATGTATCGGATTCGACGCATAGGCCGTAGCAAGTAAGCGCGTCAAGGGAATGAAAGGGCAGATACCATACTACCACTTTCAACTCTCAACTATTTTTTAAGTCCCAATTCCCGCAAGCGCTCATCCAAAAATTCGCCCGCGGTCATGTTCACATACAGCTTGGGATGCCCTGTATCCACACAAGTATCCAGGGATGTAAGATCCATATCACCGCGCGGGTGCATAAAAAAT
>JBBRDE010000271.1:0-7770 GCA_038204185.1 Cytophagales bacterium
ATAATCCCTGTCTTGCTAAGTTGCTAAGCGCCGGTTATACACCAAAACAACACTTGATTCCAGAAGCAGGATGTATTGTACTAATTCTAATAAGTAGTTTCACTTTTATAATTTTCTAAATAAAACAACATGTCAAACAAAAAACAATTTGGTATTTGGATGGATTCGCGTCAAGCTACCATTGCAGGAAAGCAAGATATTGATGAGGGTGATTTCATTATTCTGGACCATGCAAAGAATGATGGTCCGGATGGCAATTCAAATGAGAATGCATTTAATAATCAGGAAATTACCCTGACCCAAAAATTCTTTAAAGAAATACTCTCCAACATCCCCAATGCCGATGAAATCCATGTTACGGGAACCGGGACGATTCAGGAGCAATTTGTTAATTTTTTAGCCGACACTGCCCAGTATAAAAATACGGAGACCAGCGTAAGTACTTCAAACAAAATGAGCGATGAACAATTTCTGGAATTTATCACTGAGCAATTTAATTGATTCAGCACCTTACTGACCCTTGCTGAATGGAAGTTGCAATTGGTCCGGTCGGGCAATGCCGCTATAGCCTCTCACATTCGTAACGTGAGAGGCTTTTCAACGTTAAAGAGGGTCACGTCACAAGCGTAAGGTCGTGCATGTCATGGTTTTAAATCATGACTTGCACGACCTTACTCACACATTCTTAAAACTACCCCTTCAACTCTTCCCCAAAAAATTCAATCGTCCGCTTCCAGGCTAGTTCGGCGGCAGCTTTGTCGTAGCGGGGCGTGGTATCATTATGGAAGCCGTGGTTGGCTTCAGGGTACATGTGGGCCTTGTATTCCTTGTTGTTGGCTTTCAAAGCGGCTTCGTAGGCAGGCCAGCCTTCGTTCACGCGGGTATCGAGGGCTGCGTAGTGAATCAGCAGGGGTGCTTTTATTTTAGGCACGTCTTCGATCGGCGGCTGTCCACCGTAGAAGGGTACCGAGGCGGCCAAACCGGGCAGGCGCACTGCCATTAGGTTGGCAATGCCCCCACCGAAGCAAAAGCCCACTACGCCGATTTTGCCATTGCAGTCTTTATTAGTTTTCAGGTATTCATAGGCGGCGATAAAATCTTCCAGCATCTCGTTGCGGTCGCGCTTGCTCTGCATGGTTCGGCCCTCGTCGTCGTTGCCAGGGTACCCTCCCAGGGGCGTCAGGGCATCGGGGGCAATAGAAATGAAACCGGCCAGTGCGGCCCGACGGCCAACGTCTTCGATGTAGGGATTTAGTCCCCGGTTTTCGTGGACCACCACAATGCCCCCCAGCGGCTGTTTCGCATCGACGGGTTTGGACAACTGGGCCTTAATGGTACCCCCGCCTTTGGGGGATTTATAGTTGATATACTCCGATTTCAGGCGCGGATCGTCGGCTTTCACCTGGATGTTTCCCTGGTAATTGGGCATTAGGAAGCTCATAAGTGAGGCTACCGTGATCCCCCCCACGGCATAAGTCGACAGTTTCTGGGCAAATTCACGCCGATCGAGGCGGTTGTGGGCATAATCATCGTATAGATCGAATATTTCCTGCTTTATTTCCTCTCGTTTGATCTCGTTCATAGTAGGTTAGTTTGAATATGTGTCCAAATAAAATATAACCAAAGCAAAAGCGATTTCACCATCTTGTCGGTGCTCAACCACATAGGGACCGACCAAGGGTTGGGCGTTTGATATCGTCCGGCGATTTTAGCCTGATGACCTGGGCGTATTTAGAATTTTTAATCCGAAGTATCCCTTCCCTACCCCCGCATGGCGGAATATGACGACCTTGTGCCTGGTAGGTTAGAACAAGTCAGAGAATTGAAATAACTATTTTTTACCAGTATCTCAGATTACAATCTTCCCTTTTTCATTTCATCCGTAGCGTAATTGGCCGCCCGGGCAGTAATTGCCATGAACGTCAGCGAAGGATTTTGGGTCGAAGTGGAGGTCATACAGGCTCCGTCGGTTACGAATACATTCGGACAGGTATGCAGCTGATTCCACTTGTTAAGCAGGGAAGTTTTAGGGTCTTTACCCATCCGCACCCCGCCCATTTCGTGAATATCCAGACCGGGCGCTTTATCAGGCTTGTCGTTGGTTTTGATGTTGGTAAATCCCGCTATACTGAGCATTTCGGTCATCTGCTCGTGGAAGTCCCGGATCATCTTCTCGTCGTTATCGTCATAGGCTACGGATATACGCGCCTGCGGAATCCCAAAGGGATCTTTAAGAGCCTTGTCAAGTGCTACGTAGTTGGTTTCCTTTGGGATGGTTTCGCCCATCATGTGCGAGCCTACGCGCCAGTTGCCGTATTTTTTTTGCATCAGGTTATTTTTCAGCTCTTCGCCAAAACCGGAACGATCCTGACTGCTCATACGGCTGCCACTGAAACCCGCTGCATATCCCCGGAGGAAGTCGGTTTCCTGCTTGAAGACATTTCGGAAGCGGGGAATATAGCTGCCATTCGGACGAATCCCCTCGGTCTTTGTATCCAAAAACCCTTCATACTCAGCCGAGATGGTGGTCCGGAAATTATGGAAACTTAGGTACTTGCCCATCAACCCATTGTCATTGCCCAGTCCTTGCTGAAAACGATTGGAGGTCGAGTTTAGCAGGATCATGTTGGTGTTGACCGTCGAGGCATTCAAAAAAATGACCTTCGCGTAATACTCGGTCATCTCCTTTGTGTTGGCGTCAATGACCCGCACACCGGTAGCCTTCCCCTTCTTTTCATCATAAATAATCGAGTGCACCACCGAATCGGGCCGGAGTGTCATATTTCCGGTATTGGCCGCCCAGGGTAGCGTAGAACTGTTGCTGCTGAAATACCCCCCATACGGGCAACCTCTTTCGCACAGGTTTCGCTGCTGGCACTGACCTCTTCCCTGCTTCAGGTGGATTGGCTGGGGGTCGGTAAGGTGGGCACAGCGCCCGATGATGACCGGACGGGTACCCTTATAATGCTTCGCCATCTGCTGGCTGAAATGCTTTTCCACGCACGACTGCTCAAAAGGAGTTAGAAACTCTCCGTCGGGTAGCTGGGCTAAACCGTCTTTATTGCCCGATATTCCTGCAAACTTTTCTACATAGCTGTACCAGGGGGCAATGTCTTTGTAGGTGATTGGCCACTCTACCGCAAAGCCATCCCGGGCCGGGCCGTCAAAATCGTACTGCGACCAGCGTTGGGTACCCCTCGCCCACATCAGCGACTTTCCTCCCACGTGGTAGCCCCTAATCCAATCGAAGGGTTTTTCCTGTACGTAGGGTTGCTCGGCATCTTTGGTAAAAAAATGCTGTGATCCTTCGTGGAAAGCATAGCATTTTGTAGCGATGGGATTGGCATCACGCATCTCTTTAGTAATCTGTCCGTTATGTTCAAATTCCCACGGCTGCATCATGGTGGTGGGATAGTCGGTTACGTGTCTGACATCACGGCCCCGTTCCAGCACCAAGGTTTTGAGGCCTTTGTCGCACAATTCCTTGGCCGACCATCCTCCACTGATTCCCGAGCCGATGACGATGGCATCGAAGGTGCTTTCTTTAATTGAATTTATATTGAGATAAGACATCTTATTGGCCATAACGGGGTCGCCCGTGCGCGTATGAATGTTGAATGATGAGCGAATAAAAGGCTAAAACCTATTCGCCAAGATCTTGAATTTCTAGCAACCGAACCGTTGATTAGCTAACCGGCACACAGCCATGGTAGAAGCCGGGCGCCATCACGTAGCCCGCTATGTTGGTCAGGTAGTACTCTGAGTTCGTATAGCCCTGGATGGTCAGGTTTTTAATCAAACTGACAAACGGTTTTACTTCGCCAGTACTCAGTGTGGTGAGTACCGCTACTCGCTCAGGCTGGGTGAGGGCATCAAATGCCTTTCCGTGGCTGTTACGGGAGGCTGCTTCAATCACTACCAGCCCTTTATTGAGGCTGTGTTTTGCCTCCTCACCGTAGCAGTCCTGGATCATCCGAATGGCAAACTGATGTACCTTAAGTTCTTTGGCTCCGGGCGAAAGCTTACCCGCTACGGTCGTGGCGGGTAGGATGGCCTCCACAATTTCGCCCAGTAAGACCTCGTCAGTAGCCGAAAGAAGAGTTTGTAAACCCAATGTAGCAGGCGACCACCCCTGTGCCCAGGTCGGCAAACTGACAAGTCCTCCCAGGCTAAGGCTAAGGTTTTTGAGAGCGGAACGTCTGTTCATGCGTAGTTTTTACTGTTTTTTGTTTACAAAGTACGGAAACTTCTTTCAGAATGTAGAACGAACAAGTGGCAAATTGTTGTAAAGGGAGAAGATTTATTGCTATTCTGAGGACAAATAAATCACAAGCTTTTGAAGGGGCATTTACTATCAAATCGTAGCACAATAATATCGCTGGGCTACGTAAGTCCCGAACATTTTGAATGTCAGTATCACACCAAACTCGCAATTAAAGTGTGGCACTAGATTAGACCCCGCCAAAAAATGATTTTTTTGGGGAGAAGTTGAAAGTGTTGAGGAGGATCCTTTATGGAAAGTATGTTGCTCGTCCCGATTGTAATCGGTGGTTCACGGAATCGCATCTGTGACGCTAGGCAAATGTTGGCATTTGAGGGTGGGCGCGGCTGCGTGCCCCGGTTGCAAACGCGAGGCGATACGACGGCAAGGACCGACCGCCCTAATTACAAATCGGGTTAGCGGAATATGACTAATATGCTTTTCGGATTGAAAACGCAAAAGGATGCTCGCCCCGATTGCAAATCAGGGCGAGCAAGGTAATCTGTGTGTGTGTGTGGGTGTTTGTAAATTACCTTAACATTGAACCAGATACTGCGACCTTGGAATAATTTCACAGTGAGATTAACATTTGGTTGGTTTCTACTTCATAGCCTGCACCGGTGCCGGGGACACATATTCCAGCAAAGAATATACTTCCTGCCGAACGATGTCTCTGGTCTTGTAGGCACCATCCATTAATTTTTGAGGGTCCTGGCCGGGCATTACTTTTTTGAAAGCTTCCATGTACCGACCATCGGCCATATCCTTCATGGAGGAATAGTAATTGACCGTGGCGTATTCATAGCCTTTCTCGGTACCAGCCGGATACATGAGGCCTGCCATCGTCCAACCGGAAATGTTGTTCATGTTTACGCGCTCCTGATGCAGTTTTTTAAAGGTTTGTTCAAGAGCAACGTACTCATTATCCAATCCGTTTTTTACTTTCATGAACTCAATTACCCAGATGGGAGCCGGGGCTTTTCCATTTAAAATGCCATCCATAGTTCTCCATATTTCTACTTTTCCTCCCTGTTGGATAGCCCCGGTGCGCTTTAGCAAATCAGCCCATTTTGTCTTGTAGGCGGCACCGAACGCTTTTTCCAAAACTTGATCGGGATAGGATTCGCTTAGGTGACCCATGTCAGCAAATGTTTTGATCGTTATATAGTCGTAGGCTTGTTGATCGGGGTTAGATGAAAGCACTTTCGACAAAACATACCAGCCAGTGATCGCTTTTCCATTCAGTTGTATTTGATGAATTTTTCCCCATTCTTTTTCGAGAGCAACGGCCTGCTGTACTGTGTGGCCGGGTAATAGTTTGTGATACATCACTTCGGAATAGGTAATTTCCGGAGCCTGACTCATGGCAAGGTTCGTGAAGGTCAGTACGGACAGTACTACCATCAGTGTGCGTAACATTACATTCGTTTTCATATTTGGAAGGGGTTTGGTTTAATGTAAAAGTCTGATAATTAGTGAGTAATGGCTATCACCTATGGGTCTGAATATGTCTTAGTACAGGACAGAAGGAGAGTAATAGAACCGGCAAATGACAAAATCTCCCTCACAGCCGCAGCCGCTCCTCTTCTTCAAAAAAGACTGTCGTCCCTCCTAAATGTTTCACTCAACGCTAAGTGTGGTCGTATTTGTAGTAATGATTAGTAGCTATAATCGAATTAAATGTATTGTGAAATAGTATTATGAGCAATTAATTCAGTATTTTTTTATCAGAAATTTATTAAACGGTAAACTTTTAAGTTTAAGCACCCGGAGAAGGGATTGGCAGCGTAATCTGGCATACTTTTTCCGGGTGCTTCTGAAAAGTACAAATAGAATGTCCTGTCACGAATCAATTCAGTAGACGGTACTTCATGGCAAAAGTAACCCCAATGGTTTTTGGTAAAAACTGCCCCTGATCAAGGGCAATGGCCGCCCGGAAATGTGTTTTGTCTGATTTGAAAAGGGAGCTTTCTGCACTGAGAAGAACAGAAAATTGAGAGAGAGTTTTTTCAAACCGGTAACTATACGTGCCATAATGCCGACTATAAGCCAGCCGGGTCATCCAATTGATTTTATTCGCCGCCTTTCCTTCGGCCCCGATATAATAGAGTTGAACCCGGTTATCGGTAAAATAGTCGGAAATAGGAACCCCGGACTGTAGTTCGGTATAAGGGGCGATCAAGGGAGTCCCCAAAGTCCGGCCCTGATAGGACCAACCCTGCTTGAATTGACCATGATTGAAGTAATTGTCCTTTCCCTGAAATGGAGAACCTGGCTGAATGAATTCAGCTCCACTTTGATCCAGGGTTGTTAAAAACTCCGCAACAACCCGATGTACGCTAAATGCCGCAGGACTACGAGTGGGTAGGCGCTGCCAACTCAAACCATACAGCCCATCAGGGAGGTTCTGAAAAGAAAGCCCCGAAACATCTTCAAAGGGATGTTGGTAGTAGGCAAAAAGCCTTGAATTTTTCTTGGTAATTTCCAGACCCACATCATCTCCACCAACGTGATTTCCAATCCGATAAGAGCCGTCGAAGTCGGTATAGGTTGCGGTTTTGAATTCTTTTGGTCGTTTGGCCAGTACAATATTAATATAATCATTAAATGAAGAAGGTAATTTGCCATTTACAGCCAATTGGCTTTCGTTGAGGTAATCGGCATGTCCACCCCATTGTACCTGATGATTTATGCCGAAATACATTTTGACCGTTGCTGACGGTTTACCTATACGCAGATAGGCATACTTCTGGTGGAGGTAGGAATTCTGAACGTAGGTGTTCAGGAACCATCCATGGGAGTAGCCCACATTAAAAGCAAGGATACTTTTCAGGAATTTTATGGGTATATAACCGCGTGTGCCCAGTTGTACTTTCGGAATCGGAATGGCATTGCCGGACATGATGGCGAATCCAGATGTGAGTGTGGAGTCACCGATCCCCATGAGCTGTTTCCATCGTCCTGAATATAGCTCGAATGACCCTAGTTTAAGCTTTAAGTAAGCCTCCGGAAGTACAATTTGATTCGTTCTCCCTAGATTAAAAACCGGATTGACGCCGATGCCCCATGAAAAAAAATTTTGCCGAATTTTTATGGAATCGTTCTCGACTACATGTTTTTTTTTGTAATCCAGGGAATAATGAACATTTCCCGTAACAAGGGGGGAGTGTAGCGGTACGATCCCCCATTGATTTGCCCGCAGCCAGAAAGGGGTAGTATGGTTTCTGGCAGCATAGGTTACTAACTCGATTTGTAGTTGGGTTGGTCTGACTTCAAGGGAAGCTTGCGCAAATGATACATTATTGGGCAGTAGGAGCAATCCGGCCACTAGTATTACGATGTATGGATAGGTCACTGTATACCTTATAATTGGCCCCTTTTTTAGTTTGATTATACTTATGAAGGCTGTATACAATGCCATTGCATGTAAAGGTATTTTCTGTTGAAAACTTTATCTTGGGTATGATGCTTGACTAATTGCCACTGTTTATCCAGCGGGTTAAAACAAC
>JBBRDE010000272.1:0-7737 GCA_038204185.1 Cytophagales bacterium
CACCATAACTGGCAAGGCGAAGACATCGCTTTACCCGACGATCCCACGCAGGTGATTCGACTGGCCGAACACCCCGACCTGGCCGACCAAGTTGGAAATGATATTGTAACGGCCAGTGGCACTACGCTGCTGGGTGCCGACAACAAGGCCGGTGTGGCCGAAATTATGACTGCTACCGAGTACTTACTACAACACCCCGAAATTAAACACGGGCCGATCCGCATTCTGTTTACGCCCGACGAAGAGGTAGGTCGCGGTACCGAACAGGTCGATATGCTGAAACTAGCCGCCGACTACGGCTATACGGTCGATGGTGAAACGGTAGGTACCCTCGAAAACGAAACCTTCTCGGCTGATGCCGCCCGCATTACGATTCAGGGAGTAAGTACCCACCCCGGCTTTGCCAAAGGGAAGCTGGAAAATGCGGTGAAAATAGCGGCGGATATCGTAGCGGCGCTACCCCAGGGTACCCTGTCACCCGAAATGACCGAGGGTAGGGAAGGTTTTATTCATCCCGTGAGCGTACAGGGCAGTCAGGACGAAGCTACCGTGGATTTTATCATTCGCGACTTTACTCTCGTGGGCTTAAAGCAAAAGGGGGAGATTCTGCGGCAAATTATGGAAAAGGTGCTGATGCGCTACCCGAATTCCAAAGCCGAGCTGACGGTAACGGAGCAGTACCTCAACATGAAGGATGTGCTGGATAAGTACCCCCAGGTAACGGACAACGCCATCGAAGCTATGCGCCGCGTAGGCCTTACGGCCGAACCGCGCTCGATCCGGGGCGGCACCGACGGCTCGCGGCTGTCGTTCATGGGACTGCCGTGTCCTAATATTTTCGCGGGTGAACATGCCTTTCACTCGCGCCTGGAATGGGTGTCGGTGCAGGATATGGAAAAAGCGGTAGAGGTAATTGTAGAAATCGCCAAAGTCTGGGAAGAACGGGCTTAATACCTTTTCTTGCGAAATAAGATCGGCAATAGAAGCGAAAAGACTAATCCGGTCAACAGATTGAATATAAGACTTGATGTCTGGTAGGCTTTCATTTCAAAATATTTCTCCATCATCTCGGTGGAGTTATCGAAACTGCTTCCACTGGAAGCCCACTCCCGGCCTTTGGTCAGCAGGTTGTTGAAAAATTCGGGATTGATCAAATCGTAGAATATCCACCGGCTCAGCAGCAGCATCGGTAAGGCTAGGACCGTCGTTAAAAAAGCGGTTCGGTATCTTCTTCCGTAATTCCAGGTCAAGGCGGGGTGCGTGTTTTCTTTCTCCCGGATTTCCCCGTACAGCCCAATTCCCCAGACCAGGCTTGTCAGCAGCGTGGTAAGGGGAAGGTAGTTCGCATACCGATCATGGAATCCGATCCAAAATTCGAGGCAAAGCCAGATAAACAACAGCAGGGATATGATGGCGGCGAACTTAAATTCGGTTTTCATAGGCGGAGCGTTGATGAGGTGCCACTATGCAAATATTCAAATAAACTATCAAAAATCCCGGCTTAGTACGTTATTTGCGTCCTTATGGCAAAGAAGAAACCCAAATATTACGTGGTGTGGCAAGGGCGGCAGTCGGGCATTTTTACCGATTGGAAAGAATGCGAAGCGCAGATCAAGGGCTTTCAGGATGCCCGGTACAAATCGTTCGACACGTTGCCCGAAGCTGAGCAGGCCATTGAGGGAAACTACTGGGAGTTTGTTACCAGGAAGGAACAGTCCAAGCCGGTAGCCAAAATTGCCCCCGCCCACATCGGCCAGCCCATCCCGGACAGCATCGCCGTAGATGCCGCCTGGAACACCGCCACGGGCGACATGGAGTACCAGGGCGTGTACCTCGGCAGCGGTGAGCGGATATTTCTGCAAGGCCCGTTTCGCGACGGTACCAACAACATCGGCGAGTTTCTGGCTATCGTTCATGGCTTGGCCTACCTGAAAACCAACAACAGTACCCTGCCGATCTATACCGACTCTAAAACGGCGATGGCCTGGATCCGAAAAAAACACGCCAATACCAAACTCATCCTCACGCCCCGCAACAAAACGCTCTTTGAACTACTCCAACGCGCCGAACGCTGGCTGGCCGAGAACAAATATTCCAACAAAATCCTGAAATGGGAGACGCAGTACTGGGGCGAAAATCCAGCCGATTTCGGGCGGAAATAATTGTAAAATAGAAAGGTGGAGAGGGGTGGCACGGCTGATTGTTTTGGAGAACGAGCCTGCCACCCCTGCCGTTCCAACGCTGTCAGCGTTATAGTGAGGTAAAATCATGCCAAGAAATTCCTACTTCCAGTTCAAACAATTCACCGTACAGCAGGACCGCTGTGCCATGAAAGTCTGCACCGACGCCTGCGTATTCGGTGCCTGGGCAGGCACCCTGTCAGGAAAAAAAATTTTAGACATCGGTACCGGCACAGGACTGCTCACCCTGATGGCCGCCCAGCAGAACAAAGAAGTCTACATCGACGCCGTAGAAATTGACCCCGAAGCAGCGGAGCAGGCGCGGGAAAATGTAAAAAGTAGCCCGTTCACAGAAAGGATAAACGTATTTCAAACCCCCATTCAGGATTTTAATCCGCTTGATAAATACGATACTATCCTGATCAATCCACCCTTTTTTCAGTCGGATCTGCGCTCACCCGATGCGCGCATCAATCAGGCACACCACGCCGATAGCCTGACGTTTTCGGAACTCCTGTCTGCCGTCGCGCGGTTATTGGAGGTAGGGGGTACCTGGCACATGCTGTTGCCACCGGATGAAAGTACCGTTCTGATGAAAATGGCTCTTGTGCAGGGATGGATCAAACAGCGGGAATTGACGCTGTACCATACCTTTGACAGGAAACCTTTTCGGGTGATGAGCACTTTTATAGGTAGCACTTCGGCAATCCAAAATACAACCTCCGGGCGATTGGCCATCTTTGAAGCCGACGGCAAAACCCATACGCTTGCTTTTCGCGAACTTTTACAGGAATTTTACCTGAATTTCTAATCTGCCGATGAACGACCAGCCCCCGCAAATCTCCGTCCTCATTCCCCTCTACAACGAGGACGAATCGCTGCCCGAACTGCACGACTGGATCGTTCGGGTGATGGAAGCGCACGAATTTTCGTACGAAATCCTGTTCATGGACGATGGTAGCAGGGACCGCTCGTGGGAAGTGATTCGCGCGCTCTCGCTCAAAAATCCGCAGGTGCGCGGCATACGATTTACGCGCAATTACGGCAAAACTGCCGCCCTCCAAACGGGTTTCCAGGCGGTGAAGGGGGAGGTGGTGGTCACGATGGATGCCGACTTGCAGGACAGCCCCGAGGAAATTCCGGAGCTGTACCGCATGATTACCGAGGAAAACTACGACCTCGTGTCGGGCTGGAAGCAGAAACGCTACGACCCCATCACCAAAACCTTACCCACCAAACTCTTCAACGCCGCCACGCGCGGTATTTCGGATGTGTCCCTCCACGATTTCAACTGCGGACTGAAAGCCTACCGCAAAGCCGTTGTTAAGAACATCACGATCTATGGCGAAATGCACCGCTATATTCCCGTCATCGCCAAGTGGAACGGATTCAGTCGAATTGGTGAGAAAGTGGTGCAGCATCAGGCCCGCAAGTACGGTACCACCAAATTCGGCCTCGAACGCTTTATGTACGGCTTTCTGGATTTGCTGTCTATTGCCTTCGTCAATAAATTTGGCCGGCGACCCATGCACTTTTTCGGGAGTTTGGGTACCCTCATGTTCTTCTGCGGATCGCTGCTGACGGTTTGGCTCATTATCAGTAAAGTCTACAACATCTACACCCATCAGCCCTACCGCAACGTCACCGACAATCCCCTGTTCTTCATTGCCCTCACGGTCATTATCGTGGGCTCGCAGTTATTTCTTGGGGGCTTTTTGGGAGAATTGCTGGTGAAACAATCCATCCACCAGACGGGCGATTACCTGATTGCCGATGAGGTAGGTAACCGGAATGAGGTACTGGTAAGGAAGGGCTAGGGCGGGCCGTCTGATAATTTTATTTCCGGTTTCTGGGGATAAAGGTTATTTTAGGAGCTCTTTTGCCTTTGTTCCTAAAAACGCTTTATGAAACTCCGATTACTCGCCATCCTTTTGCTTGCCGGGCTGTACCTACCCCTCGCGGCCCAGACCAAACTCACCACCCCCATCCCCTACCAAAAGCTGATCGACGCTAGAAACGCCGAAGCAGTGGGGATGTCGACCGAGCGGGTACAACGGCTCGACAACGTGATGAAAAGCTTCGTCACCGACAACAAACTCCCCGGGTTTACGGCCATTCTGATTCGCAACGGGCAGATCATCTATCACAAAGCCTACGGTGTGGCCGACGTGGCTACGCAGCGGCCCATGAAGCAGGACGATATTTTTCGGATTGCCTCCATGACCAAAGCCATCACGGCGACAGCGGTGATGATGCTGTACGAAGAAGGCAAGTTCGGCCTCGACGATCCCATCTCGAAGTACATTCCCGAATTCAAAAATCCCACCGTCCTCACCTCGTTCCGGTTTTCCGACAGTACCTACACCACCCAACCCGCCAAATCCGAGATCACGATCCGGCAGTTGCTGAACCACACCTCCGGCCTAGGCTACGGCATGATCGACGGCGAGGAGCGTTTTAAGGCGCTGTACCAGAAAGCGGGTATTACGGATTTGTTCACGACCGAGGGTGTGACCATCGGCGAGAGCGTCCGTAAGCTGGCTAAGCTCCCGTTGCATTTCAATCCGGGCGAAAAATACTCCTATTCCGAGGGGCTGGACGTACTGGGGTACTTCATCGAAGTCCTGTCGGGGGTACCCTTCGACGAGTACCTGCGGGCGCATCTGTTTGAGCCGTTGGGTATGAAGGACACCTACTTCTACCTACCCCAGGAAAAAGGCAACCGGCTCGTAACGATCCACCGGCCCGAAAACGGGCAGTGGGCCGCCTTTCCCGTGACGTTTTACGATCCCGACTACCCCCGCAAAGGCGCCAAGAAGTTCCTCTCGGGCGGCGCGGGCCTGTCGTCCACGGCGCGCGACTACGCCACGTTCCTGCAAATGCTCGTCAACGGCGGGGCGTACGGCGGCAAGCGGTACCTCAGCCGGGTGAATACCGAACTCCTCACGACTTCCAATCAGACGGGTACCCTCTACGGAGGCGAAACCGGCCCGATGCATTTCAGTTTGGGATTCAGCGTGGTCAATCCCATTGGCCACGACCGGGGGCTGGGCAGCGTGGGGAAATTCAACTGGGGCGGGTACTTCAACACCAACTACTTTGCCGACCCAAAGGAAAAAATCGTGGCCGTGCTGATGAAACAAACCCAGCAACTTACCGGCGACACCAGCGAAGCTACTTTCATTCGGATGATTTATCAGGCGCTGGATGATTGAGAGAGACGCTGATACCGCCCAAACAACTGTGATGAAAGTACAGAAGACGCACAACTCAAAACAAACTAACTAAACGGAAGTATAGCATGACGCAAGATGAACTAGCCGGACTAACCGACCAGGAATTGTTACAAGAAGTAAAAAAGAACAAATCAACTTCTTTAATTAATGCTGTAATGTTCGGCGTGATGATTGGAATTGCCATGTATCGCAGCTGGAAAAATGGTATTGGATTCTTTACCTTGGTTCCTTTGGTTTTTGCCTATTTTGCCTTTAATAATTCGAAAAAGAGTAAAGCCTTGGAAGCGGAGGTTAAGTCTCGAAATTTAAAGTGAAGAAGGTTATGTTCTTTTGTGAGTATTCGCCAGTTGGCCCGCTGGCGTTGCAAACGCAAGGGGATGCAATGCCCAATTACAGATTGGGGTTAGCGGGTCTGTGTGAGCACACGGACACAGTCCACGGGGGAGAATTTTTGGAAAATTTATAATAAAGATATTGAACAATGAAGAATGAACTCTCAGAAATTGGTAAAGATGTTCCTTACGCAATCGATAACTCAATTGTAATGGAAGAAGCCAATTCTGTTATAGCTATTTACGATGGTATCTATTCTCTAAGAAACGATGATGAAGAGATAGAAATGTATGGCAAAATAACATACGAATGGTTGGCTAATTCAGGTACTTATTTTTATGGAAGTCCAGATATAAATAATGAAAATTTACAACAAAAATTCGAAAACAATATCAATTATTCTGTCTTTATTAATGGTTTGGAATTTGGACAAGGTTTTATTATAAATTTTAGATATAGAGATGATGACGAAATAATAATTAAAGGAGTAATCTCTCAATATGCAATTTTAGGTGATAAAAGTATACCGGTCAAAAAAGTAAAATTTTCAATTCCAAACCTTCGGATGTTTATTGGCCAACCGGTAAAAAGAACAATTGAGGGATTTACTTCATTGTCAATGGATAGGCTTGTATTCGATGACGATATGTATACTATAATCATCGATAAAGAGGTTGATTATAAAAATCGTATAAAAAAACTAGATGAAAAAGGCGGTTTTCTGATTTTATATACTGGTGAACTAGTAACCAAAAATCAACACGTTACTTATTCAGATTCAAAAGACTTGTTTCAATGTCTAAATACATTTTTAACATTTATGAATGGCAAAAGAACATCGGCTATTTTTATTCAAGGCATCCATGAAGAGGAAATCATTTGGACAGATTATGCAGATTATTATATTGATGCACACAAAAATGTGGCTTCTTGGTCAAAAGAAGTTATAACATATGATTTAAATGCACTTTGGAAAAAATTCAGACTACTCTGGGGTAAGGAAGACGATAAAAACTTTTTAACTTCTCTTATTCACTGGTACATTGAAGCTAATGGGCAAATGGGGTTCTCGGAAGGCTCAATTATATTAGCTCAAACGGCACTTGAATTGATTTATAATTGGTGGATAGTGGAGCAGAAAAAAATGATTTTAGGAAAGGATTCAGAAAACATTAGTGCTTCAAATAAAATTCGAATCTTAATTTCTCAATTAAATATCCCAAGTGAAATTCCTTTATCTTTTTCAGCACTCACGAAGTTTAATGAAACAACAGATAATGTAATTGATGCACCTGAAACGATTGTTTATATTAGAAATGCAATTGTTCATTCACAGCAAGAAAAAAGAAAAAAACTAGGTACTATTGATTTTCAAGCCAGGTATGAAGCCTTACAAGTTTGTATTTGGTATATCGAATTGGCATTATTATGCATTCTTGATTATGAAGGAGAATATATTAACAGGTGTTCAAAAGGAATGTATGCAAATGAGAGAGAACAAAAAGTTCCATGGAAAAAGTGAATATTTGGCAATCATAATATTCTCGCAAATCCCTAGTTCGTCGTAGTGTTCCGCGGCGCCGTTGTGCGTATGTCTTCCGAAGGGAGACTGCGTACTAAAAATATAAAGCCGTCTGTAAGGGCTCCAAGACAAATATTTCCGAACCTAAGGTGAATCAGGCTTAAACCCAGGTGTAGAGTTGAGTATAATTTTATAACCAAGAAAATGACCCTCGCAGCGGCGGCGCTTTCTTGTTAGCAGGAAATCTTTACCAATCGATTCACATATCAATATAACGGCTTGACATGTTGAGTTCGTAGTGTCGAACACTATGAACCACGAGTATATTTTTCATATAGTAGGGCTGCCATTCACAAACATTGCAACAAAGCCATTCAAAAATATAAAAAAAATGAGCAAGGAGATCAATGAAAAGACTTTCGAGCTGAATATTACAAGCGAATTACTTAATTTAAGCAAATCATTT
>JBBRDE010000273.1:0-7717 GCA_038204185.1 Cytophagales bacterium
AGCCCCGTGGTAGGCCAGCCCCGTGGTAGGCCAGCCCCGTGGTAGGCCAGCCCCGTGGTAGGCCAGCCCGGCTCCGACTGCCCAGCACCAATGTTTCCGAACAGCCAGTCGGTTTACTGGCAAGAGCAAAAGCGGCGGCGGCGTAAACCGCCACAAACGGCTAAATATTTTGAGTTCGTAGTGTCGATCACTACGAACAACGGGGGGAAAACCCTGATCCTACAAATATTGGATCGGGGACGGGCCATAAATGTAGTGTAGCAGCAATTGAGCAGAATGGCACCACCAAGCTTGATTTGTATCTCCTGAGGGGGCCAGGAAGTTCATGTTAAAACCGTTTACTAAATATACAATACAAGAAGTACAGTATATAAGAGGATTAGCAAAAAATCTTTTTATATTTCAACACATTTTTCCTAAACCTCTGCTAAATTCTGCTATGAGACACATCAAGTCTCTCATGACCGCTCTGGTCATCATTCTCCTTATGGTTACCGGCTGTAAGGAAGATTTCAGCTCGGGCGGAAATGGAAGCCAAACTTGCCGCCTTTCACTCCTCTTTACCCGAAGCGGATAGGTCAAGAGTGGAGCAGATTATCTCCCACATCCTGGCCTCATGAGTTTCAGGCCAGGGTTCGTAAATCCCTTTGTTAAGAATACATTTTTTTTCACTTTACTATACACTAAACTACTTATTATCATGAAAAAGCTATTTCTTCCTCTTCTCCCTTTTTTACTTCTCATTGGCTGCACGAAAGATGAAGTAAATACCCAACGGTCCGCTCCAAATTCTGTGCAGTCTGAACAATCAAAAACAGTGGGTAAGCCTATTGCCGAAGATATTACTAAGGCAATGGCAGAGTTTCAGCAAATAATCAATGCAAACCGGGCCCGATTGGTCAACAACGCCCGGGCTAAAAAAGAGTGTAAAAGCAACGTCCGGGTACCCGAGGATTTTGCCACTATTCAGGAAGCCGTGGACAATGCCTGCGATGGTGCTGTAATTGTAGTAAAATCCGGCACTTACACAGAAGTTGTGGTGGTGGAGAAACCGGGTATTAAGTTCAAGGCCAACGGGGAAGTAACCCTGGTTGGAGGGTTTGTGCTGAATCAGGGCGCAAATGATGTTACTATCCAGCAATTTACTATTGTGGTAGGAGCAGGTAATAGCCACGCAATAAACGCCCGTAATGTTACCGGGGGTAAAATCTACCAGAATACCATTTCCGATCCGCTCCACAAAGGGGGCATTGCTGTTCGCTATTTTAATGGTAGCGATGTTACTGTGCATGGCAACCAGATTTCCGGAACCGGTTGGGGAATATTTTTTGGCACCCTGGTCGGCGGTAGTAGCCATGACAATACCATTTCCAATAATCATATTACTGGATTGACATTTGGAAGTGTTATTGGCTTACAGGGAAACTGTGATAATAATTTCATCAATGAAAACACCTTGGTAGACAATCCTAATGTTTCCAATGCAGGCGTCATGCTCTATTCTGGCGCAAGTGTAAATGGGTATTGTGACAATAATGTTGCTAAAAATAACATAAGCTCTAACGGTTACGTGGGGGCCTGGATCTTTAATGGTGGCACGAATAACAAAATAGGGCCATACAACACCCTTAATAACAATCAGTTTTATGGCTTCTATATTAATGGGCCTGCGACAGGCAACACTATTTTTGATAACACTGCGCTGGGTAATGGACTTTGTGATATCGTCAATCAAGCCACGGATTTGCTGAGCAATACATTCACAAACAATATTGCGGGTTGTACGCAAGGCTTGTAGTGTTTGTAAATACCGTAAAGTAAGGCTTTCCGCTGGCAGGATGCCCCTTTATGATTTTAATTGCTGAAAAATAAAACGTCCCGGAGGAAATGCTTCTTGCGGGACGTTTTTTGAGCCTGGGCGATTCATTGCTTAGCTGAATGTTTTTCCATGTAATCCAGGGTAAGGCTGCTCAACGTTTTTACGCCCAATAGCAGGCCACTTTCGTCAATATAAAAATCCGGGGTATGGTGCGGGGCCGCGTCCTCCGGTTTTTTGCCCTTGGGCATTCCTCCCAGAAAGAAAAATAATCCAGGTACTTTTTGTTGAAAAAAGGAGAAGTCCTCGGCTCCGGTATGCGCAGGGGTCAGCTCTACCATGCCCTTACCGGCGGCAGCTTCCAGGGTGGGGAGCATTTCCTGGGTTAAAGCGGGGTCATTGTAGGTTATCGGGTAGAGCACATCGATCTTTACCTCAGCGGTAGCGCCGGCACTTTCGGCAATCTTTGTGGCTATTTCCTTGATTCTTTCGTGGACTTTTGTGTGCATAGCCTCATCGAGGGTCCTGATCGTCCCGATCATTTTTACTTCCTCGGGTATGATATTCGTCCGAATTCCCCCGTGTATTGCCCCGATACTGACGACAGCGGCGGCCGTCGTCAGATCCAGGTTGCGGCTGACGATCGTCTGTAAGCCATTGATGATCTGAGCCGAAGTCACAATAGGGTCCACTCCTGACCAGGGATAGGCTCCGTGAGTTTGTTTCCCTTTTACCGTAATCGCCAGTTGATCCACCGCGGCCAGTGTTCCTCCCGGACGGTATTTGATATGCCCTACCTCAGTTTGTGAATTGATGTGCAGGCCAAAAATTACATCCACTTTGGGGTTATCCAACACGCCTTCTTTTACCATTAGCGCAGCCCCACCTTCCTGTCCCTCGGGGGCTCCTTCTTCGGCGGGCTGGAAAATAAATTTGACTGTACCCTTTATATTTTGTTTTTGCGCCGCCAATGCTTCGGCCACGCCCATCAGAATAGCCACGTGCGTGTCGTGGCCACAGGCGTGCATCACCCCGGTTTTTTGGCCGTTGTATTCGGTTATCATCGTCGATTTGAAAGGTACATCCACCCGTTCGGTGACGGGCAATCCATCCATATCTGCGCGTAGCGCTACGACCGGCCCGGGTTTGCCCCCTTTCAGAATGCCTACTACGCCCGTATATGCTACCCCGGTTTTTACTTCCATGCCCAGCGAACGCAGGTGGTCGGCCACGATTTTGGCGGTTCGAGTTTCCTGGTTACCCAGTTCAGGATTTTGATGAAAATCACGCCGCCATTTAATAACTTTCTCTTCTAGTACCTTGACTTTCTGGTCAATAGGGCTCACAGATTTCGATTGAGCAAACAAGGAAGTGTAGGAAAGGGTAAGGGCAAATCCTAAAACTATGTATACATATTTCATTGTAAAAACTTTTAGTAGGTGATATTCAAAATCAAATAGTTTGAATGCCAGACAATTGGTCTCGACAACAGTTCTACGCAAGATTGCAGCAACATTTGAAATAATTCATTTGTAAAACTAATCTAAATTGTGAAACTCATTTTACTGAATCATCAAATAATGATAAATTTCTAAAAATGAGGTGATTACTACTTTTTACCCTCTGGTAACCCTGACCTTTGAATGTGTCGGCCAGCTTTAGCAGCGGTCGCCCGCTGGCACGGTCTACCACGCGTTTGCATCTTTTCATGTTTGCAAAAGGTAACCGAATCAAAAAAAATCTCCCAAAAGTTTGTGAATCGGTTTTGGCAGACTAGAGATTGGTATATTTATAAGATGGTTGAAAGGTGTAGAGCGGTAAAATTTCAGAAAATTTCTTGGCATGAAGCTCCTATTTTACGCACTTCTATTTAGCTACCCATTACTCTCAGGCGATTCCATTAAAACCCGTAAAGTATTTAATGTTCATATCCTTGGAAGCCGTGATTTAAACGGTCAATTGGTATCACTGAAAAATGCTGGGGTATACATAGGCGCATTGAGCTAAGCCGGGGAATGATTCGTTGCGTCTGATTACCGAAACGGGTAGTTTTACGGCAATCAAATACAAGAGTGCCTGGAGTTAAACAGGACAGGAAATCAACGACACCGGTCCTGAGCACAGGCATGTAACCACTGGGGCATGTCTAAACACCGATTTTGATCGGCCTGGTTCAATAGCAGGGGGGTACCTATCCTCACGCGGGCGGCTAAAAGACCCGAGGCCAACATCCACCGGGAGACCGACGTGCTGGCCAAGGTCAATTCTAGGCAAATGCATGACACCATTGCCCTGGCCAGGGCAAGGATTTTGAAACTGAATGAATTTTAGAATTAGCAGGGATATTTGTCCAACTCATGAAAGAACTACTGCAACAGCAATTCGGTATTGAAGTACTGGAAATTAAAAAACTTAGTGGGTACGATAACACCAACTATCTGGTGAAATCGGAATCAGCCGACTATATATTTAAAACTTACCCCTATGATGCGGAACTCCTCGATATTCTGAAAACAGAAAATGAAGTATTGCATTTTTTGCACGAAAAGGGCCAGGGCACCTTCCCGATACCCATTCCCTTTATAAACGGCGATTATATAAGAGTTGTGGAGATCGGGGGCCAACCCATCTTATGCCGAATGCTCTCCTACCTCGATGGAGAATTTTTGGGTACCCAAGCCCCTACCCCAGAAACCTATTCATCGCTCGGTGGTCTATTGGCACAGACGGATCTCCATCTACAAGAATTCAACAGCTATGTCCTCAAAGCCCGGCAGTGGGAATGGGACATTCAGTACCTGCATCTCAATAAGAAATACATTACTGATATACCCGATCCGCACGACCGAAATGTAGTCCGGTATTTTTTTCAGCAATTTGAAGAAAACGTTGGTCCCGTCCTGTCCGAACTGCGGAAGCAGGTTATCTATAATGACGCCAATGAGTGGAATATTCTGGTAAATGGAAGCCGGGTTTCCGGCCTCATCGATTTCGGAGATCTGGCCTGTTCACCACTGATCAACGAACTGGCCGTGGCCCTCACCTACGCTTGCTACGACAAGGAGCATCCGCTGGAATGGGTACCCCCGCTGCTTACCGCCTACCACCAGGTACTTCCGCTCGAAGAAAAAGAGATCAGCATACTGTATTATCTGATTGCCGCCCGGCTGTGCATCAGCGTGTGTAATTCGGCCTACGCTAAAAAAGCAGATCCTGACAATAGTTACGCGATGGTGAGCGAAACCCACGCCTGGAAAATGCTGTACACCTGGCTAGGCACCAATCCAATCGCTGCCGAAAATGTATTCAGGCAAGCCGTGTATCTACCCATTCCCGATGCAGAAACTACTGAAAAAGAAATTGAAAGAAGGCATCGGCATATCAGCCCGATCCTGTCTATGAGCTACACTCGACCCGTTTCGATGGCGCGGGCCGCATTTCAGTACATGTACGACACGCGGGGAAATGCTTTTCTGGATGCCTACAACAATATTCCCCACGTGGGGCACGCGCACCCAAAGGTAGTCGGGGCGGGCCAGCGACAAATGGCTTTGCTCAATACCAACACCAGGTACCTCTACGATACCTTGCCCGCTTACGCCGAAAAACTGCTAGCCAAATTCCCGCCTTCGCTCAACAAAGTGTACTTCGTAAATTCCGGCAGCGCCGCCAGTGATTTGGCCGTGCGGCTGGCAAGGGCGCACACCCGGCACGAAGGTATCGTGGTAATGGAGCACGGCTACCACGGCAACACCCAAACGTCGATGGAGATCAGTGATTACAAGTTCAGTAATAAAAAAGGGGCCGGACCAAAAGACCATATCATTAAGGTACCGCTTCCCGACACCTATCGGGGTCAACACACGCAGGACGACGGCAGTGCGGGTTGGGCTTACGCCCAGGAGGCGGTTGCCCTGATCGAAAAAGCCCAGGTACCCCCCGCTGCTTTCATTGCCGAGCCCATTGTGGGGTGCGGGGGCCAGGTACCTCTGGCCAAAGGCTATCTGGAGGGGGTCTATGCCGCAGTGAGAAGCCGGGGCGGAATCTGCATCAGCGATGAAGTCCAAACAGGTTTTGGCCGTCTGGGCGATTGCTTCTGGGGCTATGAGGCCCAACACGTCGTGCCGGACATCGTGATACTTGGTAAGCCGATGGGCAACGGCCATCCGATGGGTGCCGTGGTAACGACGGTCGAAATTGCGGAATCGTTTGAAAAAGGTGTCGAGTTTTTCAGTTCGTTTGGCGGCAATCCGGTTTCGTGTGCCATAGGCTTGTCGGTGCTGGAGGTAATTGAAGAAGAGAACTTACACGGAAATGCCAAAGCGGTGGGCGCTCACTATCTGGCCTAGTTCAGGGAGTTACAGGCCGAGTTCTCCTGCATCGGGGATGTGCGGGGTTCGGGGTTGTTTTTGGGAGTAGAACTTATTAAAAACAGCGAGTTGGAACCCGCTTCGGAGCTAGCTCATTTGATTAAAAATGAACTGAGAAATCAAAACATCCTCATCAGTACGGACGGGCCCTACGATAGTGTTCTTAAAACAAAGCCGCCGTTATGCTTCACGAAAGAAAACGCTGAACACGTGGTGGAAGCGGTACGAGACGTGTTGAAAAGGAATAGTAAAAGCTGACTTAGAGCTTACCTCCCCTCGGGGGAATCTTCGATCAGCGACCGTACCACCCGGCACGGATTCCCCGCCGCAAACACATCGGAAGGTATGTCGCGCGTGACCACACTGCCTGCCCCGATGATGGTACGGTCGCCGATGCTTACGCCGGGACAAATGACCGCACTCCCGCCTACCCATACATCTTCCCCAATGTCCACTGGCCTAGCAAATTCCACGCCCGAGGATCGTACTTGATGGTTGAGGGGATGGGTAGCTGCATAGATCTGGACGTTGGGTCCAAACAGGGTGCGGCTACCGATCGTCACCTGCATGACGTCCAGCACCACGCAGTTGAAATTGAAAAACACCCGCTCGCCCAGTACCATATTAGTACCGTAGTCGCAGTAAAAGGGCGGTTGCAGCCACAGCCCCGGTCCGGCGTTGGGAATCAGCGCGTTCAGGATTCGGGTGCGTTCTTCCACCGCGTCCTCTGGCGAGTCGTTCAGTTTTTTGATCAATAGGCGGGTGCGGATTCTTTCCTGCGTGAGTTGTGCATCGAGCGGATCGTAAAGTTCGCCCGCCAGCATTTTGTCTTTTTCGGTCATAGGTTGAAAAGGTTAGGGGCGTGGTGGCTTCGGATGGACATACATAATGCCATTACAATTAAAGGCTTACTATGAAACCTTTTACCTTACCTCCCCTTCAAAAGAAATTATAAAAAAGCAGGTCAATTTAGCGCTATGGTTAACATCGTGATTGTCCGCCCCCCCCCCTCCGAAGCCAATAAAACGCAGGAGACTTGTGAGTTAGCTCCGGGTGAGGTACCCCTTTTTGATTTGGCCCGTATTATTCCCTTTCCCCGCAATTTCAGCCAAAAGTCACCCATTTAGGGCTTTATCGTTTTCGGCATTAAGGCCGGCATCTTCCCTGAAAAAAATTGGCACTTTATTACTTTATATCTATATCCTTTCAAGAAGATGGTATGGCCCCTGTTTTTTTTATCTATTCCTGTAATCTATTGATCAATAGGTTCGTTTCTTTGTGCAAAATCCAATCATCATTTAATCCGCCCCGTTGCAATTGATGTCTTTAATATAACTTTTTACAGGACCAGGGACACAAAGCAACAGTCTGTAAGAGAGGCGGGTTAACTAGCCACGGGCACCCCCTACCGTATAGCACCCCTCTCTTTATCATTCTTCCTTATCGCCTTAGGCGAAACCCCATTTCCAATTTTATACGTCAACTATTTTTTGATTTTTTAAGAATCGTGAACAACAGGAATGCCATTACA
>JBBRDE010000274.1:0-7659 GCA_038204185.1 Cytophagales bacterium
CTCCGTTGCGGTCGGTGATCTGAACCAGGAATTTGTTGCCTGCCTTGTAGGCTCCCGTGGCGCTGAACGATACCTGAAAAGGTGTGCTGGTACACACCCGGTAGCCTTTGTCCGCATCTTTCAGGGCTAGGCGGGGTTCCGGATTAGCATCTACATTGACAATCACATCACCGCTGTAGGTTCCGCTGCCGCAGGCATTGGCAACGCCCGCAAGCGTGTACGTTTGAATTTTTTCGGGCTTGACGGAGAAGTAGTACGGGTTGGTGAGGGTCTGGGCGACGGTGGTACCATCGGATAACTGAAATGACCAGGGTCCCGCCCCGGAAAAATTAACCCGCAACTGGGCTTCCTGCCCCGGCATAATGCGCGACGAGGTGGACCCGTCGGCTGTTTCGAGCCGTCCGCCTGACGTGGGGAGCAGACGGATAGGTACCTCCGTGCCCACAATGGCCGGACTGCTGGACACAACCCGAAGCCGGTATAGGTGACCGCCCGATTTGTTGGCTGGAATAGTGGCCTGAATGGGACCGTTCTTAGCATTCTCCGAAATCACCACAAATTTACCCGATGCATCCAACAGCTGCACCACAAACTGGTTGTCGGCGTTGAATGGTCCCTGGGCCGTAAACGGAACCCGAATGGGGCTACCCGGACATACGGATAGGTAGGACACATTTCCCGTAGTGATGGCTGACACCTGGGTCGTGTCCAGCATCGGCTTGCCATACTGACCCGAATTGGTATCCGGTTGAATAATGGGCAGATTATCCATCAGCAGGGGTGTAACCACGTTGCGTCCCTGGGGGGGATTAGCCAGGGTGGTATCGGTCTGGGGAACGGTGGGCACCACCTGCGCCTGAGCCGGTCCTAACAGATGCAGGAGTATTCCGGAAAAGATAACAATTGAAAAATTTTTATCCATAGTACTCGGAGAGGATGCTGACTTTTGAAACGAAAAGAATGGGTGGATTTGTGAACAAAGGCAGTTTTTAATTTGGAGGTAGGTAAAAGAGATACCAAACCAGCATGGTTTTCCTCAATGGAGTGCGACCAACTGATTACCACGCAGGATGGGTACCACATCGTACAGGTCGGCCTGGAGCGAGTAAGTGATGTCTTTCTGGATGCCCAAACGCTGCAAACGGCGCACGTGCGAGGAATTAGCGACAAAACCCGGTAAATTGTCCCGCCCCTGCAGGTAAAGCCGTTGCGCCATTAGAACGCTGTCTTCCATCAGCATAAACTGGTCTTTGAGGGCTTCGGCGAGCGCACCCGCAAAAAGCGTGTCTTCCAGATTGGGACGGCCTTTCCAGCCCGCGCACAACACTAGTACATCATATTGCTCCGAGCGAAGATGATTCACCAGCGCCCCAAGATTCAGAAAAGCACCTACCATCACCTTCACCGCCGTGGGCTTCGCTTTGGCGATAGACAGGGTACCGTTAGTGGTAGTCATGGCAATGTGCGACCCAATGACCCGTTCCGACATATAGCTAAAAGGAGAATTGTCCAGATCAAATCCTTCTACTTTCATGGCATCCCGCTCGGCGGCGGCCAGGTACCCCTTCCCCTGTAAGGCCTTACACTCTTCTATCGTGGCCACGGGTGTAATACTTTTCACGCCATAGGCTAGTCCGGTTACCATGCAGGAGGTCGCCCGGAATATATCGGCTACCACCACAATGGAATTTTCCAATTTGTGCAGGTGCAGTAAATCAGGCGTAAGACAAACGTCGAGTTGTTTCAAGGGGGTAAAATAGAATGAGTGAATGTTAGAATGATAGAATAAGTACAATAGTTCAGGAGTACAACAGTACAGAAGAATCTCAGACACTGTTGTACTCCTGAACTATTGTACTTCGGTACTATAAAAAATCAAACAAACGGCAGCTTAACCACCTGGGCTTTGAGCAAACGGTCACGCACTTTTACGAATATTTCAGTACCCGGTTTAGCAAAATTCGTAGGCACATAGCCCAGGCCGATGCCTTTATGTAAAGTAGGTGAAATAGTCCCGGAGGTAACTTCTCCGATCTTTACGCCGTCGGCGGTACACAGTTCGTAATGCCCGCGCGGAATTCCTTTTTCCATCAGCTCGAAGCCTACTAATTTGCGAGATATCCCTTGCTCTTTCTGCTCTTGCAAAGCCGCGGAGTTGATGAAGTCTTTGGTGAATTTAGTTACCCAGCCCAATCCAGCTTCCAGGGGTGAGGTAGTATCATCTATATCGTTGCCGTACAGGCAGTATCCTTTTTCCAGACGCAACGTGTCGCGTGCGCCTAGCCCGACGGGTTTGATACCAAACTCGGCACCGGCTTCGAAAATGGCTTTCCACATAGCTTCGGCGTCTTTGGCCCATACATAGACCTCAAAGCCGCCCGCTCCGGTATAGCCAGTAGCCGAAATAAGCACATCGTCGATGCCCGCCATCGTGCCGGTGGTAAACGTATAGTATTCCAGGGCGGATAGGTCAATCTCCGTTAGTTTCTGGAGCGTAACAGCAGCCTTTGGCCCCTGCACCGCCAGCAAACACAGACGGTCGGAAATATTTTCCATCTCCACGCCCTCGGTGTTGTGGCTCATGATCCAGTTCCAGTCCTTTTCAATATTGGAGGCATTCACCACCAGGTAGTACTCGGTTTCGTCGTAGCGATACACCAGCAGATCGTCCACTACGCCGCCGGTAGCATTGGGCAGGTAGCTGTACTGTACTTTGCCATCGGTTAGTACCGAGGCATCATTGGCCGATACCTTCTGAATCAGGGCCAGCGCGCCCGGTCCCCTGACCACAAATTCGCCCATGTGCGACACGTCGAAGACCCCGACACCATTACGCACCGTGTGGTGTTCGTCTAGGTCGGATGAATAGC
Source organism: Cytophagales bacterium (assembly GCA_038204185.1). GTDB lineage: Bacteria > Bacteroidota > Bacteroidia > Cytophagales > Spirosomataceae > Salmonirosea. The sequence continues at coordinate 2,871 of JBBRDE010000274.1, forward strand.
GTACGGGCATTTCAAAGCCAGCAAAGGGGACTATTTTAGCCCCTAACTCAACGTGTAGATCATGGAGAGGAATTCTTTTCATGGGCTTGAATCGGATTTAATGAAGAGGGCCGGTTTCGGAAACCCGCCCCGGGCGAGGAATCATACGGCGGTGCAAAAGTAGGAAAAGACAACCAAAGGCTCGCGCTCTGTGGACAGATTTGGGTGAAAGCCGGAAGGAGGCTACACGGGAAAGGCAGATTCAGGAAAAGTCATTACCTTTTTCCCAAAATCAAACTTAATCCCACTTTCATGAAAAGAGTACTTTCACTTCTTGTTCTTTTACTTCTCACGGAGATTACGGTGTGCGCCCAAAAGAAAATCATCCATTCAAACGCCGCACCGCAGCCGGTGGGGCCATACAGTCAGGGGGTGGCCGCCAACGGGTTGTTGTTCGTGGCAGGACAAGTGGGGCTGGATCCGGCTACCCGCAAACTGGTGGAGGGAGGTTTGGAGAAAGAAGTCCCACAAATCATGGAGAGCATCAAGGCTATTCTGGCCGCGCACGATATGAATCTGACGCACGTGGTCAATACGACGATTTTTATGAAAGACCTGACGCAGTTTGGAAAAGTCAATGACCTGTACGCTTCGTATTTTACCGGTGATTTTCCGGCCCGTACTACGGTAGGATTAAGCGGAATTCCCGCCGGAGGAGCAATCGAAATCGCTGTGATAGCTGCCGTTCCCAGCCGTAAGCGTAAAAAATAATGCGGCCGAACACGCGGTCGCACTGCTTTTACTGCCCCTGATATAGAACTATTCTTAGGCAGGGACCGACTGCTGCTCCTGAAGGTACTCCATCAAACTGCGGATAGACGTGATGCGAACGTAGTCTTCGTCGGGGATGGCAATGGAAAATTCCTGCTCCAACTGCATCATCATGTCTACCAGGTCGAGGCTGTCAAAACCCAAGTCTTTGATAAAATGAGCGTCGTCAGTAATGGCGGCGGCTTCTACGCCAAAGTTATTCAGAATAGAGATAATGCGCTGTTTCATGGTCGTATGGGATTTCTATGGATTACAAATACCACGAGGGATTCATTTTTTTAAACGTAAATTTTTTAAGGATAGTACCATTTAAAAGTGCAAAATGTTTCCTTTTTCTGAATTTTTTTATAAAATATTGACTAGTAGAATATTGTAATAAAGCTATACAGGTTTTGAGTCCTTTGAGGGGACAAAGAAAATAGGTTTATTACAATATTTGATACGAAAAATGCCGAATGGAACCAATGGAGAGATAAACCCACAGAAAGACGAGATGTATTCATAGAAGTTCCGGTTCTGCACGTAGATATGATTTTTTGAAAAAAGGTTGGAAACAATATCCTACCCTAGTCTTCTATTGTACGCCAATTGGTACTTTTTTGGGTATCCGTCAGGTGAGATTCCATATTTGAACTCATTCTTAAGCTGGTAGAGATACCCTAAAAGGATTTTTTTTCGCCTCTGTACGGCCAATCGACTCATGAATGCAAGCCTGCCGAAAATATTTTGGGGTACTTTTGGTTAAATAACCGCGTTTATTGCTTTTTATTCTGGTAGGTGTTCCTACCCTTGATCTTAATCCTATATTTCCAATGAATCTAAAACTAGTTTCGTTACTTCTTCTGATGACGGGCTTTGCAACTGTCACGAACACAAAGGCTGAGCCAACGGATACCGTAGCGCCCGCAGGAAGGCTCTACGAAATGCGGATCTACTATTGCGAGCCGGGCCGTCTCGATGCGCTCCTGAAGCGTTTTCGCGACCATACGATGCAAATTTTCGAAAAACACGGCATGACCAACGTAGGCTACTGGGTGCCGATCGATAACACTGATAATAAACTGGTGTATGTACTTTCTTATCCCGACCTGGCCGCGCGTGATGCGTCGTGGAAAGCTTTCGGTAGCGATCCCGAGTGGAAAAAAGTGGCGTCGGATTCGGAAAAGGATGGTAAGATTGTGGCGAAGGTCGATAAAATCTTTATGCATGAAACCGATTTTTCCCAAAAAATGAAAGTGAAAGGCTCGGCTCCCGACCGCGTTTTTGAACTTCGTACGTACCATACCCTTCCTGGTAAATTACCCGATTTGCTGGCTCGTTTCCGGAATCATACCGTCGAACTGTTCAAAAAGCACGGTATGACCAACCTCAACTACTGGTTGCCCGATGAAATTGATAATCGGTTGATTTACATGCTGGCCCACGATAGTGAAGCGGCGGGAAAGAAATCGTTTGATGACTTCCGTACAGATACTAAATGGGTGATAGCGCGCGACGACTCGGAGCGTAATGGCAAAATTGTGGAGAAAGTGGAGTCCACTTTCATGAAGGCAACCGATTTCTCACCGATCCGTTGATCCGTATCCCGAAATCTTACTTTTTAAAACCTGAAATTCTAATGAAATCCTTACGACACAGCGGTTTGGTTTCCCTGTTCCTGGTGACTGTACTGGCTCAAGCCCAGAACGCTGACAACTATATGCCAATTGATTTGAACGATTTGAGCGCTTTTGAATCGCCTTCGGTCGACTGGATCATTTCGGACGAAGTAACGATCAATCCGACTACGGGATCCATGAAATCCAATAGCCGCAAAGGCGGGGGAATACTGATCGGATCAGCCGGGCAGACCTTGAAAACCCGCGCTACGATGCAGGATTTGCGCCTGCGCTTCGACTTCATGCTTTCACCGGGTGCCATGGCCTATGTCACGTTGCCGGGTGGCCCCCGGGTGCTTCTGGCGGAAGGCGGCTCGGTCAATGAACCAGGCGTAACTACGAGCGGATACGCGGGACTGTTTCCGACCCAGAATGCGACCAAAGCTGCTGGTCTTTGGCAAAACATCGAGCTGGCTTACGATGCCTCCACGGCTACCGAGCCTGGTACCGGACGGTTGAACTCTGTGACTATCAATGGCGTGATCGTGCAACAAGGCGAGTACTTTCCGTTGGCCAAACCCCTTAATCAGGCACAGCCCCTCGCCTTTGAAGTAACAAAAGGAGCGGTAGCGTTTCGCAATATTGGCTACCAGGCGCTGGCCGACCGCAAGCCGCTGTCTATTGGAAATCTGACTTATAAGCTGTATAGTGATCCCTGGAATACGCCCAATCCGTCGAAACTGGAACGGGAAGCGAAAACTACCTCCATCACGCAGGAACTGGCCAATGGTTTCAAAGAAGCCCATCTATTTTTTGAGGGAGAAATGAATGTTACAGAACCGGGCGAATACACCTTCATAATAGCCCAGTCAGGCCCGAGAACCAGCCTGGCCGTGGATGGCAAAGAGATACTCAAGGTAGGTGAAAGTACCTCCCAAACCCAGTATTCGGGCAAAGAGACCCTTGACAAAGGCATCCACCGCTTCGCCCTGCATTACGCCCGCTTCCCGTGGCGTTCTCCGGCTTTGGGGTTGAGCGTATCTACGGCCGGCATTCGCCCCTACGACCTTACCGCGCTGTCGTCGCTTCCTGTGCCCGCTCCCAAGCCCTACATCAACGTGACCCCCGAAGGACGGCCCGAAATGATTCGCTCGTTTGTAATGTACCAGGACGAAAAGCGTAAGCGAACCCACGCCGTATCGGTGGGCAGCCCGGCGGGCTGGCACTATACCATGGATCTCAACCGGGCGGCTTTGTTACAGACCTGGCGGGGCCAGTTTGCCGACGTCACCGAAATGTGGTACGAGCGCGGGGAGCCGCAACTCCTGGCAACGGCGGGACTCACTGTACCCATTTCCGGACAAAGCAGCTATGCTGTTTTGTCGAGCTCCGCTGCTTCCTGGCCCGACTCTTCCGACCTGAACTATCTCGGTTATCGGCTCAATGCCCAGGGTACCCCTACCCTGCGCTATGCCATGGGGGGCGCTACCCTGACCGACCAGCTCATGGCAACCGCTGATGGACTCACCCGTACCATTGGCGTGGTGGGGCCAGCAGTACCGAATCTGTATGCTTTGCTGGGTGCCGGTGGGAGTATTGTATCGGTAGAGAAAGGGTTGTACAAAGTCGATAACCGGTACTACGTCCGGGTCAACGGGAAAGCCAAAGTGATGCAACGTACTGCGGCCGGGCGACAGGAGTTGTTGCTGCCCCTGAGCGGAACCACGAGTTATACGTTGTTTTGGTAGCTTGGATAAGGAATCCGGTAAACTCTTTGCTGAATTTTTGATTTTAAAAAGAAGGAATAATAAGATTGAATCATTTGAAAACCAAGTAGATAAAATGAAAAAGTACCTGGTAAATCTGGTAGGGTTTCTGGCGATGTCAACACTCGGCTTTGCCCAGAACCGTCCCATGACCGAGGACGATTACTACCGCATCATCACGATGCCTATTCCGCAGAATATCGAGATGGAAGTAGGCGGACTGGCCGTTTTGCCCGATGGCCGCCTGGCGGCCTCCACCCGGCGTGGCGAAGTCTGGATGATTGGAAACCCCTACCTGAAGGGCAACGGCCGACCTACCTTCAGTCGCTTTGCCCACGGCCTGCACGAGCCGCTGGGCCTACTGTATCGGGGTGACCATTTCCTGATTACCCAGCGGGGTGAAGTGACCAAACTTATGGACACCGATAACGACGGTGTGGCCGATGTCTATGATTCGTTCGCGCGCTGGCCCCTATCGGGCAACTACCACCAGTATTCCTACGGTCCGGTACCTTTGTCCAACGGAGAAATGATTATTACGCTCAACCTGGACTGGGTTGGGAAGGGTGCCAGCCAGTCGAAGTGGCGGGGCTGGATGCTCAAATTGGGTGAAGA
>JBBRDE010000275.1:0-7622 GCA_038204185.1 Cytophagales bacterium
TTTTCCTTTCGACTTTTTATCCAGAATTTCGGCCCAGTCAGTAAAATCCTCGTATAGTTTTTCATAGGCTTTATGGTGTGCAGCATTAGGTTTGAAAATGTGGCTGATTTGGGTAAAATCTTTCGCATCGGAAAAATCTTCGATATGTCCCAGCGCTTTTAGTCCCATCAGGGCTGCTCCCACCGAACCCGTTTCCACCGTATCGTTCAAATTAACGGTGATCCCAAAAATATCGGCCAGCATTTGTACCCACGTTTTGCTCTTGGCAAATCCTCCGTTGGCATAGATAACCCGGATTTCCTGATTTTCGGTCAGTACCTTTCCAATACTAAATAGATTCAGCAGAACCCCTTCCATAACCGATCGTACAAAATGGGTGGGCGTATGGTGGATATCGAGCCCCACGAATCCACCCCGAACGTTAGAGTTCCAGAGCGGAGCCCGTTCACCCAGCAGATAGGGCAGGCAGAGTAGTCCGTCTGACCCAAGGGCAATCTCTGCCGCTTGCTTGAACAGGGTTTCGTAGTCGATTTCATCAAAAAAATGGTCTTTCAGCCATTCAAAAATGACCGCCCCGTTGTTGGATGCTCCACCGATGACGTAAGTCTCTTCGTCCAGGATATAGCAAAACGTCCGCATCTCAGGGTCGGTGTAGGCATCGGGAGCACTCACCCGAACGGCCCCGCTAGTGCCGACGGTGACGGCCATCGTACCCGGCACAACGGCCCCGCTGCCCAAATTAGCCAGACAGCCATCGCTTGCACCCATAACCAGGGGGGTACCTTCGGGAAGCCCCAAGGCATTGTCGCCCGCCAGGTGTTCGGTATGGTAGGGCGATACGGGTTTGGACAGTCGCTTGCCGGTCAGTTGCAGGTGCCTCAGCGTATAGTTATCCCAGACCCGTTTCCTGATGTTGAACAAGCCCGTGGCCGAGGCAATGGAATAGTCGATCAGGTACTTACCTGTTAGTTTAAACACCACGTGTTCCTTGATTCCCACGAAGCGCGCAGCCTTTTTGAACAAGGGTGCATCATGCTCCCGGAGCCACAACAACTTGCACACGGGAGCCATGGCATGAATGGGCGTACCGTTATTTTTATAAATCCTCCTACCTTCCGCGGTTCCGCGCAGTTCATCGGCAATAGACGCGCTGCGGTTATCGGCCCAAATGATGGAATGACTCAACGGTTTTCCCTCGGTATCGAGCGCAATGAGGCTATGCATGGCCGCACTAAATGAAAGCCCCAGCGCCTCGCCGTGCGAACGGCATTTCTTGACCACTGTTTGGATGCAATACTCCACAGCCCGCACAATTTCCTCCGGGTCCTGTTCGCTCCAGTCAGGCTGCGGATGGTACATGGGGTACTCCTCACTATGGTCGCCCAGAATTTCACCCTGAAGATTGAAAGCCACGGCTTTTACGTTTGTAGTACCTATATCCGCGCCAATAATGTAAGCCATTTCTTGAATGATGAGTGATAAGTGATGAAAGTTGCCAGAGTCGCTCGTACGAGGATGAACAGCATTCAATCTTTTAAAGGCAGCCGCATTGAAACATTATTTGTAAGGTTAAGAAAACTTCTATACATTCCCGCAATATCTCCTGATTCATCATTCATCACTGCTAATTCATCACTTTAAAACATGCAAATCGGAATAATCGGCCTTGGCAAAATGGGTTTCAATCTGGCCCAGAACTTAAAAAGAAACGGTCATGAAGTTGTTGGAAACGATGTGAACCGTAACCTGGTCGACGAATTTATCAAGCAGGACGGCATCAAGGGAGCATTTACGCACGAAGAATTACTGGAGAAACTGACCGGTCGGCGCGTAATCTGGCTCATGGTGCCCGCAGGTACCATCACCCAAACCGTCATCGACCAACTGACCCCCTTGCTGAAAACCAATGACGTCATCATCGACGGGGGCAATTCCAATTTTAAGGATTCGCTGTTGCGCTACCAGGCTTTGAAGGAAAAAGAGATCGGTTTTCTGGATTGTGGTACGAGCGGGGGCATGGAGGGAGCTCTTCATGGAGCCTGCACCATGATCGGCGGGGAAGACGAAGTGTTCGCCTACTGTGAGCAGATTTTTAAAGATATCTCCGTTGAGAATGGCTACCTGCACACCGGGGCACCGGGCAGCGGGCACTTTGTCAAGATGGTGCACAATGGCATCGAGTACGGCATGATGCAGTCCATCGCCGAAGGATTCGAGGTGCTAAGCAAATCCAATTTCAAGCTCGATTACGAAAAAGTAGCCCGCGTGTGGGACAACGGTTCGGTGATCCGGAGTTGGCTAATGGAACTTACGGAGCGGGCCTTTTCCAAAGACTCCAATCTGGATGAACTCAAAGGTAAAATGTTCTCATCGGGGGAAGGCAAGTGGACGCTGGAAACGGCCCTCGACCTGGGGGTACCTACGCCCGTGATTGCCCTTTCGCTAATGATGCGTTACCGCTCCATGGAGGACGATACTTTCTCGGGGAAAGTAGTGGCGGCGCTGCGGAATGAGTTCGGTGGACATGCCGTGGAGAAAAAATAGCACCAGACTATCTCCTTTATTTGTATTTTCGTAGATTTGCCTTTGTATTCAGAGCACTAACCTACCCTACCAACAGCTACCACTTTTTTAGTAATGGAAAACACGCATTCCGACTCCCACGAACTTACGACTGGCTTCTATATAGCTTCTTTCCTGATCCTGCTTTTTATCCTGGGTATTTTTGGCGATCTGTTCATATTCATCCTGGGCGCCATTGGCCTGGTAATAGCCTATGCCTCTTATTTTAGCAGCAGGCCCGATCACGAAGAGCATCACTGACCTGTTCCTAACGAATTAAGGAGCGGCAAGGGCTAACTAGGTGCATAAAATACCGCCAAGGCTGGCGGTTGTAATCTTGTGTTTTCTCTCTGCATGGTATTACCTCCACAGTCGGGGTATCGATGGAGTATCTAATTACCTCTCATTACGTTTCCACTGCCCTTGCGTAAAGGCTTAATTCCTCGTGCGTGAATGTTACCTCCCAATCCAGTTTTCCATCAATAAGGTCTACGCGCCAGTTTTCCTCCAATACTTTGGTATCTTCCATGTCGCGGTAAGTAGCGGTAAGAGTATCGCCATCGAGTTGTAGAAGCACAAAACCGTTATACCCCAGCTCGTGCCGCTTAATGCGGGTGCGAACGCGCCGGTCGTAGAATGACATTTTCAACACATCTGAATCCCGAACCGACATTTTGGTTTCTACGGGCATACCCCCGTGACCAATACAGCGTCCGTAAGCTTGCAGTTCGCTTTTATTCTGCCCCAGCTGATAGCCCACCAGGCGGTGGTCGTGGCCCCAAAACCACACCACGGGCCGGGCTGAATCGCCCAGCAGTTCGCAAAGCTGCTCACCCGGCCTGAAGTAGTCTTCCCGGAATGCCGAAATATAGGGATGATGACTCAGGAACACCAGGCCCCGGGTATCGGTAGGATCGCCCAGTTTGACCACGTCACGCAGCCAGGCCATTTGCTCGTCGCGGAAGTGGCAGTCGGGGGGAGAAAGTACCTCCAGAAGTGGCCGCCCTACCGAAGTATAGCCCGTATCCAGGCCAATGATCCGCCAGTGTTCGTTTTCAAGGCAGAAGAATCCCGCCCGCTGGGATTTTTTCACTTCGTCCACGGTGACGTACATCGCGGGCAACAATTGCTGATAGTAAGCTGCGCCGCTGGAGTACATTTCGTGGTTGCCACAAAGCGCCAGGCTACCCGACGCCCCGAAATACCAGGAGGCATGGGGGGCGGTAAAATTTTCCGCTATTTCCTGGGGGGTACCCACAAAATAAATATCCCCCAGATGGATGCTGTAATCCGGAGCATAGCGGGCCATCAGGTGCGCTACGGTATCCGACTCGGTGGTATCGCTCCCCCAGTCCGACAGCAGCCCCAGGGTGATTTCGGGACGGCTGGGCATGGATGAACTCAATTGGTAAATACCCCGATCGCCCTCACTTGGGTACCACTGGTAAGGATGCCTGGGGCCGAAACGGCTGCGCAGGTAGTGGTAAACGAAGCCAAAAACACTAGTGCCGAAAAACTCATTGATCACCCGCTTCGCCGACGAGGTACGGGTTACGTGCTCTTCATAGAGTTTCTGTTGGGTCTTGGCATGGTTTTCGGCTTCCGAATGGCCCAAATCCAAATATTTTTCTACCTTCTTCTCCGGTTCAGTAGGCATAGGAAACGTTTATCGGTGGTATAGTGGTACAGGCTGATCTTGTTTGAAGGGGCAATATAATCAATACTTTTCAGGGAAGTTTTAGTGAGAAACCGACAAAATATTAGTTTTGTAATTCGTGCATTCAATTTAATACAACTCATGATCGTCCCCATTTTGCTGTATACCATAGGAGGCTTTATCATCCTGGCCACCCTGATCCCCTTCATTCGCAACGATTACTGGGTATTCAGAATATTCGAATACCCCCGACTTCAGAAGTGGGCTATCACCTTGTTAATCCTGTCCGTGTACGCACTTCTCACCGACTTCCAGATCTGGTATCAGTGGGGATTTCTGGGGGCGCTCCTGGCCAATCTGACCTATCTCAGCTACCAGATATACCCCTTTCTGCCCATCGCTGAATGCCAAATGAAACAGGCCGATCCTGTTTCTTCGCAGGAAGGATTCAGTCTCATGATCTCCAATGTGTTACAGGACAACAAGGACACGGATCGCCTGGTGGCACTCATCAAGCAACGTAAGCCTAACCTGATCGTGCTTTCAGAAACGGATCAGCTCTGGGCTAAGGCTATGGAAGTGATCCACGACGACTACCCCTACCGGAAATCCCAGATTTTAGACAACACATACGGTCTCATGCTTTTTTCCCAGCTGGAAATTATCGAAAGTGAAATTCAATATTTGGTTGAGGACCACATTCCTTCCATTTTCGCCCTCGTCAAGCTTCCAACAGGCGACCCGTTTCAGATGATCTGTATTCACCCTACGCCCCCCGTTCCCGGCGAAAATGTGCGTTCTACCGAACGCGACAAAGAAATTCTGCTCGTAGGTAAACTCGCAAAAAAATCACCCCTACCCCTAATCGTATCCGGTGACCTCAACGATGTGGCATGGAGCTACACCAACGCACTATTTCAGAATACCAGCGGCTTACTCGATCCCCGGCGGGGGCGGGGCTTTTACAATACCTTCCATGCCCATCACCTTCTGTTCCGGTATCCGCTCGACCACGTCTTTTGCTCGGCCCATTTCCAGTTGGCCGAAATCGAGCGACTGCCCGACATCGGCTCGGACCACTTTCCGATGTGGGTAAAATTGGTATACAAACCTGATCAAATCCATGAGCAAGAGGTACCCCAGGCCGATGCTGAAGATGAAGAACTGGCTGAAGAGAAAATCGCCAAGCCTACGGATTGAGTTACCACTGCGAAATCGCAAAAAATCACCCAATGCACACACTTGAATCTCCCCTATTTCGCACTCCCTCAATCTTCGTTTCGTTTCCTCAGATTATTGCCGCCGAGAGTACCCGCCACGGAGGCGTGAGTCCGGCACCCTATGCCTCGCTGAACTTGGGCATCGCTACCGCTGACGCTCCCGAAAATATAGCCGAAAACCGGTCGCGCTTCTGGAAGGCAATAAGTGTTGATCCAGCGCAGGTAGCCAGCTCGCACCAGATTCACGGTTCGGATGTGCTGACCGTGACCCAACCGGGACACTATAGCGGATACGATGCACTGATCACCCGCCAAAAGGGTATTATTCTGGCTGTCACCGTTGCCGATTGTACCCCGATTCTTATTTTTGATGCCAGGCAAGAAGCAGTAGCCGCCATCCACGCAGGGTGGCGGGGAACCGTGCAGCGCATTGTAGCGAAGACCCTGGATCGCATGTGGCTGGAATTCGGCACCGTCCCTTCCAACTGTCACGCCTACATTGGAACCTGCATCGACGCGTGTTCTTTCGAGGTAGGTGAAGAGGTAGCCGAACAGTTTTCCGAAGACCACAGACAATCCGTCCCAACGACAGGAAAGTACCTGGTGGATTTAAAAAAAGCCAATTGTAACCAACTCTTATCCTCGGGGGTTAAAAAGAGCCGTATAGGCATTTCTATCCATTCAACTGTCATACACAATCATGATTATTTCTCTTACCGCCATGCAAACGGACAAACGGGACGAATGCTAGCCTGTATTGGAATAGTATAAAAATTAGTTTTTCGCTACAATGTACCAAACGAAAAGAATGAATTATTTTGGACTATTCTTTTAAAGTTGTTAAATTTAGCAAGCAACCTTTCGTTCAAATCGTTCGTAGTACCTATGAGCCTCCATAAGTCACGTACACCCAGTAGCTGTATACACAGGATGGCCCATTTTTCTGTTTATAAGGTAAATGACTGATTGCTACCCTATTCTATATACGTAGGGATAAAATTAATTTTTGATTATTTGGCTGTCTTTAAAGTTTCCTAATGCGCTCTTTAAGTGTCATTTAGGCAATTAACGGACACAAGAGAATTTCATATTATTAATAATAATTTGAATTATTTTATTTAATGATCTACTTTTGGCTCAACCATTGAAATAGGCTGATGGTTAAACAAGCTTTTTTTTGAGTAAAAATCATCCATATGCAAATTCAATTACATAAGATTTTGGATGTCGGCCTGTGCTACGACATACTGCGCGGCATTCGTTGGAACACAGGCGTAAGATGCCCCAAATGCCAAAGTGGGTCGGTCGTCAAGAACGGCAGGGACTCGTCCAACCCCCACGTGCAGCGCTACCATTGCCAGGGCTGCGAAAGCTATTTTGACGACCTAAGCGACACTATTTTCAGTGGCAGCCACCAGCCGCTGCATCATTGGATAACGGTTCTCTACCTGATGAACCTGAATGCCTCCGTCCTTCAGATAACGCAGGAATTGGAAATATCGGAAGATACGGCCCGTCGCATGTGTGATGCCATACGGGAGGGCATTGTAAAAAAAAACCTGATGTCGTCCTTGGCGGAGACGTTGAATCTGACGAATGTTACATCGTTGCCGGACACAAAGGGCAACCTGAAAACGTCATCAAAGCGGGCAGAAAGCCCCGCAGGAGGCGTTTGAGGGGCAAGCGCGGGCGGGGGACGGTGTACGACGACAAGTGTCCCGTCCTGGGTCTGGTCCAGCGGGCCGGGCTGGTCAGGCTGACGGTGCTGCCCGATGTCCGGCAACAAACCATCCGGCCCATTATCGAGGGAACGGTCGCCAAATTTTCCACCGTCCATACGGACGAATACGACATTTACGCAAGGCTGGAGCAATGGGGCTACCACCACAAAACCGTGAATCATTCCCTGGGTGAGTATGCCAGGGACGAGGATGGCGATGGAATGCATGAAGTCCACTGTAACACCCTCGAATGCATATGGTCTTTGTTGAGGCCATGGCTCAGGCCTCACAGGGGAGTCAGCCAGGAGAAGCTGCCATTTTATGTGGGGCATTTTGAGTTTTTGCATAACCTTAGAAAGAGAGGAAAAAAAGCCCTACAGGAAACTTTCGAGCTTCTTTTGATGCCCGATTTGAGAAATTATCAACAATGCTTAATCATCAGACCAGTTTGAGGGTTGAGCC
>JBBRDE010000276.1:0-7616 GCA_038204185.1 Cytophagales bacterium
GGGAAATGGATTTTGAAAATGCCATGAATGGGATAGGTTAGGAGTGAGAGCGATTTAGTGAAAATTGCTGAAAACTAAAACGCTGATAAACTTCCAAACTTACATGATTTTCATGGAATCTTGAAAAAGATAAAAAATGCCCATGCTTGGAAAGAATTTTCGATTCTGACCATGCATGGGCTACTTACAATACAAATTGCTGGTTTTTGTTGCCCCTAATTTACCGTTATCAGATTCCGAGCGGGCATTTCATAAAGGCTGAATGTAGAAAGATTGATTTCCTTCACGAGTTCCTCCGTGCCGTTCGATACGATTACCGAATAATTACCATCCTGGATATTTGAAAAATCCAGCTTGTAGCCTGATTTCTGCTGTTGTCTTCCCATCACATTCGTAAAGAGCACATGGCCTTTTTCATCTATCAAGTTGATTTTTACCCGGTCGCCCAGTTTTTTCTCTATAAGGACATTCATCGTCAGGCTTTTCTGAACCCGGTACATCCCTACTTGGAAGGCTTTCCTCTGTCCGGCCTGGGCTCCCTCGGTTTGGTCGCCCGGCGTAGTACTTCCTGCCAACACGGCTCTACTCATTAACCCGCCACACAGGGCAATCATCAGCATTGTTTTGAGAATTTTCATGGCTCTTGAAGATTTAGGATGAAAAAAAGATTTTCTTATCTTAAATTACAAAAGACATAGCCTCAATAAGCTGTGTGACATATTTTAGGGTGAACGGAAAATAACTAGGATGAGTGGAATACGACCCTATTTCTGCTTCTCCCGGATGGCTTTAAATTCTGATCCGTCTTTCCACTGGGGCCATTTTTCTTCGAAAGCCAGGCGCCTTCCTACCCGGTAGAGAAGTTTCAATTCACTCACGGCTCCCTGCATGGTCCAGGTTGCGGAGTCGTACTCGTCGGAGGGTTGATGATAGCTTTTCTCGGTATACTCGTCCTGTAATTTCTGACCAAATGCTTTGCCTTTGCCCATCACGTCGACCCCACTTTCGAGGTACAGCGCGGGGATACCTACCTTGGCAAAATTGAAGTGATCGGAGCGATAGTAGTAGCCCGCTTCGGGGTGCGTTTCGACGGAAATATAGCCCCCGTCTTTTTCGATAATCTCCCTGACGTACTCTTCCAGTTCCGACTGTCCTTCGCCCACCAGCACCATATCTTTGGTCGGTTCAAAGCGGTTCAGGCCATCCATGTTGATGTTAGCCACGGTTTTGGCAACCGGAAAAATGGGATTTTGGGCGTAGTAAGCCGAGCCCCACAGCCCCTGCTCTTCGGCGGTCACAGACAGGAACACGATGGTACGTTCGGGCTGGGTTTTCAGGCTTTTGAATACCCGCGCCAGTTCCAGCAACCCGGCGGTACCCGTAGCATTGTCGAGTGCTCCGTTGTAGATCGAGTCGCCCGTGGCGTCGGGGGTACCTATGCCCAGGTGATCCCAGTGGGCGGTGTAAATGATAACCTCATCAGGACGTTTAGTGCCGACAATTTTACCAATGACATTATGGGTTTTGTCATAGGTTGTTTTGACTTTCATCGTCGTACTCAACTGTACACCCAGCGGTATAGCTTTGAAGCCTTTCACGTCGGCCTTGGCCAGTAAATCAGCTCCGTAACCGGCTGATTTCAGCAGATTCATCGCCACGGTTTCGGGTACCCAGCCGATGACGTCGCAATTCGGGATGTTTTTGCCCCGGTTGTCGAGTTGGAGGCGGGAGGTGTTGAAGTTATTTTGCTGCACGCCAAAGGGGTACCCTGCCGCGTCGGTGCGGTGGATGATGAGACAGCCCTTGGCCCCCTGCCGGGCGGCTTCCTCAAATTTGTAGGTCCAGCGTCCATAGTAGGTCATTTCCTTGCCTTTGAAAAGAGTCGTATCGCCTGCCCAAAAACCGGGATCGTTGACCATCACCAGCACCACCTTGCCTTTCACGTCGAGCCCGGCGTAGTCGTTCCAGTTGTACTCAGGAGCCACCACACCATACCCGGCAAAGACGAGTTCGGCCTTATCGAGGGTAATGTTCGCCTCGGTGCGGTCGGTCCAGATCACGTAGTCGTCGAAGGCCTTCAAAGTCGAGGTACCCTGGGGCGACTGCACCTGCATGGTAGGGGCAGCCGTGGCTTCGATATTGACCATGGGTACCTCCTGCAGGTAGCTGCCGCCGTTACCGGGTTCCAGGCCCAGGGCTTTGAACTGTTGCTGCAAATATGCAATGGTTTTGGTCTCGCCCTCGGTGAAGGGCATCCGGCCCATGAAGTCGTCGGAGGCCAGCACCGCCACGTGCTGCTTCAGACTGTCGGCGCTGAAGGTGTCCAGGCCATCATCGTCGGTCGTGGGGGGACCTTCTTTGGAACCGCAAGCCGATAGAATGACCAGAAATAAAAGTGGCAAATGTTTGGATAAGGTGCGCATCAGTAAATGAGCTAGGGTAGGGTGATGATTTGAATTTGAAAGGTACATAGAAATCTGCAAATCGGGCGAAGCATAGGGCTTTACCGTTTACTAAAATCTCCGCACTTTGTGCACCAAACCCTCTATTTTTCAGTAAATTCGGTAAGAAACTCCGTTGGTTACCCAAGGCGTATTCCCGCTGATAAACGAAATGTTATGAGAAAATCATTTCCAGTCGGACTGGCTGCCTTCATGCTGTTGATAGGCCAAATGTCCGGCTTCGCCCAGAATAAGGAAGAGCTGCCCTACCATGAACTACCCGCCCTGCGGGTCAGTCAGCTTACGGCTTCGCGGCAATCCCCGGCTGCTATACTGATTAGTGTATCCGTCGCGAATACGTCCGAGGGGCCAACGGGCTCTTTTGATTTATTCATAATGGCCGATGGAAAACTACTCAGCCGACAGGAATTGAGTCTGGGGGCGCACGCTTCGGAGCGGGTGACGTACGCATGGCAGAATCCGGCCCCTGGGGAGCATCGGATACAAGTAGTGGCTGACCCGGATGAAAAGCTGCAAGAGTCGAACCGGAGTGATAACAGCGGCGAGCTCGTGATTTCTAACGCTGCGGGTAGCATGCAAGTGATCAGTAAAATTGCTCCTGCCTTGCCAGCAGCCCTCGATTTGGTGATTGAAGGCGTGTCCGTGCAGGGGCACCGGTTTCAACAGGACAAGAATCGCCTGGTTACGATCAATTTCAAAGTAACCAACCATTCGTCGAGCGACGCAAGGATGCCCATTCGCACGCAGGTCGACCTGAGTTCAGAAACCGGATTTACAAAAAACTACACTATAAAGACTGAAAGTCTGGGCGCTGGTCAGTCGGCCTTTATTTCCTGCCCCGTTCTGAATGCTCCCGACCACTTCACCATTTCAATCAGGACGGATGCCGACAACGCGATAACGGAAACCGACAAGGCAAATAACTCGGTTCAGACTTTCTACGAAAATCCAGCTCCACCGGTCGGGCGCTGGATTTCGGTGGGCCCTGACGTGATTACGGGAGTCAATGACGTCGGTTATCCTTGGGCAACGGCCATTGGCCGGCTTTCGGCTATTGCCTTTCAACCGGCCGCACCCCAGGTGATGTACGTTGGTGGCCAAAGCAGTGGGGTATGGAAAACCATTGACGGAGGTACCAACTGGTTTCCGTTGACCGATCAGATTTCGGTCAGTGTGGCGGCCCTCACCACCTCAACCCAAAATGCCAATCTGGTTTTTTGGGTAACCGCCCACCAGGGAGTTTTCCGGTCGGATGATGCCGGGCTGAGCTGGATTCAGATTAATATGCAGGATCTGAACGCCTTGGTACACGGGGGCAAACTGCTGATCCACCCCAGGGATTCGAATATCATGCTACTCAATTCGGAGGATGGAATTTATCGTTCCACCAATGCCGGAGCAACCTGGACGCTGAGCATTTCCGGTGCAACCGGTACCGGATTGGAAATTGACCGGGCGCGGGACATACTATATTGTGCGGTGTCTAATCGGAGCAATGTTGCCGTGGCCGGTATCTACGCGTCGTTCGACCGGGGAGCCAACTGGCGAAAACTGGGAGGGTGCCCGGGGGGCAGTCTGCCACCAGCAACGGGTGCGACGCGGCGTATCAGTATTGCGCTATCCGGTTCGAGAATGTACGCCAGTTTCCGAGATACAACGAATTTTCAACTCTACCGCACCACTAACCTCAGCTGCTTTATCGGAGGGGCTCAGGAATCAACCTGGGAAAAAGCATGGGGTACCTCGTCCGATTTTCAGGAATTGTGGAGTGGACTTTGGGCCAATCCGCTGGATGAAAACAGCCTGTATCTGGGTGGGACCGCATTCTGGCGCTCTACCAACCAGGGCAGCTCTTTTTCCAAAGTAAGCGATTACAATACACCTTCGGGAAGTGCCCATGCGGATCATCATGGATTTGCGGTACTGCCGGGAACAGGGGGTACCATTTTTACGCTCAACGATGGGGGTATATACCGATCGACCCAAAATGGAAGTAAGGGTACCTGGAGCCTGGCCGGAAAAGGAATTGCCAACGTGGAGTTTTATGACATAGCCGACTCCTTTACCCGACCCGATTTACTCATTGGGGGTACCCAGGACAACGGAACGCTCAAAACCGAGGGTAACCTCGAATGGAAAGCCAAGCGGGGCGGCGATGGGGCTACCGTAGACATCGACAATACCGATGCCAATATCATGTACTCCATGGAGCAATACGCGTCGAGTATCCGCCGCTCCACCAATGGGGGCAACAGCTGGAGCAGTATTGCTTCCGGACTGCCGGAAGGAGCTACCTGTTTTAATATCCGGTATCACCTACATCCCAAGAAAATGAATATTCTGCTGGCGGCTTGCACGAGTCTCTGGCGCATTACCGACCCTGGGGGTACATGGCAAACCATTTTCACGCCGGCCATGGGGACAGTGACGTGCTCGGCTGTAGAGCCGACTGCCGACCTGTATCTAGCCGGTACCTCACGGGGTAACCTGTTCGGAGGAAGCGGTGGTTCCAATTTTCAATCCCTGTTTTCCCACCCTGCATCGGCCTCCGTGGTCGATATCGAAACCGATCCTGAGGAAGGAGGTACTATTTATATGGGCTGCATGGGCACATCCGTCGGCCGGGTGTACCAGTTGCAGCGAAATTCGGCCGGAACGGCCTACGTGTCCCGCGACATTACGGGGAATCTGCTCACCGGGCTACCGGTTCAATGCCTGGCCGTGGACCGCATGAACCCCTTCACCCTGTATGCAGGCACTTCACAAGGGGTATATCGGGGTAGGTCGTCGGATCGCGGGCAGTCGTGGGTATGGGATGCTTTTATGGATGGGTTACCCCTGGCCGATGTTCGTGATTTGGAAGTTCACCCGGTTACGGGGGTGTTGACGGCTGCCACATTTGGGCGGAGTGCTTTTGAGGTGTTTACGGCATACCCGCTCGGAAGCGTACTGGCGGCCAACGGCAAAATCAATTTTCTGCGCGTCCACGATGTCGGTACCAAATTCGGCCCGCCCAACGATGTGCTGGATGCTGAAGCCGTAGTTCGATTGGACACCATGCCGGATCAATATTTTGGTGTGCAGCTCAGGTCCGGTTCCGCCGAAGCCAGCCATGCTTCGTCCGTACGGTTGTTGCGTACGGCTTTTGAAGAAAACCGGCCCGTCACTATTGACTACGTCAGAAACGGCATTCATTCCGGTAGGATAATCCGGGTTGTGCTGAAATAATGGAAAGGTAGTAGAGCCATGTCCAAGTCCCACGCAGAAAAGTTTCTTAATTTACCCTATAAAACAGACCATCATGCGCGTCCCAAACTTATTCACAATCGTAATACTAGCCACTGTTTGTATCAGCGCCAAACCGCTGGATTTGCTCAATGCCCGAGGGAAGATTACCCTGCTCAGAACGCACGACGTGGGTACCAAATACGGTCCGCCCACCGACCAGATTGATGTGGAAACGGTGATTCAGTTGAATACCAAACCCGGGATGGCTTTTGGCTTTCAGTTACGGGACGATGCCCAGCGCGTAACCCGGGAAGGGATGCTCGATTTGCTTCGGGACGCTTTTCGTAACAATTGGACCGTCAGTATTGATTATACGATTACCCCACCGAAAAAAAACGGGGTAATCATTCGGGTTTGGGTAGAGAAGACCCCCGGTGCAGTGGTGGTACCAGGTGCGGAGCTATCGCCCAATCCCAACTAGCCATCAGCCATATTGCCGTAAACCTGAATCGGGATGAGCAGCTAGTTTAGGCCGCCCATCCCGATTCAGGTTTACGGCAATAGCTACCGCAAACCATCCTTCTTGGCCCTGGCGCGTATTCTGGACGCCCGCGCTTTGCTATCAGGGTGGGTGGAAAGAAACTGGGGTACCCTGCGACCTCCTGCTTTTTCGAGTTTTTCAAACGACGACGCCAGGGCCAGCACACTTTTGCCATTGCGCTTCAGGAACGCGTAGCTGAAATCGTCGGCGTCGGTTTCCTGTTGCCGACTGAACGATGCCCCCGCGATGTAGTCGGCCAGACCCCCTAACTCGGAGCGGGATAAATTACCCAGTACGCCATTGTTAGCGGCTACGGCATTGCGCAGGGCCGACCTACGCAGGGCGCTCTTGGCCGCATCATGCGAATCTTTATTGATCACGTGGCCGATTTCGTGGCCGATGATGGCCAAAATTTCTTTGTCATTCATGAGGTCCATTAAGCCCTTAAACACCCGCACACTGCCATCGGCCGTAGCAAAAGCATTCACATCGGGTACTTTATACACCTTATAATTCAGGGAAACACCACTAATAGTACGGTATCGGCCTACGATGCGGTCCAGCCGCTTGGTATAGGGATCGGAAGGTCCGGCTATAGGGTTTTTAGAGTCCATTTCTTTTACGGCCTGCCGTGAATATTCGGCTACCTGTGCATTGGTCAGCGTCGCCGACATCAGGGCGTCGATACCCGCCTGGACCAGGTTGGGACTGACCTGGGCCTGGGCAATGGAGGCTGTCAGAAGCCCAATCATTACGACATATATTCTCAGTTTGTTTGTCATGATTTCTGTCAGATTCGTTTAAAAAAATGAAATTTCCAACGCGTCAATTCTATACTTAGAACCTCTATTCCCTTAAAAGTTTAATGCCAGACTCATCTGGGACCATTTCAGAGCTTTGTCGTGTTCTGTAAAAATTATTGATAATCAATAGATTATATAAAATAATAGGTTGAATTTGTAAACCTTATAAGTCCTGCGCCAGTGGTGCAAATCCCATTCCAAATGGCCACCCGAATTTGCATAAATTCGGGTGGCCATTTGGAATGGACAGGAAGCATTCAAGAAAGAAAGCGGATGTATTCTTCGTCTAGCCCGTACCCGGGTAGCGTTAGGTGGAAATCTTTTCGACCTGGCGCAGGCGGTCGTTCTGGCGGCGGATGCGTTTGCACAGGATGCTTAGCACACTTTTCAGGAGTTCGCTGCGCTCTTCCATTAAATCATAAAAATCATCCTGGTCGATCCGGAAAAGCAGGGTGTCTTCGGCGATGACGGCCGAGGCGGAGCGGGTTTCGGCATCAAGCAGGGCCAGTTCGCCAAAAATATCATTGGCTCCAAACTGTGCCAACTTGGTTTTGCCGTCAAAAATCTCCACCATTCCCGAAT
>JBBRDE010000277.1:0-7597 GCA_038204185.1 Cytophagales bacterium
CAGGCTCAAGCAAATTGCTTACGACTGTCAGACAACGGTTTATCAGTTGAAACATGGCTTGTTAAGTGATTATTTACGCGCTCAGTTGGCGCGGCCTACTATTAAATTCGCCTGATTTGCGAAAGTCCTATATACTTAAAATTAGAATTTTTAGAAGAGCAGGTGGAAGATGGAATCATAGGAGTGAGGAGGTGGATGGCTATTTTTCAATTTTAAATCTACCATTTTTTTCCGTAGCCTTATCATTATACACGTCGCCAAGCATAGTTTTTTGCTCTCGCTTTCGGTAACTACTTAGCAACTAGACAAATAAGCAGGTAAAGGATCAATCGTTCCAGTAAGCTTCAAACAATAGGATTCAGTACCTTTGCAAAAAAACAGCATCTTTTGCCCCCTGCTACCCCGGTCATTTAGTAAACGAACCATTTTTCCCGCACAATTCCTTTGACTACGTCCGATTTCCTCCCCGCTTCTTCCCTTACGCCCAAGCAATTGGGCTTTTCTTTTCCCGCCGAATGGCATCCGCATCGCGCCACGTGGTTGACTTTCCCTCATAATGATGCCTCGTGGCAGGACGACAAACTGGCCCTGATGCGACCCCAGTACCTCGCCTTCATCAAAGCCATCAGTCAGGGTGAAAAGGTAGGTATCATTGCCCACAACGAAGCCCTTAAGGTGTTCATCACGCAGGAATTGAGCTCGATTGGCGTGGATCTCAATCAGATCGAGTTCGTGGTAAAACCCACCAACGACGCCTGGTGCCGCGACCACGGTCCGGCGTTTCTTGTCAATCCTGAAACCCGGCAGCGCCTTGTGGTGGATTGGGGGCACAATGCCTGGGGTGGCAAGTACCCCCCTTACGACGACGACAACCGCACCCCGCTGGCCGTAGCGGAACATCTGGGTTTGCTCACCGTGCAGCCCGGCATTATCATGGAGGGTGGCTCGGTAGAGTTCAATGGCGCGGGCACTTTACTCACGAGCCGCTCGTGCTTACTCAATCCCAACCGCAACCCGCATCTTAATCAGGGGCAAATCGAAGAATACCTGCGCAACTACTATGGAGTGGAGCAAATTCTGTGGGTCGAGGACGGTATCGTGGGAGACGATACCGACGGCCACATCGATGACACCACCCGCTTCGTGAGTGAGGATACGGTAGTTGCCTGCGTGGAAGCCGATCCAAATGATGCAAACTATGAGGTACTAAAAACCAACCTGCATCTACTTAGAAAAATGCATCTGCTCAATGGCAAGCCGTTAAATGTCATAGAACTTCCAATGCCCAAAGCCGTGATGATCGGCGACTTCCGCACTCCGGGCTCCTACGCCAATTTCCTGATCTGCAATGCGGGCGTAATCGTTCCGGTATTTGATAATCCCAATGACCAAACGGCCGTCGATATTCTGGAACAAGCCTTTCCCGATCGTAAAATCATCCCGCTCCCCGCCACCGAAATCATCTGGGGGCAGGGTAGCTTTCACTGCCTGAGCCAGCAGGAGCCGATTGTGTAATTTTGAGCTTCCGGTTTGAATTTCCGGATTAGGAATATGTATGGCCTAATTCGGCACTTTTTTTTGCTAACCACAGGCTAAAGCGGCAGCGGCCATTCGCCAGTGGCAATTGATTCTTCTCTCCTCAACAACCCGGAACACCCAGCTCCAAACTCAATAAAATGCCCCTCAAACTACTTACGTTCATCCTCCTGTCAGCATTTTTTTTGACTTCCTGCGCCAAACAAACGCTAACGCGCTTTCAGATTACCTCTTTAAAAGCCCTGGATCTGGAAGAAACCCTCACCCGAAACGATGAACTGCTAATGGCCTACACGCTTACTTCCTTCGACGCCTTGGACAAGGCCGTGGCGGTGAGTACGGGAAGCTGGGGGATACAGGCGACCAAAAAGGAGCAGGAATTTCGGGAAAGCGCCTTTCAGCCGATTGAAATTACTGTCCCCAAAAACGGTAGAGTAGTGGCGACGGTAGTACTGGTGGAAATAGACGATTATGCTAAGGCCCAGAAGACGCTGGCAGAAATTCGCAAGTACCAGGATTACATCAAAATCCCGGCTGCTTTAGCCGAACTAGCCGATGTAGCTCTCACACCCCTTAAATATCTTTCCCTAGCATTATCTGCGACGGGGGTAGGTTTTCAATTAGCCGACCGCCTTGACGATGATGACCTTCTGGGCCAGAACAGCACTGAGCTCACCTATCAAAAAGCCCTACTTTCCCCGTTGCTCAAGGTACCCCTTACCTTTAAAGACACTCATCTCGGCAGTAGCTATCACTACGAATTAAACTTCGATCTTCGTACTCAGACGGTACTCCTGCGACCACGGCGGAAACCAAAATACTAATCCCTTGTTTTTATCCTGTGGGTAAAGCCCGTAACTTTGGGGGTTTGTACAATATTTCCACCCTCGGCTTGTTTATACTAACACCATGCAAATCCGAGTAAGACTGATCCCGATTCGATTTATGCGTACTTTTCGTTGGCTGTATACCTTAGTTTTAATCGGCGTAGTAGTTTCCTGCAAAACTTCGGCCCCACCCAGGCAGTCGTCGGCCGAACCCGAAACACCTACCCTGCTGAAGGTCGGAGACAAGACCTTCAGCCCGGACGCCTTTTTCCAATCTTTTACCAAAAATCGCTTCTCGGCTGATTCGGCCAAATCGCTCAGTGCCCGGCAGTACTTTGATATTTATACCAATACCAAGCTGAAGCTTCTGGGAGCCGAGGCGCAGGGTCGAGACACCACCAGCGATTTCAAGGAAGAACTCACTTCTTATCGCGAACAGCTCGCCGCCCCTTATCTGACGGATAAGGAGCTCGTGAACGAAGTGACCGAAGAAGCCTACAACCGCCTGAAGCAAGAGGTACATGTTAACCATATTCTGGTAGCCGTGACCCAAGAGGCATCGCCCGCCGACACACTCTCGGCCTATCGCGCGGCGGTGGCCATGCGTGGGCGCCTACTGGAAGGTTCAAATTTTGGTGAAATGGCACAAAAGTTTTCCAAAGACGCCTCGGCCAAAGAAAATAAGGGTGATTTGGGTTATTTTACGGCATTCCAAATGGTGTACCCGTTCGAAAATGCCGCCTACACTACGCCCGTCGGAAAGATTTCGGAACCCGTTCGTACCAAGTTTGGCTATCATCTCATCAAGGTGCTTGACCGCCGCCCCTCGCGTGGCAAACTGCGGGTAGCCCACGTCATGATTCAGGTGAAGCCCGATTTCCTGCCCGAAAAAAAGAAAGAAGCTGCCCAGCGGATTCAGGAGGCCTACGCCCGCCTGCAAAAAGGGGAAACCTGGGAAAAAGTGGTGCAGATATACTCCGACGATTTTCAGTCGCGGCAATCCGGCGGACTTTTGCCCGTTTTTGGGGTGGGTGAAATGATGCCTGCCTTCGATGAAGCGGCTTATGGGTTAAAACAAACTGGTGATTACTCCAAACCCGTGGAGACGCCTTACGGTTGGCACATTATCCGGCTGGCAGAAAAACGTCCGCTGGAATCTTTTGGCACGATGGAAACCGCTCTGCGCCAGAAAGTGATGACCGACAGCCGGGGCGAGCAAATTCAACAGGCCTTTACGAACCGCTTGAAAGGTCAGTATAGTATAAGCGAAAATTCGGATGCATGGAGCGAAATGTTGGAATTAGCCGACAGCAACTTGCTAAAAGGTACCCTAAAAATTCCTGAAACATTCACAGCAGCAATAGAAAACCCGGTATTCTTCACCATTGAAAAAGAACCTTCCACCAGCCGGATGTTTCTGGAATATGTGAAAAGCCACCTGGCACCACGCCCTGCAGGCTCTGATCCGAAAATCATCTTACGTGGCTATTACAACGATTTCCTGGCCCGGCGACTCTTAGACTATGAGAAAGGAATTCTGGAAACTAAATATCCCGAATTCCGCGTATTGATGAACGACATACGGGAAGGGGTGCTCCTGTCGCAAGTCATGGAAGAACAGGTGTGGCAACGCTCGCTGGATGATTCGACGGGCCAGCGACAACTTTACGAACAAAACTTGGCCCAGTACCAATACCCCGCCCGAGTTTTGGCGACGGTGATTAAGGCCAGGGACACGACGGTGCTCAATCAGGTTTTGGCATCGCTGGCCCAGGTACCTTACGTGTTACAGTTGAAAGGCGAGGAATTATTGTTCCAAAATGGAAAAACCCAGCCTTCACCAGCCCAAATGAATACACTGTACAGTTTGGCGGCTACTTTAAAGAAAAACCCCGAGTATGTGGTGGAGGTAGCAGGCTACCGCACCGCCGAGGAGGCAGACACCGCATCGGCCAGCCGCATCAGCCATGTAGTGCGGTACCTCAATGGTCAGGGAATTTCGATTACGCGGATTACGGAAAAGGATTACGGCTCGTTCCGGCCTGTGCCTGCAGCCGATCGCAACCGCCGCGTCAGTTTTCAGTTTTTCAGTAGCTCTAAAAAAGACCTTGAAAGCGCCATGAACCGCGACGTGCCTGGTAACGTTCGGATTACAGAAGGCTACTTTGCCAAAGACCATCCTGCCTTCAAAGAAGCCCTTTGGCAAGTGGGCAATCAGCGCATCCCCCCCGCTATGGATGGTACCGCATTAGCCATTCAGATTCAGAAAATTGAGCTACCACGCCCAAAAACATTTGATGAAGCGCGTGGTTCGGTCATCAACGCGTACCAGAAAATACTGGAAAAACAGTGGATGGATTCGCTGAAAACTAAATTCCCAGTACAAGTGAATGAAAAGGAGTTAGAAAAACTCACCAGATAACCGTATTTTGCAACGATAGCAGTAAACTTATATGAAATTAAACTCAATTTTGTCACGTGGCATACTTGTCCTGGCCTTCGGCCTGGTGTCCCTGATTAGTTTCGGCCAGGGGCAGCAGGGCGTCAGCGTGGACAAGATCATTGCTCGCGTGGACAACTACTACATTCTCCGTTCCGAACTGGAAGAGCTTTTTCAAAGCTACAAGGCCGAAGGACAGCGTACCCCCGAGCGCTGCCAGTTGCTGGAGTCGCTCATTATCAATAAAATGCTACTGGCTAAGGCGGAAATCGACTCCGTAACGGTGGAAGAAGGTCAGGTGGACGAGCAATTGAACGGCCGCATGAGCTACATGGTTCAGCGCTTCGGCTCGGAAAAGAACCTGATGGAAGCCTACGGAAAAAGTGTCAACGAGCTAAAAACCGAACTGCGCCAACAGGTGAAAGATCAGGCGATCGTAGAAACCATGCAGCAGAAAATTGCCGGGGACGTGAAGATCACGCCCAGTGAAGTACGCCGGTTTTTTAACGCCATTCCCAAGGACAGCCTACCCTATATACCTTCGGAAGTAGAGGTAGGTCAGATTGTGCGGCTGGCAACAGTGACCAAAGAACAGCGGGAAAAGCTGCGCGAACAGTTGCTCGACATCAAGAAAAAAGCTGAAGCAGGCGAAGATTTTGCCATGCTTGCCCAGATTTATTCCGAAGATCTCGGCTCGGCCAAGAATGGTGGCGACCTGGGTTTTGCCAAGCGTGGGGCCATGGTACCTGAATTTGAAGGTGCGGCCCTGGCTATGAAGCCCAACGAAATATCGGGTATCGTAGAAAGCCAGTTCGGATTTCACCTGATCCAGCTACTTGAAGTACGGGGGGCCGAGTACCACGCCCGGCACGTCCTGCTCCGGCCCGACTACAACCGGGGGACCGACATCACCGAAGCGACCCGCTATCTCGACAGTCTCCAACATTTGATTAAAATAGATACGCTCACATTTGCCCAGGCAGCCACAGTGAATTCCGAAGATAAAATGACCGCCGATGGCGGCGGGCTTATCCAAGACCCCAACACGGGTTTGGCGCGGATTCCGCTGGATGCATCGATGGACCCAGCCCTTTACTTTGCACTCGACAGCATGAAAGTGGGCGATGTGAGCGCCCCGATCTCCTACCGTACCGAAGATGGCCGCTCGGCGCAGCGAATCCTGTGGTACAAGAGCAAATCGGAACCCCACACGGCCAACCTGCGCGACGACTACGAGAAGCTAGCGCAAATTGTTCTCTCTAACAAGAAAAACAATGCGCTGGAAGAGTGGTTTAAGAAAGCAGCGGGCGACGTGTTTATTAGTGTGGACGAAGAATTCCAAAATTGCCAAATCTTCGGACTAGCGCCGAAGGAAAATCAGTAGGTTTTAATTTTGAATGATAGAATGATAAAATATTTTCATTTCTTAACATTCACCGCGCGGCGGACCGCTCATTCTACCATTCACTCATTCTATCATTCATTTACGTGAAATACCAATCGGATGTCGAAGCCGCTGAGGCGATGACGCAAGCTTACCAAAAACTCCGCACCGAAATCGGGCAGGTCATTGTAGGACAGGATAATGTAGTGAAGCTGCTACTGACGGCCATTTTCTGTCAGGGACACTGCCTACTGGTGGGGGTACCTGGACTGGCCAAAACGTTGCTGATTCAGACCATCGCCTCATCTATGGATTTGAGCTTCAACCGCATCCAGTTCACGCCCGACCTGATGCCTTCGGACATCGTGGGTTCCGAAACGCTGGATCAGGAGCGGAATTTTAAATTTTTGCGTGGCCCCATTTTCGCCAATATCATCCTGGCGGATGAGATCAACCGGACTCCACCCAAAACACAGTCGGCCCTGCTGGAAGCGATGCAGGAATATTCGGTGACAGTAGCCGGACAGCGCCACGATCTCGCGCGTCCTTTCTTCGTGCTAGCTACGCAAAACCCCATCGAACAGGAGGGTACCTATCCCCTACCCGAAGCGCAGCTCGACCGCTTCATGTTCATGATTTCGCTGGACTACCCCTCCTATGCAGAAGAGGTAAGTATTGTTAAAAAAACCACCACCGATGTGCGCTATCAGGTTCAGGAGGTCATCAGCGGACTCGATATTCAGGAATTCCAGCATCTGGTACGCCGCGTACCCGTTACCGACAACGTAATCGAATACGCTGTAAAGCTTGTACAGAAAACCCGTCCGGATACCAGCCTGTCGGCGGCCGAAGCCAACGACTATCTCGAATGGGGCGCCGGGCCTCGCGCCTCGCAAGCCCTGATTCTGGCGGCCAAGTGTAACGCGCTGCTATCGGGAAAGTACTCGCCCGACATTGAGGATGTGAAAGCTGTAGCGTTACCCGTCTTGCGGCACCGCATCGTTCGTAATTTCAAGGCCGAAGCCGAAGGCATTACGGTGGATAATCTGATCGGACGCTTAGTTTAGTTGAAAGTTGACAGTGGAGAGTTGACAGTGCCACTGCTATGTATTCAGTCGCTACTTTTTATTCATACGTTTTCGCTTTTCATTTTCTGATATTTTGAGATTTGCGCTGATCCTTACAGGAAATCAGCGCAAATCTTTTCTTTTATACCAATACCTACCTTTAATACAGAAGAATGCATCCTGTTTATTACTACTGGTGCTTCTTCTTACAATTCAACGATTACACAATTAAACAAATCAACAACCATGTCCATTTTAGGAAAAAATTATATCGGTTATTCGCAATCAGCCGAAAATGCCAAGACCTTTCAATCCTACGTTCCGGTACAGGATTCTCAGCTAC
>JBBRDE010000278.1:0-7578 GCA_038204185.1 Cytophagales bacterium
CAGGCTCAAGCAAATTGCTTACGACTGTCAGACAACGGTTTATCAGTTGAAACATGGCTTGTTAAGTGATTATTTACGCGCTCAGTTGGCGCGGCCTACTATTAAATTCGCCTGATTTGCGAAAGTCCTATATACTTAAAAATTAGAAAGGAAGCTGGAAGATAGATATTATAGGATGTAAAATATTGAAAATAAGATATTTATGTAAGTAAGGCTTCTCGAACCCTGAGTTTTTTCATTTATCCATTGAATAAAGTACCCCCTCTTTCAGCGCGTAGGTGGACACCCGCAGGCGGGGGATGTGGTAGGTTTTGAGTACGTAATCAATTAGACAAACGGCTACGACGATCATATCGACCCGAAGCGTAATCATGCCGGGAATAGCCATTCGTTCGGTGTGATTTTTATTCAGTAGCTCCACATAACTACGTCGAAATTCTTCCAGAGGTAGCTCGAATCCCGTTTGGTCCGCGTCGGGCCATGCGCCGGTTCTATGCTGATAGTCCATCGCCACCAGCGTGTCAAATGAGCCCGACGACCCTACGATGGCAGTAGGAGCGTACTGATGCACGGCGTTGGCAAGCGGTATGAGCTGCTCATCGAAATAGTTGTACAATCGTTTGCGGTCAGCTTCCAACAGCGGATCAGTGCGCATGAACTTTTCCAGGAGCCTTTGACCCCCGATCTCGAAACTCTGTTTCCAGAAAACCTGGGTGCGGTTGCCCATAATGAACTCCACACTACCGCCCCCGATGTCCATCACCAGGATAGGTTCCGGGCCTAAGTCTAGTGCTGCCCGAACACCCCGGTAGATATAATCGGCTTCGCGTGCGCCGTCGATCACCTGGATGGCGATACCGGTATACTCTTGTACGATTTGGCAAAATTCCCGGCTGTTTTCCGCGTTGCGAATCGCGCTGGTGCCAAAAGCAAACGTACGCTCCGCCGCCACGTCGTAAGCATTCAGTTTTTCTCGAAAATAGGCAAGCACGCCCAGGGCTCGCTCCATGGCGGCTTGGGTGATGGTGCGTTGATTGATGCCCCCTTCCCCTATTTTTGCCGCGCGACTTTCGTGGAAAAGCGTGCGGGTTGGCTCCCTTTTGAAAGTACCCCCCTGTAAGTCATCGTCCGGTGGCTCGACAATGAGTAGGTGAAAGGTATTGGTACCCAGATCAATAATTCCCAGCCGATTGTTCATACACAAAGCGAAAAGATCAACCTTCAAAAATATGAACTTTAATTGAAGCTAACTGCTTGAATCAATAGGTTTTATGAAGTGTTAAAAAGCTATATCAATGATTATCAGAATGTTATAATATTTTAACTCTCAATTTCTAATTTTCAATTCAAGCAACGCTTGATTTTCTGGTAAATCTGGGGTTTCTTTGCAGTCCGAAATTTCGAAAACTAACAAAAAACAGTATATAGCTCCTATGCTTATCATTAACGTCAAAGACAACGAATCCATCGACCGCGCATTGAAGCGGTACAAGAAGAAATTTGAGCGTACCGGCACCATGCGTCAACTGCGTACCCGCCAGGCTTTCACCAAGCCTTCCGTGAAGCGTCGTCACGAAGTTCTGAACGCGATCTACAAGCAAAAAACCTACGGTCACCTCGAAGACTAGTCTGTCGGACTTTTCTTTTTACTGACTGCGTTGCACGGGATAGCTATATCCTGTTCCGTGTGTATATTTACCTGGGGATGTCTTGCGCGAGACATCCCCTTTTCGTATGTTAGGGCGATGATAGACACTTTTCTGGATCACCTGCGCTACGAAAAGCGCGCCAGTTCACACACCCTGACAGCTTATGGCAACGATCTCGATCAGTTTGCCAAATACCTGTTATTCCAGTACGAGTGTGCCACTCCCGAAACCGCTAATGCCCCCATGCTACGTTCGTGGGTGGTGAGTCTGGTAGAGGAGGAGCTAAATCCGGCCTCAGTCAACCGGAAAATGGCCACACTACGGTCTTATTACAAGTTTTTACGCCGCCGTCAATTCATTACCCAGGATCCCGCCCGCAATCTGCTGTCGCTCAAAACCAAGCGAAAATTACCGGCATTTGTGGAAGAAAAAGCCATGGGTATGCTCTTTGAAGAAGTAGAATTTGCGGACGACTTTTCGGGCCTGCGCGACCGTGTGATTCTGGAACTGCTCTATGGCACCGGAATGCGTCTTTCAGAATTGCTGGCTCTGGATGTGGGCGACGTGGATGCCGAATCGCGATTGGTGCGGGTACTCGGTAAGCGAGCCAAAGAACGGCTCATACCGGTGACAACTTCCCTGTCCCAGTTGCTGACCCAGTACCTGGACGTCCGCGCCCCTGAAGAAATTACGAAGCGACTCATCCTCACCGACGCCGGCCAGCCGGCCTATCCGGTATTTATTCAGCGCACGGTGAAAAAGTACCTTTCGGCCGTCACAACGCTCGCCCAGAAAAGCCCCCACGTACTACGGCATACCTATGCTACCCACCTGCTCAACCGGGGCGCCGACCTAAATGCCATCAAGGAGTTGCTTGGCCATGCCAACCTGGCTGCTACACAGATTTACACGCACAACTCCATCGAAAAGCTTAAAAAAACGCACCAACAAGCCCATCCTAAGGCGTAGTTTGGTGGTAAGTCGCACGGTGAAGGTTGAAAATGTACGATGTTGGGTTCTGAAAACCAGTCTTTTAGAGCGTGTCATCCTGCTTTATATCTCTCCCTTAGTCTTCAAAACCAATTTTTTAAAAGTATATTTGCCTGAAAAGCATAGGCAAAATTCTGCAAAAAATAGAAAATGCAGTATGGCTCTTATAAATCCAGTCGATCACCTTCAACCGCTAAGCGGTCTCTTCTCCAATTAATAATATACCCTATCTAAATGGCCAACGTTTTCCAGGATGCCGTCGTTACGAAGTACAATATTTTCAATAGCCTCTTTCTGAGCTTACCTTATCGGGGTGTTTTTCAAACGGGCTCCCTTTTGCCGTTACTGACGCAAAAATGCGAGGAAGGTTTTAAAGAAGGCAAGTCGCCGCGACAAATTATCGAGCATTTTTTTAACGAGTACCTCGAAGAGGCCACACCCAAGCAAAGGATGGACCTATTGTTCGCTTTTATTCAGTACATCGAGCGGCAGGTGGTATTGTTTGATTCGGTGGAGGATGCTTCGTTTGACCTGACGCACGAGATGGAGGGCAAAGGCTCGGTAAAGTTCCTGGCTGACCGCCTGGACAACGACGCAATGCGCCGGAAAATGCTGGAAAAATTACAGGATTTCAGCGTCCGTATCGTACTGACGGCTCATCCCACACAGTTTTACCCGGGCAAAGTACTGGGAATTATCAACGATTTGGAAGAATCCATCCGTAAAAATGACTTCAAGGCCGTCAATGACCTCATTCTGCAACTCGGCAAAACTGCGTTCATCAACCATACCAAGCCCACCCCCTACGACGAAGCGGTGAGTTTGAGTTGGTTTCTGGAAAACGTATTCTACGAGGCGGTACCGACCATTCTCAAAAAACTCATCGACAGCCTGGAGATGTCAGCCCACGATTGGGCTTACCCCGAGGTATTTCGGCTGGGTTTCTGGCCCGGCGGCGACCGTGACGGCAACCCGTTTGTCAATGCCGAAATCACGCTCAAAGTAGCCGCTAAATTGCGCGATTCGCTGCTGCGGGGATACTACCGCGACATCCGTACTCTTAAGCGACGGCTTACTTTTAAGGGCGTGGAAGATACGGTGTCGGTGATGGAAAGAAAGATGAACAGCTCCATTTTTGGTCCGGAAGAAGAGGGTTACCAGAATGCGGATGAGCTTCTGAATGAGCTACAACAAATGCGGCAGGTACTGGTGGAAAAACATCAGGGGCTGTTTCTGGAAGTACTGGATACCTTTATTCTAAAAGTAAAACTGTTTGGTTTTTTCTTCGCCAGTCTGGACATCCGCCAGGATAGCCGCAAGCATGCCAAAGCGTGGGAGGATATTTTAAAGCGACTGGAATCAAAAATACCCCTTCTGAAGTACGGAGAGTATCAGGATTGGGACGAAAGCAAGAAAATCGACCTCCTGCTTTCGCTTAATATTCCCCTGCGGGACGAAGACTATCAGGATCCGACTACCAAGGATATCATCTCGTCCATCCGCTCAATAAAGACCATTCAGGGGCGCAATGGAATACCCGGTGCACACCGTTACGTGATCAGCAATTCACAAACGGCCCTGGATGTAATGGGCGTCGTGGCCCTGGCCAAAAACCTGATTGCCGACGAGGAAGGCCACCTGACGCTGGACGTGGTGCCCTTATTCGAGACAGTGGACGATCTGGCCAATTCGGCTGATGTGATGCGTATACTATACGAAAATGCCTACTACCGCGCGCATTTGTTGCGACGGAACAATCATCAGACCATCATGGTGGGCTTTTCGGACGGTACTAAAGACGGAGGGTACCTACGCGCCAACTGGTCTATCTACGAAGCTAAGGAGGAACTCACCAGGGTATCGCGGGAGTTCGGTATCAAGGTCACATTTTTTGATGGTCGGGGTGGACCTCCGGGACGCGGGGGTGGGAACAACCAGAACTTTTATGCTTCCCTCGGTAAGGATATCGAAGACAAGGAGGTGCAGCTCACCGTGCAGGGCCAAACCATCAGCTCCAATTATGGTACGGTACAGACTGCCGTATACAACCTCGAACGGCTCTTTTCGGCGGGCCTGGAAAACAGCCTGTTCCGCAAGAGTCACAAGGACGAACAACTGACGGAGGCCGACAAAGCACTGATGGAGGAGCTGGCCGAAGCAGCCTACCAGTCATATTTGGAATTGAAAAACCATCCGGCGTTTGTAAAATATCTTGATACGAAAACCCCCTTACGCTTTTACGGCCAAACCAACATCGGCAGCCGCCCTACCAAGCGCGGCAAGGACGGGGAAGGCCTAAAATTTGAAGATTTGCGGGCCATCCCATTTGTGGGTTCCTGGGCTCAGATGAAGCAGAACGTACCTGGTTTTTATGGATTTGGCTCGGCCATCGAGCAGTTGGCCAACGATGGAAAACTGGAAGATATCAAGAAGCTTTACAAAAAGTCACTGTTTTTCCGTACGCTGATCGAGAACTCCATGCAGTCGCTATCCAAAGCATTTTTTCCAGCTACGGAGTACCTGCGCGACGAGGAAGATTACCGGGAATTCTGGGATAAAATGCACGAAGAATTCAAAAGAACCGACAGGTTACTGCTGGAAATCTCTGGCCAGAAGGAGCTACTGGACAGTAACGTAGTCACCAAAGAATCCATTAAAATTCGTGAGCGCATTGTATTGCCCCTGATCACGATTCAGCAGTATGCGCTACAAATGCTCTCGGAAGCGCCCGAGAATCGGAGCATGGAGGTGGAAACCTTGAACAAGCTGATTATGCGGGCTATGTTCGGAATCATCAATGCCGCCCGGAACTCGGCCTAATGAGACCGGGAAGTCCGACCATCTTGAGAAGGGTAGCTGACTTTAAAGTACTTCTATTTCCTATAAAAAAAACGCTGCCGAATGTTGGGCAGCGTTTTTTTTATGCGTCTTGATTACCTCTTTTTGAATGCCAGAAAGTCGGTGGAGGTACTCGTGGTAGCCCCAGGGGATTTAAAGGTGAGCGTAATACCAATACTCTCGGCTCCGCTTCCATCCTTCGACTTCGTGGCTTCACCCGATACATGACGGGTTTTCAGCGTTCCGTCTTCACTCAATTCCGCATCCTGGTCGATCTTGAAAGAAACGGGATTGAGTACCTGAATGTCTTTGAGCTTGTATATCTCTTTACTGGTGAATACCTTCCCCTGATTCTTGAAGGTGTAATCAATGGTGTAAACAATATTGAGCGTATTCTCAACGGTCGAAGACACTACCCAAGTCTGAGCAGTTGAGTTAGCGCCATCAGCCGTATTGGTAAAATAATCACCCACAAAATTGGTGGCGTAGTTAGGCTTGGGCTCGACGTCCTTGTTCGTGCAGGCCGCTGCGGAAACAATCAAAAAGAATACAAGTAGTTTTTTCATGGGGCAAATTTGGTGATCAAACCGAAAAAATTCAAAAATGGGAACTGCTTTATTTACTTCGGATAACGAAAAAAAACCGATCTATCATATTTCCCGGCCCGGCTTTTTCCAATTTCGGTAATACATGATTCTTGGTTTGCTTGTAAATCAGGACTGATCAACACAAAAAGTACAGCAGAAAGAACACCGCATTATCAGGTACTGGAAACAAGATAATCCAAAAATTTGTTGGAATAATAAATTGTTTGTATAATTGTTGCCTAAACAATAATACGGTTTTATCATTTTGTCATACCTGGATTATGCCGATTTACCACCGACTTGGAAATATCCCGCACAAGCGGCACACGCAGTTTGAGAAACCTGACGGTGGGCTGTACTATGAACAGGTATTCGGCACGGTCGGCTTCGAAGGTATGTCGTCATTGTTGTACCACGTCCACCGGCCTACTCAGGTCAAGAAGGTAGGGCCGCCGCTGGATGTCAGCCCAAAAGTAGCGGTTAGGAACAATCTTACGATGCGTAAACTTCTCGGCTTCTCGGTGAAGCCCATGGACGATTTTTTAGACAGTCGCGTGCCTTTGCTCTTCAACCAGGATGTGACCATCGGGGTAGCAGCGCCACGAAATTCGCTGACTGAATATTTCTATAAAAATGCTGATGCCGACGAACTGCTTTTTATCCATAGGGGTAGCGGCAGGCTGCGTACTTTGTTTGGCTCTATTCCTTTTGAGTATGGTGATTATCTGGTCATTCCGCGGGGGATGATTTATCAAATTGATTTTGATAGTACCGAGAACCGTCTGCTGTACCTGGAATCCCACTCACCGCTGGAAACACCCCGAAGATACCGCAATCACTTTGGACAGCTAAAAGAACATGCGCCGTATTCGGAACGGGATTATAAATTGCCGACCGATCTGGAAACCCACCACGAAACGGGTGACTTCTTAATTAAAATAAAAAAACAAAACGCCTTGCATCCACTCACGTACGCTACGCATCCATTCGATGTAGTGGGTTGGGATGGCTACAATTATCCCTGGGGTATTTCAATTCACGATTTTGAACCCATCACGGGGCGGGTGCACCAGCCCCCGCCCGTGCACCAGATGTTCCAAACCGGCGCCTTTGTGGTGTGTTCATTCTGTCCGAGGCTGTACGACTACCACCCCAAAGCCATTCCGGCGCCCTATAACCACAGCAACATCGACTCCGACGAGGTACTGTACTATGTAGACGGCGATTTTATGAGCCGTAACGACATTGCGCCGGGGTACCTTACGCTGCATCCGGGCGGCATTCCGCACGGCCCGCATCCGGGTGCCTACGAGCGTAGCATCGGGAAGAAAGAAACCCACGAGCTAGCCGTGATGGTGGATACCTTCCGTCCTCTGATGCTTACTCAGGCAGCGTTAGCCATTGACGACGGAAAATACTACAAAAGCTGGTACGAGGAGTAGATATGAGACAGAAGATATGAATTATTAGGTTATTTTTCTGTCTATATGACTAATAATTAGTCAGTTAATCTA
>JBBRDE010000279.1:0-7575 GCA_038204185.1 Cytophagales bacterium
GGAAGTGTGTGCTGGCCTCTGGAACTTCTATTTAACTAACTGATTTATAACACCGCAACAAATCTATTAGTAAATATAGTAGTTATTTGAAAAACGATCCAATATATGAGCAATTATCAAGTTTATTTGAAGGTAAAATTACTGAAAGTTTTTCTAATGAGCAATTAAGAGAAATCTATTCAGAAGGAGAAAATAGATATAAGCTAAAAATTCCTCCTGGATATGAGGACGAAAAGACTAAGGAAGGTAATAAGAAATTTGGTGATCTGATATTATGGAAACAAATATTATTAAAAGCAAAAGAATTAAAAAAAGATGTAATACTCATCAATGATGAGAGAAAAACGGATTGGTGGTGGAAGATAAAAGACGGGCGTAATATGGGGCCGAGACAAGAACTTGTACAAGAAATGAAAGAGGATTCTGGTGTAAATTTTCATATGTATTCATCTGAAAGATTTTTGAGTTATGGGCAAACTTTTCTTAAAGAGCAAATAAACCAGAAAGCGTTGGAAGAAATACAAGCAATGAAAAAATCGGAATTAGAGGAGCTTAGCAAATTGAGATTGTATGAAAGAAGAAGGCTTATGGAGCAAGAACGGCAATTAAATAATGAAGAGAGAAATCTTTTACAGAAAATTAAGGATATAGATAATAAGTTATTTGAACTTAAAAGTAATTTTAATTTCAACGAAAACAATTTAAGCGAAGATCAAAAATACCTTTACAATCTGAACGCTATTGAAACAGAATTGAATGACGAAAAATTAATGCTTATACATAATCTAGAATTAATAAGAAGGTCGATTGAAGACAAAAATTCTGTCAATGATCTGGAAAGAGAAATAAATATGAGAAATTACTTCATCAACAGGGATAGCAGAGAAGAAACATATAAATACCCGAGCAGGCGCTCATCTAACGATTAGTGAACTAGTTTATCCACCCTCGTTGGGCGTAGTCTTCCGAAGGAGACTGCGTCCTGAAAATAAAAGTCCCCGCGCGGGCGTACCCGTTTGCCACGGTCTGGCAGATAAAATGCCCTGGCTACCTTCTCATCATTTTTCGTGCAAAAGGCAACGAGAAATGAGCTATTTGTGTTATTTTCGTAAAACAGAACGCTGGAAACCATGAAACCTGAGTCAAAAGAGGACAAAGCCTCAAATAAGCCTTCTGAGCCAAAATCGAAACTAAAATCAGCTTACGGGAAATACGAGGGCGTCATCGTGGAAAAGTCAGATTGTTGGGATGCTGACCTCAAAAAGACCATCCGCGCTTAATGCAGTACCTGCTGGACACCCATATCCTGATTTGGTTCCTTACTAAAAATCCAAAACTGCACCCAACCATCAAGGGAATCATGATGGAGGAGGATAACGAATTCTTTGTCAGTACGGAGAGCATTCGGGAGATGATCGTCAAATCCAAGATGGGTAAGCTGACGCTGCCGGCTGACATGGATGCGTTGCTTTTCGATTTGCAGGAAAAGCATGGTAATCGTTTATTGAAGGTTGAACCTAAGCATTTGAAGCGGCTTTATGCTTTAGAAATTCTTCCCTATCACAAAGACCCATTTGATCACCTACTGATCTGTCAGGCGATTGCCGAATAAATGACGCTAATCAGCGCTGACCGTAACTTTCCTTTCTACCGAAGTCAGGGACTGATGCTCGTTGAAAATTTCGTTTGAACTTTGATTCATCGTCTCACTATGGCCAACTTCCAATCCATCCAACAAATTCTCACACACCTCAAACCTGAATTGGTGAGTAAATACCACGTTCGTTCGCTGGGCCTGTTCGGTTCCGTCGTGCGGGATGATTTTGGGGATATTTTAGCGAGTGGAGGCACTTTTGAAAAACTAAAAATCACAGGATATGGATAACGAATACGACCGTCTATCGCCCATAGAGATCAGTAAAGATGATTTCAGAGAAATTGGGTATCGTTTGATCGATACGATTGCTGATTTTTATGACACCATCAGTGAACGCCCTGTGACTTCGGGCGAAACTCCGAAGCAGATACAAGCTAGCCTGGGCAATGCTTCTTTGCCCGAAAATGGTACTCCCCTATCAGAATTAGTTAATAAGGCTTCCGAATTATTACTCCACCATTCGTTACTCAACGGGCATCCAAAATTCTTTGGGTATATCACGTCTTCACCCACACAAATCGGGGCATTGGCCGATTTGTTAGCGGCGGCGGTCAATCCAAATGTGGGGGCTACTATTTTAAGCCCGATGGCTACCGCTATCGAAAAGCAAACCATAAAATGGCTTGCCGAATTCATAGGGGTTTCACCGGACTATGGAGGCATATTGGTGAGCGGAGGCAACATGGCAAACCTGACAGCCTTCTTAGCCGCACGAACCGCCAAAGCCCCAAAAAGCCTGAAAGAAGACGGTTTTGCGAGCACGTCCGGTGAAATGGTATTCTATTGCTCCAAAGCAACGCATACCTGGATTGATAAGGCGGCGGTTCTATTCGGGCATGGCCTGAAAGCCATTCGTTGGGTACCCACTGGCCCCGATAATAAAATGAATACGGTGGTTTTATTACAAACAATCAATGACGATTTGAAGAATGGGAAAAAGCCTTTTCTGGTGATTGGGAATGCAGGAGATGTGAGTACGGGTGTGGTAGACAATCTTCAAGAAATAGCAGCGATTTGCAAAGCCCATGATCTATGGTTCCATATCGACGGCGCGTATGGCGTTCCTGCCGCTGTCATTCCGAAATACAAAAATTTATTTCACGGAATTCAAGAAGCCGATTCCATTGCGCTCGATCCGCACAAATGGCTTTACGCACCGCTTGAAGCGGGTTGTACCTTAGTGAAAAATCCACAACATCTTATTGATACGTACAGCGCACATCCGATTTATTACAACTTCGATACGAGCATTGACGAACCTACCCTGAATTATTACGAATATGGTTTTCAAAATTCCCGGGGTTTCCGGGCATTAAAAGTCTGGATGGCTTTGCAGCAGGTAGGTAAGAACGGGTATTTAAAAATGATTAATGAGGACATTGAACTATCGCAACTTTTATTTGAAGAGGCACAAAAGCATGAAGAGCTGGAAGCTGTAACGCAAAACCTAAGCATTACTACATTGCGCTATGTGCCTAAGAATGAAGCACAAGCAGGAAATAGGAATGAAGTATACTTGAACACATTGAATGAAACATTGTTGAACGAATTGCAACGGGGGGGCGAAGTGTTTTTATCGAATGCCCTAGTGACAGGCAAATATTGTTTAAGAGCTTGCATTGTAAATTTCAGGACTTCAAAAAAAGACATCCATGAAGTCATTGAAATAATAGTTCGGGAAGGCCGAAAAATTCATGAAAATATTCAGGTTAGATGAAAATCCGTCTTATTAAGATTTTATCTGATATTTGAGCGATGAATTTTTGATAGGGGTACCTCGTTGGGCGTAGTCCTCCGAAGGAGAACGCGTACTGAAAATAAAAGGCCCATGAGGGACTCACGGGCCTTTTATTTAACATTTTTTTTCTGATTTATTTATGGTTGTTAAACTGGTAAAACAACCCTAACTGGAAAACATTATTCGTTGTTGCATTGCCGGTTTTCTGAATTTGAGCGATACCCGGAACCCATCTGCCATCGATTCCAAAGCCTGAATCGAACAGATAGCCCATGCCTATCGGGAAAGACAAATCAATGGGTTTGTAATCATTTTTCAAATCAGCCTCCAGACTTTTTGCTTTATTCTTGGCGCTTACGAGGAAGCCTACCTGTGGGCCTGCCTGTAATCGAAAGCCATTATCAAACATGTACTGAAGCAGAACGGGAACATTGACATAATTAAGGGCGAATTTGTTGGTGAGAGAACCCGTGGTAAACTCGCCACCCTGTCCAGAGTAGAAAATCTCCGGCTGAAGAGCCCACTGCTCGGCTAAATGCAAATGCGCTAAGGCACCCAAATTGAGCCCGTTGATGTAATCTGAACTGGTACCGCCTTTTACGTTGAGATTAGAAAAATTAGATCCAACTTTTATACCAAAGGACGGCGATTGTGCTTTTAGATTACTGAATGAAAAAGCAAAGAGCGAAAGAATCAGGATTTTTTTCATGATACAAAATTTTAGTGGTTTGTAATTCTGAATTCATCTTAGTCAGATAATAGACTTTTCATATTAATCTCATGCCACATCAGACCAAGATCTTATCTAATTTATTCGTATGAAGCATTTTACTAACAATTCAGACAATTATTTGTAATTAACTATAATTCAATGATTTACTATTACTAGGTTTATTCATATTGGATAATTGAATAAGTAACAAGAGCAGTCGGAGGTTTTACTCAGTGGATTTGGGCATTCAGGACACAAACAAAATAGAGGAAAAAAGTATACAATTTGCAGAATAGGAAACTATAATCATATAACTATTTCCACAAAACCCGGAATCATTATAGCCCGACTCTTATGAGATAACCTATGCGAACATCGATTTGAAATAGGTGCGGTCCGTACATAAGGTAATTCGCGTTGGGCGTAGTTTTCCGAAGGATACTGCACCCCAAAAATAAAAAGCAGTCTGGGCGGGCGTTCCCGTGCAACATCCAAGCAAAGAATTGCTATACTACAACAGCTATTCCCACTAACAAACCACTACCTATCATCAAGATATTAATTCCTGCCTATGAAAGTTTTCCATTCCAACCGGTGAAATCTCCGGCAATCAAGCCCAAAGAACATGTGTGAGGCTTAGGATTAAAAATAAGCTCCCCTTCTCATCCGGCTGTCCGGTGGGAAGGGGAGCTTATTCCGGGAGTCAAATCCCCTATTAGTTAATTCCATCCTCCGCCTAACGCCCGGTACACATTAACCACGGCATTCATTTGCTGCATCTTGGTTTCGATCAAGTCGAACCGCGTTTCCAGGGCGTCGCGCTGCGTTAAAAGTACCTCCATATAATCGGCACGCGCCGAGCTGAACAGGCTGTTGGCGATGGTAATCGACTGATTCAATGCCTGCACTTCCCGGGCTTTGAGCTCGTAGGTATTTTGCAGGTTGCCAATATTCGAGAGTTGATTTATTACCTCGATGTAGGCGTTCAGCACCGTACGTTCGTACGTATAAATCGCCTGGATTTGCCGGGCGTTGGCAGTGTAATAGGTAGCCTTAATTGCATTTTTGTTGATCAGAGGCCCCGCTAAATCACCAACCAACGAGGCGATCAACGACTCTGGCAAGCTACCCAAATAAATGGGATTAAAGGCGCGCAGACCTACATCTGCTGAAAGTCCGAGCGAAGGGTAGAAATTGGCCTTCGCCACCTGCACATCGATTTTGGCGGCACTCAGTTCCAATTCGGCCTGCCGGATATCGGGGCGGTTCTCCAGGAGTTGCGAAGGGATACCGGTCTGAATCACGCCGGGTACCAGCGTTTCAAAGTTCTGGGTTTCGCGCTCGACGTGTTGGGGGTACCTACCCAGCAGAAAGTTCACCCTGTTTTCCGTTTCCGTAATCCGCTGCTGAATACCGTACTGTAGACTTTGGGTATTGAGTACCTGCGCCTGAAACCGCTGCACCGCCAATTCAGAAACCTTGGCCGATTCTTTCTGCAACCGGACAATGCGCAGGGCGTTGGTCTGAATCTCGATATTGCTGGACAAAATACTCAATTGATTGTCCAGGGCCAGCAGTTCGTAATAAGAAGTGGCGATTTCGGCGACAATGTTGGTAATCGTAAAATTCCGCCCTTCTTTGGAAGACAAATACCGAATAGCCGCTGCTTTTTTGGCATTTCGCAATTTGTGCCAGATATCCACTTCCCAGCGGGCGTATAGATCCACCATAAAATCGGGCAGTGGATCGGGCGTTTCGCGGCCGGGCTTGATGTCGATATTGGCTTCAGTGGTGCCGGGACGGGTGTAGCGGGCGGATTTTTCGATTCCTGCCCCACCGCGAAGGCCCACGAAGGGCTTGTACTCCCCGGATCTGGCCAGCACTTCGTTCTGAGAAATCGCGATTTCCTGTAAGGTGATATTCAGTTCCTGGTTGCTCGAAATCGCAGTATCGATCAGGGCTTTCAGGTAGGGATCGGCGAAGTATTCGCGCCAGCTGAGCCGGGCTGAATTGGTGGAGTCCTGCCCGTTGCCGTAGCTCGCTGGAACTTCCCGGTTCACCTCCCTGGTCAATAAAGCGGGGGTCTTGCAGGCCGACACGAAGACGAGCACGACCGCTACGGTCAGGCACTTATAGATAAGCTTTTTAATCATGATTGGTAATTATTCGGTTATTGAAAAGGCGTCTACCTGATGAGCAAAGCTTTCGGTTAATGGCTCATCCTCTTCTCCTTTGATCATGTTCCGGCCATCGGAAAGGGTGGCAAATATGTAGTACAAACCGGGGATGATAATGACACCAAAAATGGTTCCGAATAACATACCCCCCAGGGCGGAAGCGCCAATGGTGCGGTTGCCAATCGCGCCGGCTCCCGTAGCGACGATCAACGGAATCAAGCCAGCCACAAAGGCGAAGGAGGTCATCAGGATGGGTCGGAAACGAACCCGGGCTCCTTCGATAGCTGCCTCCATTATCGTAGCGCCCTGATGTCGCTTCTGGACGGCAAATTCTACGATCAATACGGCATTTTTACCCAATAAACCAATGAGCATGATGAGTCCGATCTGGGCGTAGATATTGTTTTCCAACCCCATGAGTTTGAGAAGCAAAAACGATCCAAACACCCCGACCGGCAAAGAGAATATGACGGCCAGAGGAATGATGAAGCTTTCGTACTGCGCGGCCAACACAAAGTACACGAACGCCAGCACGATCAGGAACACGTACAGCGACTCGTTGCCCCGGATGGATTCGTCATAGGAAAGGCCCTCGAAAGCGATGTCGTAGCCTTTGGGCAGAGTGGTGGCGGCCACTTCCCGGATGGCCTGTATGGCATCGGCGGTCGTGAAGCCCTTCGCTGGCAACCCCTGGATGGCGGCCGAATTATACAAGTTGAAGCGGGTGATTTCGTTGGGGCCCTGGCCTTTTTTAAGCGTCATGAACGACGAGTAGGGTACCATTTCACCCGCATCGTTTTTCACAAAAAGCTTTAAAAGATCGGAAGGTAGCCGTCGGAAAGCGGGATCGGACTGTACGTATACTTTGAAGAACTGGTTGAACTTGATGAAGCCCTGTTCGTAGGTACTGCCGATCATGATGTTGAGGTTCTCCATTGCTTTGCCGATGGATACGCCTTTCTGCATGGCCAGATTATTGTCGATTTCCAGGTCGTATTGCGGATAATTCGCGGCAAAAAAGGTAAACAAGCCGCTGAGCTCTTTGCGCTTACCCAGATTATCCATAAATTCCTTATTGATTTTATCAAACTCCTGGTAGTCCGTATCCGTGTTTTTGTCTAGCAAACGCATGGAAAAACCGCCCGACGTACCAAAGCCAGGAATAGCGGGTGGTTCGAAGAATTCGACCACCGCTCCGAGGTTTTTCGATTTTTCCTCCAACTCTTCCATGATTTCCTTGACATTCTCCTTTCGCTCCGACCAGGGTTTGAGGTTGATCAGACAGGTACCT
>JBBRDE010000280.1:0-7565 GCA_038204185.1 Cytophagales bacterium
GCCCGTGCGAATATCCGTCAGGTAGCGGCTTACCCGCGCCACGAACGAATCGTCCTTCACAACCGGAAGCTCATAATCAGTACCTTCGTACCCAATTACGGCGAAAGGCGACACGACCACGGCCGTACCTGCCCCGAATGCCGCTTCCAGGCGACCTTCTTTCACCGCCTGAATTATCTCTTTGATATCCACTTTCCGCTCTTCCACCGTCATGCCCCAGTGCCGGGCGATTTCCACGATGCTTTTTCGGGTAATCCCATTGAGAATCGTGTCATTCACAGCGGGCGTTACGAGTTTGCCATCCATAACGAACATGACATTCATCGTACCCGATTCTTCCACAAACGTGTGCTCCTTGGCATCCGTCCAAATGAGTTGGTCGTAACCCTGCTGTTGTGCCAATTTCGTAGGGTATAGTGATGCGGCGTAATTGCCCGCGCACTTGGCCGCGCCTACTCCGCCTTCGGCGGCCCTGATGTATTGGGTTTCCACCTTCACTTTGGGAGGATTGGCATAATATGTGCCCACCGGACAGGTGAATATGATAAAGTAATAGGTATCGGAAGGGCGCACGCCCAGATAGGCATCCGCGGCAAACATATAAGGCCGCACATATAGCGAGGTGCCTGGTTGCGAAGGTACCCAGTCAGCATCCAGACGCAGCAATTCGGTCAGGCCGCCCATGAAAAGTTCTTCAGGTACAGACGCCATGCACATGCGCTCAGCGCTGTGATTGAGCCGCTTCCAATTGTCGGTCGGGCGGAACAGCATTACTTCGCCTTCCTCGTTTTTGTAGGCTTTCATCCCCTCAAAAATC
Source organism: Cytophagales bacterium (assembly GCA_038204185.1). Lineage (GTDB taxonomy): Bacteria > Bacteroidota > Bacteroidia > Cytophagales > Spirosomataceae > Salmonirosea. Next base: position 818 of record JBBRDE010000280.1, read on the forward strand.
GCCTGCCCGTAGTGCAACGCCGCTGTGACGGGGCTCAGCGACAAATCGCCGTAGGGTACGACGCGGGCGTCCTGCCACTCGCCGTCGCGGTACTCAGCAATGAACATGTGGTCGGAAATGTTCCGGCCGAAAACGAGGTTGTTGAAGTCAACCTCCTGCAAGCGCGACTTCGTCGTCGGCTGGATGTCAATCTGTAAGGTATCGGCTGTCATGGTCTTGAAGAAAATATATGGGAGCGCAATTTAAATATTATTCAGTATTTATTACAAAAATATCTTAGCACAACAAGTAAACGCTATTAACGGGTTATTGAGCCTGATGAGATGCGGTACGGGAATGATTTTTTACGATTAAAAATGTCTATTTTTGATATTCTCTAATTTACATTTGATCAAGGTAGTTGACCGGTCTGAATTGTCCATTTTAAACAAAAACGTACTATGCGCTGGCAGGATTTACGAAGAAGTAGCAATGTAGATGACCGCCGCGGCATGTCGGGCGGCGGCAAGGTAGCTCTGGGTGGTTTTGGGGTTGTGATTGTGGTGGTACTAGGCCTTCTCACGGGTCAGGATCCGGGACAAATTCTTTCCAATATACAAGGTACCCAGACCGAACAACAAGTCGGCGAGCGTCCCGCAGGTCCGCGTCCCGATGATCAGATGGCCGATTTCGTGGGTGCCGTGCTGGGCAGCACCGAAGACGTTTGGGGAAAAATCTACGCTGAAAATGGGGCTACATATAAGAAGCCCGGTTTACAAATTTTTGATAATGTATCCCAAAGTGCCTGTGGGGGTGCTTCCTCCGCGATGGGACCGTTTTACTGTCCGGCTGATCAAAAGGTATACATCGACCTTGAATTTTGTGATCAGTTGCGTACCCGCTTCAAGGCTCCCGGTGAATTTGCGGTAGCCTATGTAGTAGCGCATGAGGTAGGGCACCACGTGCAGAATCTCATGGGGATTACCGACCAGGTACAGCAGCAGAGGCGGCGACTGAGCGAAACAGACTATAACAAGCTCTCGGTTCAGCTGGAATTACAGGCTGATTTTCTCGCGGGTGTATGGGCCAATCGCGCCAATGAGATGCAGAATATTCTGGAACCTGGGGATATCGAAGCGGCTCTCACCGCTGCCAACGCCATTGGCGACGACAAGCTCCAGAAGCAATCGCAGGGCTATGTGGTACCCGATGCCTTTACGCACGGTTCTTCGCAGCAGCGGATGTACTGGTTTAAGAAAGGCTTCCAGACGGGAGATCTAAATCAGGGTAAAATCGAGGATATTCGGTAAATTTCGGGCTGGAATATCGCAGCCAGCATGAACGAAGAGAACGTACCCTACCTACCATTTCGAAAACAGAATCCGTTGGATAGGCCGGGTAGTTTGGAGACCGGTAGCCTGGCACTTCTTGCGAAGTACCTCGACTCGAAGACCCAAACTGATCCGGCCAATCCGTTTCTGAAACGGATTATTGTCATCGGCAAGCACAGGTATTATGATCTCTTTACGGCCCAGCTCGTTGAAAGTCCGCTCGGGCCAGCCGGTGAGTTGAAAGGGCCGTTCACAATGATCAATCCCATGGACTTGGTGTGGACCACGCAGCACTCCGGGGAGCTGAAATTCTACGCAGCTATTGCCCGCTTTCAAAGCGTTTACGAAAAATCCCTGACTGACCACGAAGGATTAAGAGCTCTCATCAGCAATCCTTTTAACTACTCTTTTTACAGCCACGATAACCGGATTTCTGATAAGATCACGTTACGTTCTCTGGCACCCGTTGGGCTGAGCCAGCCTGAGCTGGATTTCAAAGTACAGGTGAGCCTCGGCGAAAAGCACTACCATGTACACAGTGAGCTGAGAGTAAATGGTGCCTTGTGCCCCCTTTCCCGGCTTGATATCCGGCTCGATCACTTTCTGGTACTTGAAGATTCCTGGTATCTCTGTCCCTCAGGTCAGGTACTGAGCGCGGTGGGGTACTTCAAAAAACACGATAACTCCATTATTCTGAGTCAGGACTATTTTCTCTCTTTTCAGCAAGAGGTACTAGCCGAAATGGAAACGCACGTGGCGGTTAAACATACCTACCTCAAACCCGCCACCAAAGTGCAACGGCGAAAAGCGGGTTTGGATCAGGCACCTGAGAAACTGATCTACCTGTCAGATTTAGGGAGTTATGTACTCATTAATCCGGTGATGAAATACGGTGAAGCGGAAATCCCCGTGTTCACCAAGCGACAAATTTACGGGCTGGACAAGGCCGGGAATCCCTTCGGCATCGATCGCGACAGGCGGGCCGAGGACGGGTTCGTGGCGTTGATCGTGCGTCAGCATCCCGATTTTCCAGAACAACTGGAAAACCCACTACCCTATTTCTATCTCCACAAAACCCGCTTTCTGGACGAGGAATGGTTTCTGGATGTTTTTGAAGAATGGACTTTCCATGATATTACCGTGCTGGGTTTTAACGACCTGAAAGGGAATAAACTCAATGCCAATAAAGCCAGGGTCAATATTCAAGTGATCAGTGGTCTCAACTGGTTCAATGCGTTGATCGATGTGAAGTTTGGTAAGAAGAAAGCTTCGGTCAAACAGCTGCATAAGTCGGTTAAGAACAAAAACAAGTTCGTGCAGCTGGACGATGGCACCCTGGGCATGATCCCGGAAGAATGGCTGCACAAATTGGCCGACTATTTCAATACCGGCGAGGTAGTAGACGAGGTAGTTCAGATTTCTAAAATCAATTACCGGACTATTTCGGAGCTATACGATGCCTCTATGCTGGATGAAGAAGTACGGACGGAACTACATCTGTTCCAATCCCGCCTGTCCGATTTTGAATCCATGACCCCCGCGCCTATCCCGGACGGACTGCGGGCTACCCTGCGCCCCTATCAGCAACAGGGACTAAGTTGGCTCAATTTTCTGGACGATTTCGGGTTTGGTGGTTGCCTGGCCGACGACATGGGGCTGGGCAAAACGGTCCAGATCATCGCCTTCATACTGCTGCAACGGGAAAAAGCCGATCATAATACCAATCTGCTGGTGGTACCTACCTCGCTGATTCACAACTGGCAGGAAGAAATCGAGAAGTTTGCGCCCAGTATTCGGGTACTGGTTCTGCATGGTCCTAACCGTTTCCGAAGTTCGACCCGATTTGCCGAGTACGAGCTGATTATCACCACCTACGGTACTTTACTCTCGGATATAATCTTTCTAAAAAAGCACCGCTTCAATTATATTTTCCTGGACGAGTCGCAGAATATTAAGAACATTTCGTCTCAGCGGTACAAGGCCGCGCGACTATTACAGGCCCGCAACCGCATCGCGATTTCGGGTACCCCCATCGAGAACAACACCTTCGATATCTACGCGCAGCTGTCGTTTGCCTGTCCGGGCTTACTCGGTACCCGCGCCTACTTCCGGCATACCTACGCCATTCCCATCGACCGCTTTAAGGAAAAGCGAGCGGCAGAGCGACTTCAAACGGTAATTAATCCTTTCGTGTTGCGACGGACAAAAAAAGAAGTAGCTCACGAGCTACCCGAGAAAACGGAGGTGATTCTTTACTGCGAAATGGGTACTGAACAACGTAAGTTGTACGATTCCTACGAGCGCGAATTTCGCGACTACATTTCGTCCAATCAGGAAGAGGAAATTCAGAAAAACGGGATGCATGTGCTGCGGGGCATTACCAAACTCCGGCAAATCTGCAACTCGCCGTTGCTAATTGAAGACGAGAAACTATACGGCGACAGCTCCACCAAGATCGAGCAGTTGATGGAGAAGTTGCGTACCCTCACGCCCAACCACAAAGTGCTGGTTTTTTCGCAATTCGTTTCCATGCTCGAACTGATCAAAAAAGAGCTGCATCACGAAAAAATCGAATACGCTTACCTGACGGGTAGAACGACCAATCGCCCCGAAGTGATCCGGCAGTTTCAGGAAGACGAAGGTACCCGCGTATTTTTGATTAGCCTCAAAGCCGGGGGTACCGGTCTCAACCTTACCGCCGCCGATTACGTATTCCTCGTGGATCCCTGGTGGAACCCCGCCGTCGAAAACCAGGCCATAGACCGCAGCTACCGCATCGGTCAACAAAAAAATGTCATCGCCGTGCGGCTCATTTGCCCGGATACCGTGGAAGAAAAAATCATGGTGATGCAGCAGAACAAGGCAAAGTTGGCCGGGGATTTGATTGTGGATGGGGATGGTTTTTTCCGGTCTTTGGGGAAGGAGGGGTTGCTGGGGTTGCTGGGGGCGTAGTTGGGTACTTCGTCAAGTTGAAAACTTAACAAATGCTAAGCCACCCGATGTAAACTGGCGGCAGCCGGAAAGAAGATGGTACAGCATAAATCATTTGGCCCTACGGACAGGGGCATTGGCTGAGTAATCCAAAGGGTTACCCTCTTCTGAGACCTGGTAAATGCTGAAACTACTGCGCTTAACCTACTAACTTCGTAGCGTCGCTGAGGCGCTGGGCTACGTTGTCCCAGTTAATGATTTTAAACATGGCATCGACGAAGTCAGCCCGTTTGTTTTTGTACTTCAAGTAGTAGGAGTGCTCCCAAACATCCACGACCAGCAGGGGAATGCAGCCCCACTGAGTGAGTTTTTCGTGGTTTTCGCACTGTAAAACGGTCAGGCTATCGCCATAGGGTTGATAAGCGAGAATCCCCCAGCCATTCCCATCGACATTTTTAGAGGTTTCACCGATCAGCGCGATCAGCCGGTCGTAGCTTCCAAAATTTTTATCGATTCGTTTCAGCAACTCGCCCGTCGGGCGAGTTTGCTTATTGGTCAGGTTCGTCCAAAAAATCGAATGCAAAATGTGGGAGGAGGCATGAAAGGCCAGTTTTTTAGTCCAATAGTCTACGGTTTCGAGGTTATTGTCGTCCAAAGCCTTTTTGATCATGGCCAGATCTTTGTTAGCCCCTTTTACAGCACCACCATGATGGAAGGTGTAGTGCAGGTGAAGTGTTTCGGAATCCATGTAGGGTTCCAGAAAACCCTCGCCGTAGGGAAGTGGCTGATGGACGTAATTTCCGTTAGCATCAACCAGCTTGTCGATGGTATTGCGGGTCATGTTTTGCTCAAACGCATGGGCCGATCCGACGATAGCTGTGGCGCCCGACAGCATCCCTGCTCTTAAAAAATTCTTTCTGTTCATACTGCACGCGATCAATTTGGGGATAAACCTTCACGTCACGATGTTGTTTCGCAGAGAACATCATTTCTGAACAGGCAAGTACCGGAATTTAGCTAAAATAAGCAAGCCCGGGCGTGTGCGTCCGGGCTTGCTTATTTTTAGCCATCTTTCTATAAAGCTGTCAGCGGTTTCTTAAATGGCCGTTTTATTGGCCACAATTTTCAAATCCAACAGGAATGTATCGTCGATGATTTTGTCAGCGGCAGTGCCAATGATGGCAGCCCGGAACTTGATATCATAATCCAGACGATTAACCATGAAATTGGCCGATGCCTGGACAGCGTCACCCGAAACATTGACCACCGCCGGAAATGTCTGAGGCTTCGTAGTACCCTTGATCGTCAGGTCACCGCCGATGGTATAATTGGGTTCTCCGGCTTTGGCCCCCTTGATGGGTTTTGCACTGGTTATTTTAAAAGTAGAGGAAGGAAATTTCTCTACCGAGAAAAAGTCGTCAGATCGCAAATGATTGACCAGACGTTCGTTAAAAGGGTTCGACTCTCCCTTATCCACGTCCCGAAGGGATTTCATGTCGGCTACGAAGGTACCCCCTGTCAGTTTACTACCATCGACATTGAGCTGTCCGCTGGACATTTTTACAATACCAACGTGCTCACCCCCCACTTTTTTTGATTTCCAGCGAATGGCGCTTTGGGAGGCATCCACGACATAGGTAGTGGTTTTGGGGACCTCTGACGCCAAGGTGTAATGTACCTGCTTTTCGGTCAGGGTAGGGGCATAAAAAAGGCCGCTTGTGAGGACAAAAGCTGCCATCGCGGCGCTGATTACAGTGTTGTTGTACATTTGAGTCCGGGTTGATTAGCTTGAAATTGTTAGACAATGCTACAACAGGAAAAACCGATCCGCAAACCAAATCGACTACCGGCAAATTAATTTCGACCAATTGCCCATCCCGGTAGATAACTCGGAAACCGGATGATAAACCTGAATGAATGCCTGCTAAGGAATCTCTCGTTACTGGATGCCTTCTGCCCCTTCCGGCATCTCGAAATAAGCGTTCTTTACGGAGGTGTCGAACTTGATGCTATCCACGGCAATCGTCGTGATATGCTCCCCGGCCCGACTATCACCGGTGAGCCAGTGCGTGTGGTAGCCCGTAGCCAATTCGATGCCGTCAACCACGGTGGTGCCCTGTAACTCCATGAATTTCTCGGGCGCGTGCTTTCCTGTCTCGAAATAAGCCGGATATGAAACGATGTAGCGAATCACCGCCAGTTTGTGGTCGTTCTTGCCAAAATACAACACGTAATAATCATCAGGAGCATTGCTGGTTCCGGCTGCGAACGAAACCTTGACAGCATCATAGGGGGTACCTTTGTGCGATGCATCGGCTAATTTTTCAAGCTGTACCCCGTCCCCATCCAACACAAACGGTTGCCCCAGAAAATAATAGGGAGTCAAAGCCCAAAATTTCATGTCGAAAGGAAACGAGGTCGAATCTTTCACTTGCTTCCAGGCTTTTTCACCTGTCCAGCCAAATTCCTGGGTTTGGTCCACCACATTCTGGTGGCGGGCTTTATTA
>JBBRDE010000281.1:0-7523 GCA_038204185.1 Cytophagales bacterium
AACAGAAGTACGGCCACCTGTTTTACAAAGAAAACTTCTCCTACTACCGCATCGCGACCGAGTACCGCTTTGTGGGTGAGCAGCCTGCCGGTGGAGAAGGCTGGGCCAAGCGCAACAGCGGCATCATGGTACACGGCCAAACCGCCGCTTCGATGGGTAAAGACCAGGATTTCCCGATTTCGATCGAGGTACAGCTTCTGGGCGGGCTGGATAAGGGCGAGCGCTCGACCTGCAACCTCTGCACGCCCGGCACCAACGTGGTCTATAACGGTAAACTCGACACGCGGCACTGCATCACCTCTACCTCCAAAACCTACAACGGCGACCAGTGGGTCCGGGCCGAAGTACTGGTACTGGGCGATTCACTGATTCAGCACTTTGTGAATGGCGAAAAAGTACTGGAATACACCAAACCCCAGGTGGGTGGCGGCAACGTCGGCAGCTTTAATCCTGCGCAGAAGCCCGATGGTAAACTATTGACCGAAGGTTCGATTTCGCTACAAAGCGAGAGTCATCCGGTGGAATTCCGTAAGGTGGAGATTCTGGATCTCAAAGGTTGCATGGACCCCAAGGCCACTAACTTCAAGTCGTACTACGTGAAGGCGGATAATTCGCTGTGTAACTACAAGAAATAGGCGGAGGTTGTCCCTCCTGTTTGTATTTTCAAAATCCCGAAGAAATTGGATATCAACCCATTTCTTCGGGATTTTCTTTGTTAGGGGAACGACTCCGGTGGGGTACCCTTACCGAAAGGCATACTTTTTTTAGGACTGAGTGTTTTTTATTTTCTCCATTCAAATACACGACTCCATGCCCCTATTAGGTAGTTTTATAAAAAAGGCCGTCGAACTCGGCGAATCCCTCACCAGCTACGATTCGCCCGTAGAAGAGCAGGAAAAAGTCCTGCGCAACCTGTTGAGAACCGCGCAGGATACCGCTTTCGGCAAGCAGTACAATTTTGCTAAAATCCTGGAAAGCGATACGCTGTTCAAAACCTTCGCCGAGCAGGTACCTACCCACGATTACGACAAGATCAACCGCGAATGGTGGCACCGTACCCTGGCCGGCGAGGCCGACGTCACCTGGCCGGGCACCCCCGGCTACTTCGCGGTGAGCTCGGGTACCACCAGTTCGAGCAAGTATATTCCCGTCACCGACGATATGATTTCAGCCATTCGCCGCGCGGGCATCGGGCAGGTGCTGGCGCTGTCGGAATACGACATGCCGCCTGCTTTCTTCGAAAAAGAAATTCTGATGCTGGGTTCCAGCACTGATTTAAAAGAGGTAAACGGCCACCTGGAAGGCGAAATCAGCGGCATCAGCGCCAGCAATATTCCCGGCTGGTTTGAGTTTTACTACAAACCCGGCAAAGAGATATCGTCCATCAAAGACTGGGACGAGCGTGTGGAGCGTATTGCGCAGGAAGCCCCCAAGTGGGACATCGGTGCCCTGTCGGGTATTCCATCGTGGATCGAGCTGATGCTGAAAAAGGTCATCGAGTACCACGGTCTTAATACGATCCACGACATCTGGCCCAATCTGATGGTGTACACCTCGGGCGGCGTGGCGCTGGAGCCTTACATCCCGAACCTGAACAAGCTGATGAAGCATCCGCTGATTTACATCGACACCTACCTGGCTTCGGAGGGTTTTCTGGCGTTCCAGGCGCGGCCCGAAACTAAGGCCATGAAACTGGTGCTGAATAATGGCATTTACTTCGAATTCGTACCGTTTCAGGATCGCTTTATGGCCGACGATGGTACTGTTCGGCCCGATGCGCCCGTTCTCAACAGCCGCGAAGTGACCGAAGGCGTAGACTACGTGTTGCTGATTTCTACGGTTTCGGGCGCGTGGCGGTACATGATTGGGGACACGGTACAGTTTACCGACGTGGAAAGGGGTGAAATCATCATCAGCGGACGTACCAAGTTCTACCTCAATGTGGTCGGAGAGCAACTACCCGTCAACAAAATGCAGGATGCCGTGCAGGGGCTGTGCGACGAGAAAGGCATTGCGATTACCGAATTCACGGTGTCGGCTATTCGGCGCGACGACGGTGAGTACATCAACCGCTGGTACCTGGGCAGCGACGACCCTTGTCACGAACCCGATAATGTGGCCCAGTTACTGGACGAAAAACTTCGGGCTTCTAATAAGAATTACGACGTGGCCCGGAGCAAGGCGCTGAAAGGCGTGGAGGCGGTCGTGGTCCCGACGGAAATCTTCCACAACTGGAACGAACATACCAAACAGAAAGGCGGACAAGCCAAAATACCCAAGGTAATGAAGGAGGAAGATTTCCGGGAATTTGAAGCCTTTATAAAAGAGCGCACGCTGGGATAAAAGACGCTGGATTTTGTATTCCAGATTTTGGAAATGTGTACTGTAAATCCGGAATCCAGTATCCAAAATCCACTCTTACAGCTTCTTTTCGTATTCCTCCACCAAGAGCACCGTTTCTTCCGGCGACAGGTACAGTCGCCGGATTTTTTCTTTGTAATGCTCCGGCAAGTGGGCATGATCCAGGATGAAGTTTTTGGTCGCGATGATTTTCTGCCCTAGCCCATGGCTGATGGCATGCAGATCGGCGGCACGCTCCGCTTGCATAAAGTACCTTCTCGACAACAGGTACCCTAGCCCGTAACGGGCCATGGACCACACCGACCGATCGAGGTAGTCCATGATGTGACCCAATTCGTGCCCTACCCAGCCGATCAGGATATTTTGGGGAATGGTTTCGATGGGAAGTGGTTGCACATCTCCTTTAAAACACCGACTGATTTTGATAACGTAGCCGCGCCTGGCTTTGGGGCGAAAGAGCGTCGGAACCAGCGGCTGTGCCTGCATGATGGACTTTTTGATGCTGGGGCTAAGAATCACGAATTCGATGTGCGTGGGCAGCAGTTCGGGGTAATACGACAGCGCCAGCAGAATTTCCTCCCGCAGCAAGTCGGGAATTACTTTGTTGGTTCCGAAGCGGTCGAGGGTCGAGCCGGGTTGTTTTTCTTCCTTTTGCATGAAAAAATAAACGCTGTGTGCGGAAGAAAGATTTTTTGAGGCCAAATTCCTTATTTCTTAAAGGGCTTTTCGGTGGTCACCTGCGGTTTGTAGGCGATTTTTCCCGGCTTCCAGTTTTGAACAATGTCGTAATCCTTCTGAACTTCCTGCTTCAGGGCATTTACATCGACGACACCCACCCGGTTGTAGAGGGCCGGGCTGTTTTTCGCCGAATAGATGGCCGCATAACGGTTCCACGACGCCTCTGCCTTTTTTAGGAAATTCAGGCTTGTTTGCTGGTCGTCGGATTTACCATTTTTGTCGTAGTACGCCAACATATACGCCGCCCTGATTTTATGGGCGTAGTATAGGCCGATTTGGGCAAAAGCCTCGATGTCGCTGAGGGTTTGCGCCAATTCGCTTTGATCCGTAACCGGGTATGCCGGTATTTTTTTGAGGTTCTTGAAGGCCTCGAACGCTAGCCTCTCCAATGAATCAGCCACCGAAAGAGGCGAACGCAAGGTTTCGGCGGCCCTGGGATCGTGCAACCATTGGGCTATCCCCGCGATATTACTGCCATCCATCGGCTGGCGTTTGATGTACTCTTCCACGGTGTAGAATCCCCGGTACGTAGGGTGGCTGGTATTGGCCTCCGGGAACCACTTCAAATCAATGTCGCCCCAAACAAAGCGGGTAATGAAAGGAAAAATCATACTAGCGGGTTCCCAGGCTTTTAGCAGAACCGACGTATATACCCCCCCGAAACGGGTACGAATAGCTTCGTCAAAAATTTCCCTGGGCAGGGTAGGGTCAAAAGTAAGCCGTCCCCACAGCATATTGCTCACCCACTGCTTTTTGAACACCAGCGGCGGATCATCCAGCGTATTTTTGTTCAGGAAATCACGTCCCCAGCAGTATCCGTCTGGCCCCATGTAGTAGCCCGCGATCTTGTCTACCTCGGGAATGGATTGGACAAACTGCCTTGCAAAATCCACGTTGGCCCAGCGCATGCTATAGATATCGTCGTTGCGCACGGTGAGCCAACTTTTGTTCTTATCGGAAAGCAGTTCGAAAGCCGGTAGGGTGAACGGTGGATTCGGAATAGAGTACATGTGGGCGATGGCATACTTCAAACTCAGGTCGAGTCGGCAGCTCAGGTTTTTGAAACTATCCTGAATTTCGTCGAGCGCTGCCCAGTGGAAGCGGTGGATGAGTCGAAAATCGGCGCGGGGTGCTGCTTTCAGGCCGTCGTTGATCCCTTCGCCGTAGGTACGCCACAGCCACTTTTCGTTGCTGTATTCGTCTTGGCGGGTATTCTCCATGCCCTCGCCAGCTGTGATGCCAATTCCTTTGAGCAGGGGGTACTGCTTCACCATTTCCCGTACTGCCGCCCGAAAGTAGGCGATGGTGTTTTCGTTGGACTGGTCATTGGTAATGCCGTGCTTACCCTCGGCTCCGTAGGTGAATTTATTCCAGGTGAATACATAAAACCGGATACCCCGGTCGTCGGCCATTTGCATTACCTTTCGCCAGAAATCCATTTTTTCCTGGATAGTGATCTTCTTCACGATCTCCACATTTTCGTACAGGTAGGGTCGATCCCAACCCACCCCCTTGTGCGAATACGTATCGTCGTATTTTGCTTGGGTGCGCCACACATCATCGAGCTCTACTTCGGGAAATTCGGGAATAGAAACCAGCGATGGAAATGGGTGTAGGCTCCATAGAGTCATCACGTTCATGCGCTGCCGGGCCATTTCGTCGAAGTATTCCTGCCAGAACTCCTCCTTCCATACTTCCGGAATATTGGCCTGCGCCGCATCGCTGGCATCGGTGTAGCTAGGCGTGCGCAAGTCCAGCGGAATGTTGAATTTGATTCCCCGCTCCACCAAGTAGGGTTTCTGGTCTTTGTTTTCGAGCCACTCCGGGTGGTTGGTCCGCAGGGCTTCGGCCACATCGAGTCCTCCGTACATGGCCCCAACGGTGTTGGTGGAAAGTACCCAGATTTTGTTTCCTTTTCGGCGTAGGGCGTAGCTTTGTTCAACCTCCCATTTGGGTCGGACCAAATGGTTTTCTGAGCAAACTCTTTTTATTACTTCCGCATTGGCAATGAGTTCAACTTCGTACCCACCCAGATAGGGCTTAATCTCCTCAATGGCAAAACTCATTTTGGGGTCATCCTGGGGTATAGCTCCTATTTTTTGGGCGAAGGCATTGGTCAAGAGTAGAGAGCATAGAACAGCTACCAGCAAGAATTTCATACGTGCGAAAGTTAGGTTTAGGGGAATGAGGCCAGCAGGGTAACCGGGTGGAAATCGAAAGGGAAAGTCGTATCTTCACCTAAGAAAAAAATAGAACCGTTCTACCCAAAGAAAGACGGGAACACTAACTACGAACTCCATCTTCATCCATTTTCGACTCCCAGGCATAGAGTCACAGGTACCTTTCATCGGTCAATAGCTGTATTTGGTCGAGTAGTGCACCAAACCGGTTAAACCATCCGTACCTTCATACATCAAAACCGGCGAAAATACCTAAACGAAATCCCATGAATAAGTTATCCTTTCCCTTGTTTATCGCCCTGCTGTGCCTGGCTTCGCTGGCTGCCACCGCTCAGAATTACAGAATTGTGGGTACCACCCTGGACAGCGTGGGCAGAAGCCCCGTAGTGGGTGCGTATGTGAGCATCGAGGTGCCGGGAAAACCTGATAAGCCCATCTACACCACTACCAGTCTGGACGGAAAATTTGAATTTACGGGCCTTATTCCCCAAAAATATCTCCTTAAAGTTTCCTACCTAAGCTACCGGAATAGTGAGAGAACCGTGGACGTGAAGGATCCGGTCACCAATGTAGGCACGATTATCCTGACCGAGGCGGCACAAGACCTGAAGGAAGTACAAGTAGTCGGGCAAATCCAGCAGTCGCAGATGAAGGGCGACACGACGCAGTTCAACGCGGCGGCTTTCAAAACCAACCCTGACGCCAACGTGGAGGACTTGATTCAGAAAATGCCGGGGATCGCCATCGTTAACGGCGAAGTGCAGGCGCAAGGTGAAAAGGTACAACGTGTACTCGTGGACGGCAAGCAGTTTTTTGGCGACGACGCTACGCTGGCGCTCAGAAACCTGCCCGCCGAAATCGTGGACAAAATCGAGGTTTTCGACCGGCAAAGCGACCAGGCCCAATTGACGGGCTTCGACGATGGCAACGCCCAGAAAACCATTAACATCGTGACCCGGGCAGACCGGAACGCGGGCAAATTTGGCAAAGCGTTTGCGGGGTACGGCAGCGATGACCGTTACATGGCCGGGGGAAACCTGAATATTTTTGGCAAACAAAAACGCATTTCCATCATCGGGCTTTCCAACAACATCAACCAGCAGAATTTTGCCTCGCAGGATTTGGCGGGTGTACTGGGTAGCTCGGGCGGCGGTGGTGGTGGCCGGGGTAGTCGTGGTGGTGATGGAGGCGGTGGTAGCTGGGGAGGCGGTGGCAGTGCCGGAAACTTCCTGGTAGGCCAGCAGAACGGTATTACTAATACCAGCGCGTTTGGCCTCAACTATACCGATAAATGGGGTGAGAAGATGGAAGTGACGGGTAGCTATTTTTTCAACCGATCGGGCAACGCCAATACGCAGGCGACGAACCGGGAGACCTTTTTGAGCAACGGCAGTCAGTTCTATCGCGAGCAAAAAAGCAATGCAAACACCAATCTTAATCACCGGGTTAATTTCCGATTTGAATACACCATCGACAAAAACAATACGATCATTTTCTCACCCAGTGTCAACTGGCAGGACAACCAATCAACCACGCTGCGCATAGGCGCTACCACGCTGGGCAATGGCACCCTGCTAAACGAGACCAACAACGATAGGTTTACGCAAAGCAATGCCCTAAGCTCTACCAACTCGCTCCTGTGGCGGCATCGGTTTGCAAAAGCCGGCCGTACTTTCTCCGTAAATTTGTCGGGCAATGTTAATAACCGCACCAGCGATGGCTCCCTGTATGCCATGAACCGGTACTACGCCTCCAACCGCAATCCCAGCGACACCATTGACCAGATCTCCAATGCCAAGTCGGACAATGTACGGATGAGTGCCAATGCCAACTACACGGAGCCTTTGAGTAAGATGGTCCAGCTGCAGCTGAATTACAACGTATCCCTGAGCAACAGCGATTCCAGGAGCGAAACCTACAATTTTACCGATAGCGAACGGGGCTACTCGCGCCTCGACACGCTACTTTCCAATACCTTCGACAACCACTATCTCACGCACCGGGCCGGAGTGTCGTTGCGGGGGAATAAGTAAAAAGTCATGGGGGCCGTGGGAATCGATTTCCAGAGTGCAGGACTGTATAGCCAGCAGCTATTTCCGCGCCGCAACGAGGTGAATCAGACCTTCAATAATCTGCTTCCCAATGCTTACTTCATGTTTCGGGCCACCCAAAGCAAAAACCTGCGTCTGTTCTATCGCACGTCGACCAACGAGCCATCTATCACCCAATTGCAGAATGTGGTCA
>JBBRDE010000282.1:0-7492 GCA_038204185.1 Cytophagales bacterium
GAAAATGCCAGAAATAGCGTTCAGAGATGCCATCAAGGAAGCGATGTCGGAAGAAATGCGTCGCGATGAGAAAGTATTCCTGATGGGCGAAGAAGTAGCCGAATACAATGGGGCTTACAAAGCCAGTCAGGGAATGCTGGACGAATTTGGCCCCAAGCGGGTGATCGATACGCCCATTGCTGAGCTGGGCTTTGCGGGCATCGGGGTAGGTGCTGCTGCCAACGGGCTGCGTCCGATCATCGAATTCATGACGTTCAATTTCTCGCTCGTCGCTATCGATCAGATTATCAATAGCGCGGCCAAGATGCTGTCCATGTCGGCGGGTCAGTACAATGTACCCATCGTGTTCCGGGGACCAACGGGTAACGCCGGACAGTTGGGCGCGCAGCACTCACAGAACTTCGAAAACTGGTATGCCAATACACCCGGTCTGAAAGTGGTCGTTCCGGCCAATCCCCATGATGCCAAGGGGCTACTCAAATCCTCTATCCGCGACAACGATCCCGTGATTTTCATGGAATCGGAGGTGATGTATGGGGATAAAGGGGAGGTACCCTCAGAAGAGTACCTGATTCCGTTGGGCAAAGCCGAAGTGAAAAGGGAGGGTTCGGACGTAACGATCGTATCATTTGGCAAAATGATCCCACGCGTGGTACTACCGGCCATCGAGGAGCTGGCAAAAAATGGCATCAGCGCCGAGCTGGTAGACTTGCGCACCGTCCGGCCTATCGACTACGCTACGGTCGTAGAATCCATCAAAAAAACCAACCGCTGCGTGATCGTGGAAGAAGCCTGGCCGCTGGCCTCCATTTCTTCCGAACTAGCGTACCACATTCAGCGCTACGCCTTCGATTACCTGGATGCTCCGGTGATGCGCATTACGAATCGTGATGTACCCCTACCCTATGCACCTACTTTGATTGAAGAAATTCTGCCTAACATCAAACGCACCATCGACGCGGTCAACGCTGTGCTGTATAAGTAGAGGAATGAGGAAGAAAACGAGGCGGGAGAAAAGCGTGGGTAATTTTCAAGAAAGCCAGAGACTTCCTTACTAATGAAAACAGCGGTCATTTCCAGGATACTATCCTCAGAAATGGCCGCTGTTTTCATTGGTGTATATTTATGGTCAGATACCCGACCTACTTACCCGACTTTCCCGTGCGGGTAGTTTCGAAGAGGAACCAGGTACGTCTCTCGGTGGCGTCAACGTATTCTTCCAGTAAACTGGCCGTGGCGATATCACTGGCGTCGTCGCACAAGCTATGGGCTTCGCGAAGATTCTTAGCCATTTTCTTATTTTCCGTAACCAACTCTTCCAGCATGGCCTGTGGAGTCACAAAGTCCTCGTCGTTATCCTTTACAGTCTGCAATTGAGCAATATGACCCACGGAACGGATCGTATCATAGCCCAATTTCCGCACGCGTTCAGCCAGCGGATCTATGGTAGCCAATATCTCAGCAGCCTGCTCATCGAGCAGTATGTGGTAGTCGCGGAAGTGCGGGCCGGACATGTGCCAGTGAAAGTTCTTCGTTTTGATATAGAGCGCAAAAGCATCAGCCACCAGGCCATTGACGGCTTCGGCGACTTTTTTACGGCTTTTTTCCGTCAAATCAGAAGGTGTATCAAGCGCTGGGGCAGGGTTTATATTAGCCATAGTACGGGTAGTTTAATAATACGTTTTTTAACAATACATCAAAGTAGCATATCGGTGTAAAAACTATGCCAGTGACTAATTGTTACGAAAATTAGCTCTATACTTTCAATTATAATGTCCATTATTTCCTTTGAAAACGTATCCGTCCGCAAATACGACACCCCTGTGCTTTTTGACGTCACCTGGAATATAAATCCCGGTGAGCAATGGGCTGTTGTGGGCAGCAATGGCGCCGGTAAAACCATCTTATTGGAGAGTATTGCCGGACGCTGGGCTACTTCGCAGGGGCGTCTTAAAAAACAGGGTGCGGTTGAGTTCGTAGCCAACGACTACTCCTTCAACCGGATCGCCAGGGCAGCGGCTCAATACTACCAGCAGCGTTTCCAGGCTTACGAAGCTGCTATTGCCCCTACCGTGCGCGAAGTACTGACTGAGCAAATGAGGCCCGTAGGTACCGTGGACGAGAAGTCGGTGCACCTGGTGGAAAGTAGCGTGTCCGATACCCGCCTGGAAGAAATAACCGATTCGCTGCGACTTACGGACTTACTGGATCAACCCTTCATTACGCTCTCCAACGGCGAAACCCGGCGGATGCTGCTGGCGCGTTCGCTGGTCAAAAGCCCGGATATTTTGCTGCTGGATCACCCATTCGTTGGCTTGGATGTGCTTTCACGGGAGATTTTACGCGAGGCCCTGACCGAACTCGCCCGGCGGGGTACCACAATTATTCTGGCTACGGCGGCTACCGAAATTCCTGATTGCATCACGCATATTTTGGAGTTGGAAGGGGGAAGGGTGAACGCCAAGAAAACGCATGCGGAATGGTCAGAATATTTGAAAAGCGGTTCTCAAATTGCTCGTCCGGCCCCCACGCCAACGCTGACAGCCAATCTCATTGTATCTTCCAAAACCCTTTCATCGTTCTCGCATCAAGATTTTGACTATGCTTTTGATTTGAGAAACCTACACGTTGTCTACGAAGGAAAAGCGGTACTGGACACCATTAATTGGCAAGTAAAAAAAGGCGAAAAATGGGCTCTGACCGGCCCAAATGGTTCGGGTAAGTCGACTCTCCTGAGCATTCTGACTGCCGACCATCCCCAACGCTTCGCTAATGATTACTACCTGTTCGATCAAAAACGGGGTGGTAAGGGAGCTTCTATTTGGGATATAAAGAAAAAGATTGGCCATGTATCACCCGAATTACATTTGTATTTTCCGGTAGAAACTACGGTGTTCAAAGCCATTGCTTCCGGCTTCTACGATGCCACAGGAGTCTATTTTAAGAAACTGGATGAAAGCCAAATCGCCCAGGTCGAGCGCTTGGCCGAACTTATGGGGGTAGCTCATATCCTGCCACGCCCCATGAAGAAACTATCAAAAGGAGAACAACGGTTAGTTCTATTGGCGCGGGCGTTGGTTAAGAATCCGCCGCTTTTAATTCTGGACGAACCCTGTCAGGGATTGGACATTGGAGCCATAGAGTATTTCAAGTCGATAGTAGATGCCGTGTGCGGCTCGGATGAACGTACCTTGATTTATGTGTCGCACTATCCCCACGAAATTCCAACTTGTGTCAACAGGTACCTACGGCTTGAGAATGGGAAGATAGCCGAAATGAACTAGGTTAAAAGCATAAAAGGCCGGACTCGCGAGAATCCGACCTTTTCGTTGTATTGAAACAACATCTATAAAACGCCTCACTTCTCGAAAAAGTTTTGCTCTTGAAAAATAGTTCTATTATTTTTCACAATAATCAGTGTAAGGTATACTTTTTGTTAGAAATCATTGAATTATCCACAATTCGACCTGTATGGCGGCAAAACAGCAAACCATTTATGAACTAAGCATTGTACCACTGGTGAAAGCCAACCCTTTTGAAACGACTCAGGAATCACTCACCTATTTTTCTAATTTGAAGAAAGCGATTGATACCCTGCACACAGCGTTGGGCGCTCAGGGTTGGTCAGGCACGGTCAGCTATTCGAGTGTATACCGAGGTCTGAAAAGTCGGGGCTGGTTCAGGCACATTTTTGTGGTGGAGGGGGTACGCTACTTTGAACTTAAAATTACCACGCAGGTTCTTAATCCCCACCTGACTACTTTGGGCATTGATGAAATGCCTACCCCCCGTAAGCGATACTAACGGCTGCTACTCTTCACCAGGTTTTGCAGGACCATTGCGTGGCTTCATTGTAGGCCGGAAGGGAGGTTTTGGCCTTTCCGGAGCCGTAGGTTCTCCGAATTCCTTTTCAACACCATTGTTTTCTTCTGCATTCAAGGGTTTGGCGGCTGGTTTCATGGAAGGTCGGAAAGCAGGTCTCGGCTTGTCCGCAGGAGGTACCTTCGCCGCATCGCTTTCCGTTTCAATAGGCTGGTCTTCTTTAGCTTTCGGCTCGGTCGATTTGGCCGCAACAGACGGCTTCATAGTAGGCCGAAAGGCGGGTTCTGGTTGGTCCGTAGGGGGTACCTTGGCTGCATCGTCATCCAGTTCAGCGGGCTGATCCCCCTTAGGCTTCATGGAAGGTTTAAAAACGGGTTTCGGCTTAGGGGGCGAAGGCACCTCGTCTGTGGGGCCTTCGTTTTGCAGGGTTGGTTCCGTTTTAGGCTTCATAGAAGGCCGGAAAGACGGACCAGCTTTTTTTATTGCCGGTTCCGCACTTTTCTCATCTGACTCAGCAGCCGATATGTCACTTTTCGGTTGAAGGGTAACGGGTGGTTTTGAGGGTAGGAACGCCGGGCGCGGGGCAGCGGGCTTATCAGTCGGTGTAGGTTTAGGAACGGCTTGCGCGGCCGCTTTTAGTGCTTCTTTTTCTTTCTGGAATTGTTCGAGCAATCGTTTTTTCTCATCCGCTTCGGCGGGAGTCAAATTGCCATATTCGTACACCATGTCGCGGACGTCGAACTCGCTGTAATCGAAGGATTTGGTCATGGTCAGGCATTCGGTAGGGCATACCGTGGTACAAAGTCCGCAGTAGCAGCACTTAGCCATGTCAATGTCGAACTTAGCCGCGAATAGCCGGATGGGCGACCCATCGGAGGCTTTTCCTACTTCCTCTATCGCGCGGATGGGTTCAATTTCAATGCAATCTACGGGGCATACCTTGGCGCATTTATCGCACACGATGCAGTCGTCCATCTCGTTGTGCAACCGATACCGGCCAATGTCTGGAATGGGAATGGTTTCGAGCGGGTACTGAATCGTGACCATCCCCTCGGTCTGCTCAAAAAAAGTATCCTTCCGAATGTCGCCGGGCATACGGCGCTTACGCGCTGCCCACAAGTGCCCTGCCGTCAGACCCAGACCTTTCAGGGTAGTACGTATTCCATCGGCGATATTTTGGAAGTATGTGTTGGGCACGGATTCGGCGTCTAGCCCACAAAAGTAGTAGATTCTTGTACAAAATCCCCTTCCAGCAAAGCTACCAGCTCCCGCTGTATAGATTCCGTTTTATCCGTATTATACCAGCGCTGGATTTCTTCCTGCAGTTCAGCATAAGGGCGGTCGGGGTTTTCCTTGTAGGCCCAAACGATCGCCTGCAAGGCCTTAGGTCGTGGTCCCCACATAAAAAGTTCGGTATCATCCTCGCTCACCGCAATCAGTTTCGGAATGGACTTGCCGCCGCGGGTGAGATAGGCATCCATAATTTCGGGATGCTCGTCGCGTAGCAATAAAGTAAGTGTGATATGGGGATTGAGTTGCGCTACCTTGGCGATGATCGGCAGTGATTGTGCGGCGTCACCGCACCAGGCTTCGGTGAGCACGTACCAGGTTTGGGGGGCACTTACCTGAAAAGCCGCCTGCAGAAGATCCAACCCCAAGTGAACCGTTTTGTCGAGCCGGTGCATCCGGTACTGATTCAAACGGGTGTATTCTGCCATTTCCGGCGATTGTTTAGGACCCGTGGTTCGTTTTTCGGCAACTACCCGATCCATCAAGGTCAGGTACTCGGGGTAGGTATAGGTTTGGCGGATCGTGTCGGAGGAAAATATACTTTTTACAACATTCATACTAGGTGTTTTTTCCTAACAAAACTTCCAAGCTGGCCTTTCGGTTCAGACTTTCCGCTTGATGTAGGTGCTGTAATCGGTCTGCCGGGCCTCGTAATCTTCGAACATCAGATGAGAGGTCACCAGAAAATCGGCGGTCGCCCGGTTACAGGCCATCGGGATATTCCATACCACGCACAGTCGGAGTAGCGCCTTAATATCGGGGTCGTGGGGCTGCGCCGCCATGGGGTCCCAGAAAAAAACGAGCATATCGATCCGCTCCTCGGCGATCATGGCCCCAATCTGCTGGTCGCCGCCCAGCGGGCCGCTGAGGAGTTTGGTCACAGATTGATCCAGTATTTCTTCCAGCATTTTACCGGTAGTACCCGTTCCGTAGAGTTGATGCCGCGACAGCGTCGTGCGGTTGTAGAAGGCCCAATCCATCAGTTCGGGTTTGCGGTTGTCGTGCGCCACAATGGCAATGCGTTTGCGGGAGAGGATTTTACGAGAGTCCATTTTTTTGAGTATAAAAGGAGAATGGAGGAAAGGATAAAAGGAGCTTAACCCCAGAAATCAAAATTTTGTAGCCTTCAATTGCCACGGGCTTTAGCCTGTCGACCGGTAATTTCTATAGCCTGAGCAATAAGCCCCAGGTACTGCAAAGCTAACTTTTCCCGGTCGAAATGTTGGCGCGCATATCGGTACCCGTTTTCTCCCTGGGATTTCACTAATTCCGGATCATTTAGATAAAACCGAATTTTCTGAGCAAAGTCCGCCGGGTTTTCGGGCTCTACGAAGGTACCCGCGTCAGCTTGTTCCACCAAAGTCCGCGACACGCCGTCGATGGCCATCAAGACTGGCTTTTTACAGGAAAAATAGTCAAAAGTTTTATTAGAATATACCGTCTTAAAGGTATCGACTTTTTTGAGCACCGAGGTACCCATATCCGATGCCAGAATATACCGAAACACCTCTCGCTTGGGCACCGAGTCAATGAACCGGATATTGGTCAGATTCCGTTGCAGCGCCTCTGTAACCAGATCTTTTTTCTTCATTCCATCCCCAATCAATAGAAAAAGGATTTTCGTGTCGCGCAGCAGGTCGGCGGTGTCGAGTACCGGCTGCAAATGATTAGCTACCCCGTGCGCGCCAACGTAGGTGATCACAAATTTTCCAATCAAATCATGTTCTGCGCGGAAAGCTTCGACATTAAACGTACCTAATAGGTCTTCGGAAAGCGCAAAATCGGCCGCGTTGGGAATGAAGATGATTTTCTCCATCGGAACATTTTTTTTCGTGATGAGCGCTTCCCGGAAAGCGGGCGTGAGTACGTTGATGAGCTTGGCTTTTTTGTATACAAAACCCTCAAACCAATAGGCAAACTTAATCACGAGCGGATTGGTCAGAACGCCCGTATCAATGGCAGACTCGGGCCACAAATCCCGAACCTCGAAGACAAAAGGCGTGCGTTTCCACCAGGAAAGTACCACGGCGGTGATGCCCACAAACAGCGGGGGCGAAGTGACCACGATTATGTCGTAGGTACCTGTGGCCCGGCGCACACCACCCCAAATACTGGAAAACGTAAAGGAGAAGTAAGCCCACAACCTCCCCAGAAAACCGCTGTTATAGTGATTCGAGACGTGGCATCGGATCACATTTACTCCATCGCGGTTGATACTTTGGTGGAAATAGCGGCCTCGGTACTTATCCGACTCACCTCCCATGTAATGTACCATTCCGGCGAGTACCGTCACCTCATGTCCGGCTTCGGTCCAGATGCGACTCATTTCGTTCCAGCGGGAGCCGCCGCCATCTGTGTCTTCGAGAAAAAATTGGTGGAT
>JBBRDE010000283.1:0-7478 GCA_038204185.1 Cytophagales bacterium
CGGATGGCATCCTATTTTAACTAGAACGGGTTGGAACTAGGCCTGTAATCCACCCTTCCGGAAAAGCATGGGTTAATCCGGTGCCTACGGTCCTTGAATCATCAGCACTTTCCTTTAAAGGGGTGCATCGAACCAACCAGACATTGCACCGAATGATCACATCATTGACAGACCTGGCGGAAGTGGAGGTATTGATTCCCCATTTCTCCAATTTCGTATTCGGCCCCGCTGATTCTGTATTCCCCACCACGGACTTTGCCATTATCCGGCGAGAAGGGATGCTGGCTCTTCCTTTACAGGCCGCCTTCGACCCTTTACAGGGGGTTGACTTTGATGGGGCGCGAGCCTCCTTTCACCGGCAACTACGCCTGCTCAAAGCCATCGGGCGGGGTAGCCTGCCCGCCGGGCGCATTTACGAAGGCCACGTCAATGCCCTACACCTGATTGAATTGTATGGTACCCCAGCGCAAAAAGGCTATTGGACGGAATGCGTCAAGGAACGGCAGCAGCTGTTTGGTATCTGGAATACTGAGTTCCAGGATGGGTTGTCGGTCCATCGTGTTGCGGGGGATGAATACGAATTAGTGGGTAGCAAGACATTCTGCTCGGGTGCGGGGGAGGTAGATCAGATGATCATCACCGGCCCCCTCCTGCATGGTGCCGAAAACCGGGGCTGGCAGATGGTGGTGGTGCCCCTGGAAAGCCTCAACCGCGAACGCATTGACCCCAGCTTCTGGAATCCAATGGGGATGGAGGCCTCGGCTAGTTATAAAGTCGATTTTTCGGGCATCCGTCTGCAAGCGTCCGACTTGCTGGGCCAGCCCGACGACTACCATCTCCAGCCCGCTTTCAGCGGGGGGGCCGTGCGCTTTGCGGCAGTACACCTTGGCGGGGCCGAGGCGCTGCTGGAACACACGCGGCAACAGCTCCGACAACGCGACCGGCTCGATCAGCCTTATCAACTGCATCGCCTCGGTCGAATGGCTATTGCGGTGGAAGGCGGCAACCAGTGGTTGGCGGGCGCGGCGGGCCACGCGCTGTACGCCTATAATTCGGCGGATCAGGTTATCGAGTACGCCAACATGGTCAGAACCGCCATCAGCGGAATATGCCAGGAAGTGATTCAGCTCACGTTGGCTTCTATCGGGGTACAGAGTTGTTTGAAACCCAATCCGGTGGAGCGCATCATCCGTGACCTGCAGACCTACCTTTGCCAGCCCAATCCCGACGGGGCTCTGGCTTCGGTAGGTACCTATGTAGGAGTTTCTGAGCAATCGACAGCGTATTTGTGGCATAATCAAGCCGACCATGCATAATGTTTTTGACACCACGGTTACCCAAACTTTACGCACCTCGCACCTGGCCGGGCCGGTGTTGGTGCTGGCTCCCCACGCCGACGACGAGAGTCTGGGCTGTGGCGGACTGGTTGCGGCACTGTGCGAACAGGGGGTACCTGTGCACGTGTGGCTAGTGAGCGACGGTACCATGTCGCATCCCAACTCGCAGGCTTACCCGCCAGAACAGCGATGTGCCCTGCGGGAGGCCGAGTTCCGGCAGGCTTGCGCGCATTTGGGCGTTGCTGCGAAATCTTTGCGTTTTTTTCGCTTCCCGGATACGAAGGTACCCCTACCCGGCTCCAAAAAATTTGGGGCCGCCACGAAGCAATTATGCCAGCAATTGCAAGCCCTCGCGCCCCAAACCATTTTCACGCCCTGGCGGCGCGACCCGCACTGCGACCATCAGGCTACTACGGCTCTGATCCTGAAAGCGATCGAAGAAACCAACTGGCCGGGTACCCTGTACGAGTACCCGATCTGGTTGTATGAGCTGGCGCAGGCCGGCGACGCCCCGCACCCCAGTGAGGTGGAGGTGTTCACGTTTACTTTACAGGAAGCGTGGCAACGTAAAAAGAAGACCGCTATCGAAGCACACCTCACCCAGTTGGGGCAGGTCATTTACGACGACCCCGATGCTTTTTCTCTGAAACCCGAAGTACTCGCCCATTTCATAACCTCTACTGAATATTATTACCGCACCCTATGAAAAATGCATCACTACAACCTGATTATTTTAACGAAATCTACGCCAAATCCGACGATCCCTGGGGCTTCGCGAGCCGGGAGTACGAGCTACACAAGTACTTCGACACCCTGCTGCACCTACCCCGCAAGCACTACGCGTCGGCGTTTGAGCCGGGCTGTTCCATTGGGGTATTATCGGGGATGTTAGCCTCCCGCGTCGACCAGTTGCTTTCGGTGGATGTAAGCGAAAAAGCACTCGCCAGTGCCCGGCAACGCAACGCGGACAAGCCCAGTATTACGTTCCAGCTCATGCAGTTTCCCGGTCAGAAGCCCGACCGCACATTCGATCTGGTGCTGCTTTCGGAGGTGGCGTACTATTGGGGCGATGAAGAGTTCGATAAGGCCCGCGATCAGGTACTGGCACTGTTGGAGCCGGAGGGGGATTTGGTACTAGTTCACTGGACGCCCTTCGTAGACGACTACCCGCAAACGGGCGATGCCGTGCATGACCGTTTCATCCGGTTTTCGGAGCAGAACGCTACGCTACGTCATCTGGAAGGCAAGCGGGAGGCTACCTACCGGCTCGATGTGTTTCGGAAGGTTTAGGCCCGAAGCGAAGCCAAAGCCTCATAGTCATTTTCCAGGGTGGAAAGTAGGGCCGTCAGTTGTGTGATTCCCTCTTCCAGTGGAATCGCAGAGAAAGTCGCTTGCCGGGCCTCGACCAGTTTGGGATGCTCCCACACGCAGTACCAATACTGCCCGAAATAGATGGGTTTCTCTATTTTGTTTAGAAATAA
Source organism: Cytophagales bacterium (assembly GCA_038204185.1). Taxonomy (GTDB): domain Bacteria; phylum Bacteroidota; class Bacteroidia; order Cytophagales; family Spirosomataceae; genus Salmonirosea. The sequence continues at coordinate 2,819 of JBBRDE010000283.1, forward strand.
GAGTGGATTAAATAACCCATATTCTGCTAAATACTGGCACACGGAATTCAGATTTTCAACACTTTGCATCAGCCAATAGGTATACAAAGCTCGTTGCAACTGAAAGCAAAGCCACTGCGAACCCGCTGCTGAAACAAACACGTACTCACCCGACTCCTCGGCTTTTTTCCACTTCATCAATTGAGCCGCCATGCCCCATTCGGTGCGCCCCGCCATACGGCTTGATGTATAAATCACCAGACGGTCGTTCATCTTGACGCAGGCGTCGCGTTGGAGAAGCTTTTGGTAAAAATACTTGTCTTCGTTATAGGGCATAGGGGACAAACCACCTATCTCGGCGTACATCCGCTGCCGCACCGCAAAGCCCGCCCCCGAAAAATGGCTATGCACCAGTTCGAATGCTACCTCTTGTTGCGCGCGCTGACGCAGTTGCTTTTCCAGGGAAAAGTAATTGCGTAAATCGGCAAAAACATTCCCACCAATTTCCTCCCTCACCAGCAGCATGGCCCCCGCCGCGTGGACATTTGGTGAAGCAAAAGTCTGCATCAACTCACTCACAAAATCCGGTGCGAGCTGGCTATCGGCATCCGTGGAAACCAGGATTCCTTCGGGATGACCGTTCTGCACCAGCCGCTGACTACCCCATTCCATCGCCAGCCGCCGCGCCCAACCGATGTGGGCATAGTGTGGGGGCAGGTCGACCGATACAACGTGGATACCCGGATGCCGCCGCGCGGCCAAAGCTTGGCGAATGGTATCGTCCGTAGTGTTATTGACCAGCACCAGCACCTCGAACAACGAAGGGTCCAGAGGGTACCCCTCCGTGTCGGTTTGGTGTTCAAAACCGGCCAGGCAGGCAGATATATTCTCTTCTTCATCTTTGGCTGGCACGACAAACAGTATGCCCGCTTCTGGGTTGGGAGCCAGCGGTTCGGGGCTATGCCAGGTAAAAGACGCGGTCTGGGGAGTAAGTTCTTGAAACATAGAAATGTACTTGTATAGGGTGGAAAGAGTGGTTAGCCAGCATTACCCATCCGTACGGGAAGCGTAAAAAAAGAGTGCCGGGTACCTCAGCAGAAGACTGAGGTACCCGGCACGGGCTAAAACAAGAAATCCACACCCTACGCGAAAGGCTGGCTGATGGAAACCGAAGGTTGCGAAAACCATTTGGGACCTTCGTCGGTCATGTACACACAATCTTCGTGGCGGATACCAAATTCGCCCACGATCGAAATATTCGGCTCGATGCTGAAGCACATACCGGATTGCAGGGGTAGCTGGTTTCCTTTGACGATGTAGCCCCACTCATGGCCTTCCATGCCGATGCCGTGTCCCGTCCGGTGCGGTAGGCCGGGCAGTTTATAGCCGGGGCCAAATCCGGCGTCGGTCAGTACCTTGCGGGCAGCGGTGTCCACACTTTCGCAGGGGGTACCCAGTTGGGCAGCGGCAAAGCCAGCCAGCTGGGCCTTTTTTTCCAGATTCCAGATTTCGAGTTGTCTGGCGGTGGGTTCCGCGCCAAACACGATGGTGCGACTAATATCGGAGGCGTACCCTTGTACCAGGCAGCCGCAGTCCATGAGTACCACATCGCCTTTTTTCAGTTGCTGCGGTTGGGTACTGCCGTGCGGAAAAGCCGACGCTTCGCCAAAATTGGCCATCGCAAAATCATTCACCGCGCCTAGCTTTTGATGAGCCGTGGCTACAATCTCCGAAAATTCCGAGGGAGCCATGCCTTCCCGCAAGCTGTCGATGCCGATTTTCATAGCCGCCACAGTGATGTCGGTCGCCTTCTGCATTAAAGCCAGTTCAGTGGCCGATTTGATCAGGCGGCAGGGTACCGTCACCGGATCGCCGCTGATGTACTCGAACTGCGGGGCTGCTTTGCGCAGGCCATCCACAATAAAAAACCGCGTCGATTCTTCAATCCCTATTTTCCCGGAGGTACCCCTCGCATCATGGATGGCTTTTATGATCTGCAGAGACGGATTTTCGTCTTCCTGCCACACATACACTTGCTTGCCGATTTTGATCAACTCCCGCATCCGTCCTTCTTCAAACCCAGGACATACGTAGCTGACCTCGCCCTGGGCGGGAATCACGACCACCATCGTCCGTTCGCTGCGCCCCCAGCGAAGGCCCGTGAAGTAGTTCATGGTGGTACCCGAGTCCAGCACCAGCGCGGCCATGCCCGCTTCTTTCAGCAACCGCTGTGCTTTTTTGATGCGCTCCTCCCGCTCCGCCACCGTGATGGGCTGCACGCCTTCGGTCATGGGTTGAAGGTTGTCGAGTATTGTGTTCATATTCTCTTCTTTTTGAGGGGAGGCGCAGGCATTCAATCCGGCTAAGGTACCTGCTCCGGCGGCGATCGCCGAGAGGGTGAGGAAGTCTTTTCTTTTCATCGATTTTCAATTACCTCAATGATTTGTTGGTATAGTTCAGGTATTTTATTCTCTACCACATCCCACACAAGCAGATAATTTACCCCCATATAATTGTGTATCAGCCGATCACGCATACCTACCATGCTTCTCCATTGTATTGTAGCATATTGGACTCGAAAATCGGCAGGTATATTTTAGTTGCCTCCCCGATAATTTCCAGACTTCTGACGACTGCTCTTTTCAAAGTTTCATCTTGAAGAAACACTTCTTGGGTCACGCCTTCTCCCATTATAGATACAAGGTAATTGCATTCATTCCGGATATGTTTCAGAAATTCGATTGGGTCTTTTGGCATATACTACTTCTTTGAGTATGATAGGACCAATGTAAGGACTTAACCCATTTTTAGTAACGACCTCGATTTTTTCATTCTTGAAAAGAGTTTCGAGGAGCTCGCAAGCCTCCATATAATTATCAAAACTTTCTTTTCCCGGTTCGAAATCCAGCAGAATATCAATATCGCTGTCGTGCTTTTGCTCACTGCGTACGTACGAACCAAATAATCCGACATCCCGGATACCTGAGTTCACAAGTTTGGGTTTGTTGGATTTCAGGATGGAGAGTATGTATTCTTTGGTAGTAATTGTTTTTTATTTTCAATCATACCAACAGGACAGTTATCAGGTCTTGACTTATTCCAAATATCTACTAGTTTTTCCCGACATGTAGAGTGAAAGTATTCAATTTTTTTGAGTGTTTGGGAATTAATCACGCCCGTCAAATGCTGACAATCGATTATTGAAAACGTTGCATTTAAATCTGGTGATTTGACATGAAAATGGGGAGGTGGATGCACATTGGGGTATATTTCAATTTTTGCATTTCCAATTCTATCCACCAGTTGCCTCTTCTCAGTTGCATTTCCAAACTCATCAATATTAACATGATCTAGCATGTAGTTAAGTCTTTTTTCAAGTCTTTGCAAATCCTTATCATCCATAGCCATAAAATTAGTTTGTATTTCTTTCCTCCTCTACTGAAACTTCCCCTTTTCCGTCACGCCCGCCCAGTCATCCGTCCGAAAGGGTACGGCGGGTAGCCCTTCTGCGTTGAACAGATTATTGTCCAGCGGCGAATTGGCCCAGCCGTAGCGCACGGCTACGGGCTGAGGTACCTCTGGATGCGACACGATTACGGTATTGCCTTCGATGCGGGCGGGAGCGTAGTAGAACTTCCGATCCTTGCCCGCAATTTCGAAGCCTTTCAGGTAGTTATACTTGTCCTTGATCATCAGGCCACTGCCTACGTTGTCGAACGTAAGGACGACTTTCTCACCAACAATTTGTACGCCTTTATAGGTAGGTCCGCTGTACACCACGTCCTGTCCATAGGCCACTTTCAGCGCTGATAGTGCCAGGCGGTGGCCGACGTCTTGCTTGTTGGTGGGGTGGATGTCATTGGGATTCCCGATGTCGGTGGTCACGGCCATCCCGGTTTTGGGCAGGCTGAGCGTCATGGTCTGGGCTTCGCGGAGTTCCGCCCAGTCGCTACCATGGTTGCTGTCCTGGAAAGGCCCGTAGGTAGCCAATTGTACAAACAGGAAGGGGAAATCGTAGCCCCAGTCCTTACGCCAGCTTTCGATCAGCAACGGAAACGACTTGCGGTACTGGTAGGCGCGGCCGGCGTTACTTTCGCCTTGGTACCAGAGTGCACCCGCGATGGTGTAGGGTACCAGCGGGGCAATCATCGCGTTGTAGAGGGTAGTACCTACGTTGTTCATAAAATGCTCATAAGTACGCGGCGACTTCCAGGAGGGTACCATATTCCAACGCGTATCTGCCAGCGGGATGCTGCGGCCCGCTCCCTTCACGGAAAAATCGGCGGGGGCACCCATGAAACCCATGCCGAAGTGGGCGGGCTCACGGTTGGGGCCGAGCTTGATGAGCAGCGAGTTTTCACCCTGCTTCCAGGTACCCGCTGGGAGCTTCAGTCCAATAGATTCTTTGGGGGTACCTTCGAACACTTTTTTGCCATTGACATAAAAAATCAGATCGCTGGTATTGCGGCCAAAATTCAGCGTCGTTTCAGTGCTTGCCAGATCGGCGGGAACATCTACCGTGCGCTGCACGTAGGCGGTGCCCCGGTAGCCACCGACGCCCTGCCACATCCACTGACCCTGTGGATTTACTTTCACTTTCCACTGCTTGTAGTCGTAGCCGGGAGTTAGGTACTTGCTTTCATCCACGGATTGAATAGCAAAATCGGCTGAACCGTAGGCC
>JBBRDE010000284.1:0-7427 GCA_038204185.1 Cytophagales bacterium
CTGGTGCTATGAGAACGGTGCTACGGCCATTTATGAGGTATCTGTCGAATTGAACGAGGGCGTCAATACCATTGAACTCAGAACTCAGGGCTACGGGACACTCCCAGAAGCGCCTTTTATTGACAAGATCAATATCGCCAAAGAATTTTCTTCGGCCCGTATAATGGCTGAGGGAGCAGGGGTGGAAGAACTTGGTAACGCATTTGAGGTTTATCCGAATCCTTTATCAGCCAATGAACCCCTGATGATTAAGGTACCAGCATCGGAGCGCAACAGTCGGGTAAATATCCTGGACCTGAACGGAAGATCTCGCTACTCAGAAATGCAAGAGCCTTCGACGGGTAAGACTATTCGTTTAACTCCGACGCTACCGTCAGGTATGTATCTGATTCAGATTCAGACCGAAACGCAGCAACAGACGCATAAGTTGATTGTCAGATAAGGGAATCGATGATTTTTAAACATCAAAAAAGCAGGCTCGCGAGGGCCTGCTTTTTGCTTTTAGAGGGAATTACTATTTCAGTAATCAGGGGATCAAATCAAACGTATACCTTAATTCATTACCTGCTTTGCTATAAAAATGACTGCCCCAGCGGGACCAAACCTAAGTAGACTAATGCAATCTCAATGAATAAGAGCTCCATAGGAGCGAAACCTTGGATAAAGGGGTTCATAACATTAACAATTCATTTAAAACTAATTCAAATTCCCCACTTCAATCGCCCCCAAACCCGGCGTATCGGGTACCGGATTGCCCAGAATGTCTTTGCTCATTCTTAAACCCCGCATCAGACCAAACTCGTCCTCTTTCAGAAAAGGAATAGTGATGCCTTTGGCTTGTACCAACTGTTTGTTTTTGGGCAGATAATCAGTAGGTGCCAGGCCACCGGGTTTGGTAAATTGGGGATTACCCACGGTCGGTGCCTGATCTTGTATAATGGCGGCCGTGGGCCAGTTGTTGGCTTTCAGGTATAGATTATTGGTAAAAAGTACCCGCTCCAGCCCGGAGCCTTCGCCGTTGTCGGGCTTGTACTGATCGCCCTGCACTACCTTGCTTTCTCCTGAAATGTAAAAGATATTATTGGCAATCAACACCCCCTGCGAGCGGTTGTCGATCGCCATCCGGGCCACTTTACCGGGACTGGTGTAAATGGTGTTGTTGTAAAAGTAGGTATTGACGGGCCCCTTGCGCTCGCGTTGATTGCCCTGATAGCCGCTTAACCAAAATACTTTTCCTTCCTGAAAAGCTCCGTTTTCGCCCTTCACCCGTTGGCCGTCATCTACGCTAATGTTATAGCGGTAGGCGCAGTTGTAGTTATTACCCAGGATCTCACAGAAGCCACCGGCATTGTGGGCCGAAAAGTTGTACTGCATCACCACGTTATCGCAGTTGAAGTCGATGTGTGCTCCGGCCGAGTCGCCGGGGCCATTTGCGTACGTGAAGCTGTTTTTCTCGATCAAAATATTAGAGGCACCCCAGGTCCAGAGACCGCTACCGCGCCCCCACTTGCGGCCGTCGTCGGTGCTGCCTGAGTACTGTACTTCATTACCCGCGACGTACACAAATTTGACGCCGGACATCTGTATGCCGGGGCCACCGGCTTTCAAAACTTTACTGTTAGTAATCTCTACCCGCTGGATATTCTGGTTCTTTCCGGTGAGTTTGATGCCCGTATGGCTCACATTTTCAATAACACAGTCGCTGATGCGGATGTCTTCCATCAGAATATCTTCCTGTTGGTTGATGAGCCGGATGCCCCAGCCGTATTTCTGAGTACCATTGGCAGATTTTACCTCCTCTGCGGTTCTTGTAACGCCAGGGTTTTCAAAATACACCTCCGAGATACGCAGCTTTTCCAGACGGATATCTACCACCTTTTTTGCTTTCAATGTCGTGACGAGTACCCCCACGCGCATGGATTGTTCCGTCTCTTTGGTAGTGTAGCCGTTGGCGGTAATAGATACATTACGTACGTACACGTGACTGCAATCCAACAGCAAAATGCCTTCCGCCAGGTTTCTGGCATCAATCTGGGCAGGCTGGAAGTTAGCTTTATTTTGCCAGCTCACGGTTTCTATGACAATGGGCTGATTGTCGCTCCCCAGCCAGGCAACGCACCGCAAACTACCCACAAAGGTTTGCCCGTCGGCGAGCAGCAGTCGGTCGCCGGGTTTTAGAGGCAGCGTGCTGGCCTTGGCCAGGCTCTGCATTGGGCTGGATTTTGAAATTCCGTCGTTGGTGTCTTTTCCCAGCGTCGGGTGTAGGTAGTAGTCGGTCGCCAGGGCATTTTGAGTAAAGCCAAGGAGTAGACCAAAAAAAATGATGTATAAGGTTCGTTTAGTCCTCATGGGGAAATATTGAGAATTAAAAATCAAAACTGCACTCAAAAATCCTCCACTACCTTGTAGCGGTCGGGGTGGGATTGGCTGTATTCTTTATCCTGCATCAAGCCCAGGAAAGTCGGGTCAAGGAGTTGCTTGTTCCATATTGTCGCTTTGCTTTTTAGCTTTTCCAGGGTTTGGACATCCATTTGAGCCAGATTGTTCTTTTCGCCAATATCTGATTTGATCTGGAACAGAAAATCGGTGCTGGGCTGGGTAATCACCTTTTCATTGCGGGAACGTACCGCCCACCTTTGCTGATCGAAATTACGCCAGTAGAGGTAGTCGTGGGGAAAGCCTTTGTCTTGGCCGGTCAGAAAAGGCATCAGGTTGACCCCGTCCAGTTCGTTTTTGGGCTTTACATTGGCCAGTGCCGCAGCCGTGGCGAAAATATCCAGGGAAATAACCGGATTCGTGTAGCGAGTACCCGCCGGAATTTTACCGGGCCACTGCACCGCAAAGGGTACCCGTATGCCTCCTTCATAGAAATCGCCTTTTTTACCCCGCAATGGATCATTGCTCGATGCGTTGTCGGGCGTCGGGCCACCGTTGTCCGAAAGGAAAAAGACCAGCGTGTTTTTATCCAATTTCAACTCTTCCAGCAAATCCAGAATGTTGCCGACTCCATCGTCTACTGCGCTGATCATGGCCGCGTACGTACGGCGGCGGGGATCTTTGATATTCTCAAACCGGCTCAGGTACTTCACCGTAGCCTGCAATGGGGCGTGGGGTGCGTTATAGGCCAAATACAGAAAAAACGGATTGTTTTGCTTTTCGTGAATAAACCGCAGGGCTTCCCGCGACAGAGCATCGGTGAGGTACTCCTTCTCTTCCACCCGTTTGTTGTTATGCATCAGTTTGGTTCGGTAAGCGTCAAACTGAGCCTTTACTTCTGAAAGGTCTTTGAGCGTCAGGTTCTCGGGAAAGTACTGGTGGCCCCCGCTGAGGAAGCCGTAGAATTCATCAAAACCACGTCTGTTGGGGTGCAGCGTTGGGTGGGCACCCATGTGCCATTTGCCCATCACGGCCGTAGCGTAGTTAGCCTTTTTGAGCAGATCAGCCATTGTTTCTTCCGAAGCGGGTAAGCCCATGGTAGGGTCATTGGGGGCCATGAGGGGGTTGCGGCCAAAACCGAACCGATCCTGGTAGCGGCCCGTAAGCAATCCTGCCCGGCTGGGACCACACACTGCGTAGGATACGTAGCCCTCGGTACATACGACGCCGTTTCGGGCGATGCGGTCAATGTTGGGCGTACGGATGTCCTTACTTCCGTGAAAACCCACATCGGCATAGCCCTGATCGTCCGTCAGGATAACGATGATGTTTGGCGGCTGCACTTTGGGGGCCAGCGAGCTGCGCACGGAGTCATCATTCCAGAAAAAATACAGCCAGCCAGCCAGGGCTACAAAGAGAACTTTTTTCATGTTGTTTACGAATAATCCCCTTTACTCTTAACTCATCCATTTGCACGGAAAAGCTAAAAATAAAGGGGAGGATTTTACAGATAGAGTATGGGTCTAAATTAACGCTTATTAATTCCACGCCGGATTCTGAACCAGGCTCTTATTGGCATCAATTTCAGACTGAGGAATCGGGAATACTTCCGACCGCCGCCCGCGATATACGGGTTTATAGGGGCCAACTTTATCATCGGTAGCCCGCTTGTAGGCAGCTTCTACTTCACCCCAGCGCTTCACGTCGAAAAAGCGCAGTCCTTCATAGGCCAGTTCAATGCGGCGCTCGTGGCGCACGATGTTTCTGAGTTGTGCCTGGTTTAGGCCGGTTCCTTCCACATCTTCCACCTTAGGCATCTTTACCCGGGCTCTTACCTGATTGACCAATGAGTACACTTCGGCTAGTTGGTTGGTTTCTACCAATGCTTCGGCGCGCATCAGCAGTACATCGGCATACCGGATTACGTAAAAATCCTGACCGCCGGGGGAACCTACCCCAATGCCGCTGGCTGAGGCACTGTTGCGGACATATTTTTTCAGACCAAAGGTAGTGGCTGTGTTGCCCCGGAATGGGCGGTCTAAATCTACCAGAAAAATGTCATCTTTAAAATAAACCGAAGCCGCAAGGCGCGGGTCGCGATTCACTTTTGGGGTAGCTGCCTTGTACAGGGGCGACTTTGTAATGGGCAGGCCGTCGGTTGCGTAGTAGTCATTCACCAGGTTTCGCATAGGCTGCACATTGACTTTGGGGATACCCGCAAAAGTTGCCGAGAAAGTCTCCCCATTATCAGACTGATCCTGCAAAAAACGAACGGCAAATACTATCTCTTTAGAGTTTTCACCCGCCTCGGAGAACAACTTCTCATAACTGCCATTCAGGCTGTATCCCAGGGTAAGTACCTGGCTTGTCAGGGTCACTACTTCCTGGTAGTTTTTATTGTATAGCTGGAAACGAGCGAGTAGCGACAAGGACGCTCCTTTGGTGGCATAGCCGTAAAGGTTGGCGGGGTAAGTAATGGGCAAGGACTCGCTGGCAAATTTAAGATCGGCAATGATCTGATCGGATACTTCCTTATAGGTATTCTTTGGCACATAGGATTCTTCCAAAGATTGTACTTTCAAAATGAGCGGTACATCTTCAAAATAGATTGCCAGATTCATGTAGAACAACCCTCTCAGAAAACGCGCCTGTCCCAGGTACAGGGCTTTATTTTCGGCGCTGATGTTCCCATCAGGAATTCGCTCAATGTTGGTGATGGCATTGTTGGCGCGGGCGATTCCCCGGTAGTTGGCGGTCCAGAAGTCATTGAAGAAGCCGGTGGAAGGATCGGCCCGGGCCTCCACAAAATTGCCGGGGCCTTCAAACTTGTAGTTGTTGAAGGTATTGTCAGCAAAGCTGTCGTGTTGGGGCAGGCCGGCGGTACCGTTCAGGTTGCCACTGTACAGTACCCGCGATTGTAGCACTTCGTACACGCCGTTGATACCCAGTTGGGCGTCTTTCTCATTTTGCCAGAAATTACTTTCGGCGAGTTGGGTCAGTGATCCTCTTTCGAGGAAGTCTTCGTTACAGCTGAAAAACAGCAGCACAGGAAGTATGTATAAGATCTTTTTCATGGATTTAGAATTTGAGGTTTAGGCCAAGGCTATAAATTTTGTACAAGGGAGTAAGGCGGTCGGTGTTACCTCCGGTAGCCCGCTCGGGATCAAAGTTTTTGAGTTTGGTAAACGTGGCTAGGTTCTGTCCACTCACAAAGACCCGCAGCTTTCTGATACCCGCTTTGCTGCTAAGTTGAATCGGTAGGGTGTAGCCCAATTCTAGGTTTTTCAGGCGTAGAAAAGAGGCATCTTCCACATAAAATGAGGAGAACACAGTATTGTTGATACCACCCAGGCGGGGCAGCACCGTCGATGGACTCTCGGGCGTCCAGCGGTTGATCCAGTACGAGAGGGCATTGTTACGCTCGTCGGCCATGGGAAGTTGTCCGTTGCCGTTCAGGATGCGGTCTACGCGGTCTATTCCCTGAAACAGGATGGCAAAGTCAAATCCACGGTATTCCAGATTGGCGTTGAAGTTATAGATCAGTTTCGGAAACGGATTTCCGATCACCACCCGGTCAAAGGCATTTACCTTTCCGTCGGGTTGTCCATCCGGCCCCGATACGTCGGCGTAGCGCAGATCTCCCGGAGCCGTCAAAGGACTGCCAAACTGTACGGGTGCACCCGCCACTTCATCTTCGGTCTGGAACACTCCGGTCACCTGGTATCCGTAGTAGGCATTGAAGGGCTGACCGATCCGGATAATGCTGTTGCCACTAATGGTTTCTTCTCCGCCCGGTCCAAGGCTTGTTACTTCGTTATCGGCCATGCGGGTTACGTTGGCACCCAGGTTCACTTTCAGGCCACCGAGGGTTTCGGTATAGTTGGCGGTTAGTTCCAGGCCCCTGTTCAGCATACCAGCGGCATTTTGGGCGGCCAGGTTGGTCACACCCAAGGAGTTGGGGATTGGGAAATTGGTATACAGGATATCGGTACTGTTGCGGCGGAAGTAATCGGCCGAGAAGTACAGGCGGTTCTGGAAAAGTTCGAGATCCAGTCCCACGTTTAGCTGCCGGATGGTTTCCCAGGTAATGTTCGGGTTCGCCAGGCTGGTCAAAGCCACGGCCCCTACTACCACGTCATTGCCCAATACATAATCCAATCCGGTGTTGTACGACTGTTCGTAGATGTAATTACCAATCCGGTCATTTCCGCTGATACCCCAGCTCGATCTGATTTTAAAATTGGATACCCATTTTACATTACTCAGAAACGATTCGCGGGCGATGTTCCAGCCAGCCGATACCGACGGGAAGTTGCCGTAGCGTTTATTGGGGCCAAATTTGGAAGATCCGTCGCGACGCAGGTTGAATTCCACCAGATACTTCTCCTTGTAGTTGTAGTTGACCCGGCCAAAAAATGACTGCCAGGCTACCTCAGAAGCACCACCGCTCAAGGAAGGATTGATGACCCCGCCGCCGTTAAATTCTTGGATATTATCAGAAGGGAAGCCTTGTAGCGATCCCGAGAAGCCATCATCCTTGTCATAGATCACCGAATGACCCGCCATAAGTTGCAGGTTATGCGTCTTGTTCCAACTGGTGGAGTAGCGCAGGATATTTTCATTCAGCAGACGGTAGTTGAAGTCCAGGTCATTGTTCAGGGAATTGAGCAAGCCTTGTCCCACAATTGCTCCGGCCCAGTCGCGGGTGGTGAGGGTAGGGGTAAAGTTGGAGCTGTTCTGAAAGTTCAGAACCAGGCTGCCACTGGTTTCGAAGGTCAGTCCCTTGGCGATTTTGGCCGAAAGCCCGACGCGCTCGCTGATGTTGATATTATCCTGCTCGTTATCGCCTCTCACGCCCGTTTGCAGAGCATTGGTGGCAGGGTAAGAGAAGTTGACATTCTGGTACGCCCCATCCACAATACCAAACTCGCCGTTGGAATAGTAGGCCGGAATGGTAGGAGATGAGCGTTGGAACTGGTTGATGATGCCCGTTTCGCCGGTGATAGCCCCTGCGCCACCCGAAGGGCCGCGGAATTTGGACCAGTAGGCAT
>JBBRDE010000285.1:0-7419 GCA_038204185.1 Cytophagales bacterium
GATAGAAAAAAGCCCGCTCAAATATTTGAGCGGGCTTTTTTCTATCGCATGAATGTTGGAAAATCATCCAGATACGAAATCTGCCCATCTTTGACTTCAAAGCAATAGTGCGTCAGGCCGTTGGTCAGTGCGAGGTATAGGGGGCGAAGCGTAAAATTGTAACGGGCGATCTGGGCAAAAGTGGCCTGAGAAAGCTTGACATCCGGTGATTTACATTCCACTAACAAAAGCGGCCTACCCTCGGTATTGAGCACCATAATATCCGAACGCTTGGCCAGCTTATTATAAAATAGGCCTGTTTCGACGGCAAAGAGCGATTTGGGGTATTGGTAGTGGTTGATAAGCAAATGCACAAAATGCTGCCGGACCCACTCCTCTGGCGTGAGCATGATGTATTTGCGACGGATCAGGTCGTAAATGTGCGGTTTCCCGTTCAGGTTTTTAACTTTGTGCGCAAAGGGGGGTAGGTTCAGCGATTCCAATTATTCAGGGGATAGTGGATAGTGTACAGTTTTCATTCTTGTATTTTTTCGGGTGTTTACCAGCCAATATAAGAAAAAAAGCAGAATTTTATTGCCCTCTTTTGATGACCCAAAAACCAACCACTCTACACTATCAACCCTCCACTGTCAACTCATTTCAACTATGAATACCAAGGAAGAAATTGTCAAAAACTGGCTACCTCGCTACACGGGTACCCCCGTAGAAGAATTTGGTGAGTACATTTTGCTGACTAATTTTATTAACTACGTGACTATGTTTGGCGAAAAATTTGGCGTAGAAATCAAGGGGGTGGGACGGGCCATGCAGACGGCCACAGCCAATAATATCACGATTATTAATTTTGGGATGGGGAGCGCCATGGCGGCTACGGTGATGGATTTGCTCGCGGCCATAGCTCCCAAGGCGGTATTATTTTTAGGGAAGTGCGGTGGATTGAAAAAATCCCAGATCGGTGATTTTATCCTGCCGATTGCGGCCATTCGGGGCGAAGGTACCAGCAATGACTATATGCCGACCGAAATCCCGGCCTTACCCTCATTCCGTTTGCAGCGCACGGTGTCATCTAGCATCGCCCGGCACGAAATGGACTACTGGACGGGTACCGTATACACCACGAACCGCCGGATCTGGGAGCATGATGAGGTCTTTAAAGAATACCTGCGAGAAATTCGCGCGATAGCTATCGACATGGAAACGGCTACGATCTTTATCGTCGGCTTCGCCAATTCCATTCCCCATGGGGCTTTGCTGCTTGTGTCGGACAATCCCATGATTCCTGAGGGCGTAAAAACCGAGGAGAGCGACCGCAAGGTGACATCACTTTTCGTACAGAAACACCTGGATATTGGCATTGATGCCCTGACCGAACTAGCCGAATCGGGTGAGTCGGTGAAGCATTTGCGGTTTGAGTAACCGTGGTGTGATACCGGTGGTACGGCGCACTGGGGGGCAGCCTGTTTTCTATTTTATAAACTTTACGGGCGAGCCTCCCGTACCACACTATTTCACACCAAACCCCGCCCACGACTGCGTGGCGTCGTCCAGTACCAGTACCCAGTCGGTACCTGGTCCAGCCGCGTAGGGCTTGAACTCAACGGTACCTTCGTTTTTCAATTCTCCAATTTTGATACTAACGCCATCGCGCGGATTGTACCAGTACGCCAGCAGACGCGAGGCGGCGGTGAGCATACTCAGGTCAATTTGCAGGGGCTTTCCGTGCGGCGTATAGGCCATCAGAAAATTCATGTCTTCCGAAATGGCCGCCATCTGGTAGGCTCCATCCTCGGGATTGGCATTTTTGATGATCCGCTGCTCGGGCATCATTCGCCACCACGGGTGCGAGTCAATCAGGCGGCGAAGGTACCCCATCTGGTAGGCACCGGGCAAGTCCATGGCGCGTTTCCAGTGGGTGCGCGCAAAGGATACGGGCGGATTGCGGTTCGGGTCAAAAAACTGCCAGATGTCGTGACAGCCGTACGTGTGCCCCGCCGCCCCCGCCAGCACCGACCACCAGGCCGCCTGTCGCGCGTCGAAGTCATTGAAGTACCCTAGTTCGGGCTTCCAGTTAATGGGGTGATCCTCATAGCGTGGTTCGCCGTCGATGGTGGGCTTTACCGGAAAAAGGTAATGATTCTGACGGGTGAATACGTAGTTTTTTTTGTCCCGGGAGCCGTGTCCCGACTGGAACATATTGAAATTCAGCCACGCATCCTGGTGGAAAAAGGCGGCGGAATTGCTATCGCCCATGGGGTGGTAGGTCATCAGGCGGTTGCCGCCATCGCCCGCTTTCAGGCCCTCGGCCATGGCGCGGATTATCTTGTAGTGGGCTTCGTTTTCGGGACTGCGGTCGCCGCCCAAAATCCAGATCACATTTTTGTTTTTGTAACGTTTTCCTAAAAACTCCCCGTAGATCCGGGCGTTCTCGGGCGTAAAAATCTCCGGCCCTATTCCCCATTTTTTATTGAATTTATCGCCCCAGGTAGGTAGTAGTCCCACAAACATATTGTACTGCGCGGCCTTGTCGATGATGTAGTCCACGTGTTTGAAGTAGGCTTCGTTGGGCTGCGTCGGATCGTTGTTGATCAGGGGTAGGTGGCCGTAGGCGTTGGGTTGGGTCAAGCCGTCGAACTCGGCCAGGGCCACGGCCTGAATCACGTTGAATCCCTTATCCGCACGATTTTTGAGGTACAGGTCGGCTTCTTCCCGGCTTAGCCGATGGAACAACTCCCAGGCCGTATCGCCCAGCCAGAAGAAAACCCGTTCGTTACCCTGCGAAATAAAACGCTTGTCTTTGATGATATACAACTTCTGCCAGGAAGGCTGGCCCGTCGGGGCAGCAGGCTTGCGAGTTTGAGCTAAGGTCGAGAATGAAATCAGGAGGGTCAGAAGGAGAGTTATTTTTTTCATGGAAAAGGTAGGTATCGTTTCTGGGAAGGCATCGACGCAGAGTACAAAAGTAAGGATTTGAAACGGCATACGCTTTAAAAGCCAACTTCCAGGAACTTGACAACTTTCGGGAAGTTCGGAAGTACTATCTTTGCGGCATGAATTTGCAGGATAAAATCAAGACCTTTCCCATTTTTGAAAAAATCGCCGAAGCGGCCCGACAGGAAGGCGTATCCGCCTACGTAATCGGAGGCTTTGTGCGGGATTTGCTATTAAAACGACCCAGTAAGGACATTGACATCGTGTGCGTGGGAAGCGGCATTGCGCTGGCCGAGCGGCTGGCTACGTCGCTGGGACCGGAATCGTACGTAGCCGTCTATAAAAATTTTGGTACGGCCCAGGTAAAAAGTGGCGACCTTGAAATTGAATTTGTGGGCGCGCGAAAAGAGTCCTACCGCACTGAATCGCGCAAACCAATCGTAGAAGACGGTACCCTGGAAGACGATCAGAATCGCCGCGATTTTACAATCAATGCCCTAGGTATCAGCTTGAATGAAGCCGACTACGGGGAATTGATCGACCCGTTTGAGGGCGTGCGCGACCTGCGGATGCGGATGCTGCGGACGCCACTAGAACCTTCGATTACGTTCTCCGACGATCCCTTGCGCATGATGCGGGCCATCCGGTTTGCGTCACAACTCAACTTCGACATCGAGCCAGATACCTACGAAGCGATCACGCAAATGAAAGACCGCATCGAGATCGTATCGATGGAACGCATTGCGGAAGAATTGAACAAAATTATTCTGTCAAAGGTACCTTCATACGGCTTTAAGTTGCTGTACCAAAGTGGTTTACTGGAAAAAATATTCCCCGAAATGATTGACCTGCACGGCGTGGAAATCATCGACGGACGCGGTCATAAGGACAATTTCTACCACACATTGCAGGTGTTGGATAACCTCAGCGAATATACCGACGATCTGTGGCTGCGCTGGGCGGCTATTCTGCACGATATTGCCAAACCCGCCACCAAACGATTCGACAAAAAAGCGGGCTGGACGTTTCACAACCACGAGGAAATTGGGGCGCGTATGGTACCTACCATTTTTCGCCGGATGAAGTTACCGCTCAACGAGAAAATGCGGTTTGTGAAAAAATTGGTGCGCCTGCACCTGCGGCCCATTGTGCTGTCGCGCGAGGAAATCACCGATTCGGCCATGCGGCGCTTGCTGGTGGAAGCGGGCGACGACGTGGAAGCGCTGATGAAGCTATGCCGCGCCGATATTACTTCCAAGAATCCCGAGAAAGTAAAGAAGTACCTCCGCAATTTCGACATTGTCGAACAGCGGCTGGTCGAGTTGGAAGAAAAGGATAAATTACGCAATTTTCAGCCCGTCATCACCGGCGAACTCATCATGCAAACCTTTGACCTGAAACCTTCCCGCGAGGTAGGTTTGATCAAGGAAAGTATCCGCGAGGCCATCCTCGAAGGCATCATTCCCAACGAATACGACCCCGCCTACGCCTTTATGGTGGAGGAAGGAAGGAAGTTGGGGTTAATGGTAAAAGAGGTTAACGGTTAAAAGGGGAACGGGGAAGGGTCAATGGTCGATGACTTCTGCCGGTTTCGCTTTTTTATTGCCGTTTAGCCACAGTTCTCGTTAACCATTGACCATTTGGCACTTTATCGTTAACCCTTATTCACTCAATCACTCATTCAAAATTCACTCATTAAAAAAATGGACGACGCCCGTTTCAAACGCTTTTTTGCTTCATTGCTCACGATTCTGGGAATCGTGGTAGTACTCTTTGCCTGCATCGCTTTCATGTCCGACGGCCCCGTGCTGGGCATGACCGTCACCAAATGGGAATCGATCGTTCCCTTTGCCGTCGGCTTGGTATTCCTGCTTTCTGGCGTGAATCTGATTAATCGTAGCTAATAAATGTGGTACGGGCGTCTCGCCCGTCTTTTTCGAATGCTTTGGAAACAGAAGACCAGACCAAAGACTCGGATCACCAAACCGACTTCGCAAAAGCATTCGTACGAACTACCCCGGACGCACCAGCGACGCCCCTACCGTACATGCCAGGCAGCGTTTCTGGACGCAGTACTGAGTATGCCATTCGATGAGCGCCTGGGAATCGAAGGCCGTCGTGACCCGCATCCCCAGTTCGGCCCAGGCGCGGATGATGTGGTTTTTTTCGGCGGAGAGCTGTTCCAGCCACCGGACGGCCCGATCCAGGTAGATCGTTTGGTCGCGCTGCCGGGCGTAGGCGACCAGCAGGGGAATAGCCGCGTTAATGATGAGCAGATCAGCGGCGTCTTTACCCAAATCCGGTACCTCAGCAGTCGATTTTTTGCCGAATTGGTAGTGTTTTTTCCAATAGATACTTTGGGTTACCCGGAACATTTGACGCAAATTAACTACGTCCTCAATGGCCGTCAGAGAGGCAAAAAGTCCCGCTTCACGTTGCAGCAGAACCGCCCACTGCGCCAGCCGTACCGTCGGGAAGCCCGCCGGCCGCAACCGCAAGAATTTCCATTCGTGGGTGCCCATTTGTCGGGTTAGCAGCCCGTACTTGGCCGACAAAAATTTATATTCCTGTTGCAGGTTTTTTACGTAATCATCTTCCGGATTTTCAGGAAGTAGGCCTGCTGTCCCGAATAATAAGGCTTCGATCTGTAAGCCCGAATTACGATGCTTTTGCAATATTTTTAGAGGGACACTTTGCGCCAGGCGCAGGAAAGCGGGCGTATTGAGCTTGAACCCAAAATACTGCGCCAGCCACTGGTAAGCCGTTTCTTCCCAGTCGCGGTTATTGGCTTCCCAAAGTTCCGTCACGCGGGAGGCCTTGGCGTCGAGGCGCTCCAGCAGTACCCGATCCAGCATAGCCATTTTTTGCAGACGGGGTACCTCTCTGAACTGTGGCGCGCAGGGGATTTCTTCTTTGCTATCCATCAGCTGATTGTAGCGTTCGCGCACGGCGGGTTTTACGCGCTGGCTCAGGGCGAGCGTCGGAATCAGGGTACCATCCTGCCGCCGCACTGGTCGATCGTCCTCCCACACGACGTGAAGCACGACGCTTTCGTAGGCGGCATCGGCCGGATGCTGGTGCGCGTCCCAGTCCGACGAGTTGACGTGCAGTTCCACCGAACCTACCCATTCCATGCCGTCCAACAGAATCCGGGCGTCGGCAAAGTCGGGTCCCGCGTCAGTGTTCAGTTGCCCGGTGCGCAGAATCTGCACCTGCTCATCCGATTGGGTGCGGAGGTGGGTCGCATCGAAGTACTGAAAGCGCCACACAAAACTTAGGAAATCTTCGTTCATCGGGAGAGGCATTGAAGGAGATAAAGGACACAATTATAGCCATAATCCCAAAAGACTCCCGTAAAAGTTTCCGTACTTTGTGGAATAGCCGTAACTAAAATCTGCGTATGCTTCGGGTCGTTTTAGCCTATTTAGTCAAATTTTCCCTCTATTTTCTGCTCATTTCCGTCGTCTGGGTGCTGGCCCTGAAATTTGTCCCGGTCTGGGTTACCCCGCACATGATCGGTCGGAAAATCGAAGCTGCCAGTGCGGGGGAGAAAACGAAAATCTACAAGGATTGGGAATCTTACGACAATATTTCCAAAGAAGCCGCACTGGCTGTGGTAGCTTCCGAAGACCAGCAATTTCCAACCCACTGGGGGTTCGATTTTGACGAGATACAGGATGCCATGACTGAAAAGCGTAAACGGGCACGCGGCGCAAGTACCATCTCGCAGCAAACCGCCAAAAACGTATTTCTCTGGCACGGCCGTAGCTACATCCGCAAAGCCCTGGAAGTGTATTTTACGCTGTTGATCGAGCTATTCTGGGGAAAAGAGCGCATCCTGGAAGTCTATCTCAATGTAGCAGAAACGGGGCCAATGACCTTCGGCGTGGAAGCCGCGTCGCAGCGCTTTTACGGAAGATCTGCCAAAAATCTGACCCGCTCCGAAGCCGCCCGCATCGCGGCGGTGCTGCCCAATCCCATCCGTTTTTCTATCAAAAATCCTTCGTCCTACGTCTTAGGCCGAACGAGTAAAATCTCCCGGCAAATGCGGGCGCTGGGGGGGCAGAAGTATTTAGCCGGATTGTAGCACCTTATCCCCCGGCCCCTTCTCCTTGAAAGGAGAGGGGGTTAGGGGGTGAGGTACGCCTTCACAATCTTTCTGATTTTTCCATCGCCCTTGGTAATCAGGTACATCTCTTTTTTGAAAGGATCATAGGTGATTCGCAGGTCGAGGCGGGGGGTAGGGGAGAGTTCCTTCATCGTGACAGGAGTGCCGTTTTGTCGCACGAAGAGTTCATAAATTGTGTGGTCGGTCGGGCCCTGACTCAGGTCGAGGTACCACAGCCTACCCCCGAGAATATCGTTGAAAATGTATTTATCTTTTAAAGCTTCCAGCGGGCCTTCGTAGACGTAACCACCGCTGATGGCATTGCCGTCGCTATGGTCGTATTGGGCAAAGGGACCCACGTACGGCCCGGCTTCTCCGGCGGG
>JBBRDE010000286.1:0-7417 GCA_038204185.1 Cytophagales bacterium
TTACAGCAGCATTAACGATGCGTCCATCCAGTGGGATAAACAGGATTTAGTAAATCTAAAAAAAACAAACCGTTTTTTCAGAAGCGAAGTGGATAAGGAGATTCTGGGCATTTTTTATTATTTCCAAGAAGCCGACTACTACGTGCTGATTGCCGCCGAAGACCGCTACGGCAAAAGCAAATTGCAGTACCTTTTTTATTCGCTGCTCATCATGTTTGTGGTAGGTTCCACGCTGGTCTGGATTTCAGCCTACTACATCATCCGCCACCTCACCCGGCCGCTGGATGCATTCCAGGAAAAAATCATGGATATATCGGCCAACGAGCTAAACACCCAATTGCCCGTCAATCCGAGACAGAACGACGAGATTACGTTGCTGACCCGTACCTTTAATCAAATGCTGGCCCGCATCGAAAAATCCTTTGCCGCGCAACGCGAGTTTACTGCCAATGCCTCACACGAATTGCGTACGCCCATCAGCCGTATCACGTTTCAATTGGATAATTTGTTACAATCACAAGATCACCCCCCCGCTACCCGGCAGTACCTGACGCGTATTTCGGACAACGTTAGCCAGTTGACCGAGCTTATCAATTCACTTTTATTACTGGCCAAAAACAGCGATTCTGATACCGAAGTCCACTTTAGAACGGAGCGGGTGGACGAAATTCTTTTTTTGGCGTTTGAGCAGGTACGTAGAAGTCATCGTGATTTTAAAATGAATTTTGAAATCGTCGAAAGCGAGCACATCGCCAATGGTCTGGAAATCAAGGCAGCCAAGCCGGTTTTGGAAATTGCGCTCGCTAATTTGTTACGGAACGCCTACCAGTATTCGTTCGACCATACCGCCACTGTTGTACTTGAACACCGCTCTTCCGATACCCTGACCCTCTCTATTTCCAGTGAAGGTACCCCCTTGACCAATAGTGAACAGAGCAACCTCTTTCAACCTTTCACGCGAGGCGCTAACGCCCGCCACACCAACGGCTCGGGCCTGGGCCTGCGCATTGTGAAGCGTATCCTCGATCACCACGGGGACAGCATAGGGTACGTATCGGAATCGTCCACTACGCACCGATTCGAGATCATTTTTTCGATTTAAGTTTTTTTAAGCTTACCTGAAAGGCCATTTTAAAACCCCTCCCCCACCTTTGCGACGAACATAACGTTTCGTAGTGCCCATGAAGTGGCTTTGGCTCCTTTCTTCCTTCCTCTTTTCCTCTTTTTCTCCTCTAAGAGCGCCATTTACCTTACAGCAAAGTGAGGATGCCTTCCTTCAAAACAATTTGCTGTTCCTGGCTGAACAATACAACATCAACGGGGCCCAGGCGGTAGTTATCATTGGTGGCCTGATTACCGCCACAATTCTGACGTTCCTCGTCTTCCCGATTATCTTCTGGATGTTTCACCGCAAAAGCACCTGGCTATTGTCTGAAAAGACAGAGTTTTATTGGCAAAATAGATGTACAACCCCTACTTACCAGCGGTCTCTGTCCGTTGATAAGTAGGATTAATTTCTTATTTTTGGGTAAAAAAAGCCAGGTAGCAGACATTTCAACTTAATACCGGAGAATTGAACGCCAACTTCATTAAGTCCGTCCGGGCCTTGTTCGGCGAAAGAAGAGTCAAAATAGTCGTGGAAGATGTGGAGGAAATTCCGGTGCCCGACCAGAAGCTGATTTTATGTTCAGTGCATGCTATTTCGGAAACCTCATATTTGCTGTCACGTCTAAATATTCAGTCGGATGAGATCACAAACATGATCAACATTATCTTTTCGGACTCGACGGCCAGTATTACAATTGCTCATTTTAAACGCGCCATTGAACTCGCCAAAACAATCGGCTTTCATCATATCAACGACCGTCTCCATACCGCCATCGCCGAGGAATATTGCGACTAACTGTTTACCTACAACAAGGCTGGTTTTAAGCGAATCAAGAAATATATACGCCTGAAAATCACCATTCTTTAATGTCCGGGTTAGTCTCCCTGGACGTCCGTCGTGTTATTTTTCCTTCGATTAACGATTCCCGTTCATCCTTTTTTTGTGGGTCATTTCCCAAAATTTATCTACCTTTCCCATTTTACTACATGGATAATTGGATTACTTATCAGACAATAAATTCCCTGGTATAGAAGATTTCAATCCCATTCACAAACAAACTCATTAACTCATTTAGTATGAAAAAACTTCTCCTCCTGCTGCTGAGCTTCCTTATTCTGGAAGCGCACGCACAAATCCAAATCCAGGGCAAAGTAACCGACGAGCAGTCGTCGCCATTGCCGGGAGTCAGCGTGGTAGTCAAGGGTACCACGACGGGTACCACGACGGATGCCTCGGGCAATTACAGCCTGACAGTACCCGAAGCTGCTGCCCAAATTACCTACAGTTTTATTGGGTACGCAACCGCAACCGAAGACATCAAGGGTCGCACGACGATCAATATTTCGCTCACTCAGGAAAGCAATCAGCTACAGGAAGTGGTGGTAAATGCGCTGGGATTCAAAACCCAGAAGGACCGTTCGGGCTCTACTTCCTCCTCAGTCTCGGCCAGTGCCATCAAGACCAGCGGTGAGGCGGGTATCCTGAATAGTCTGGCGGGCAAAGCCTCCGGCGTACGGATTGCCCGCTCCAACGGCGATCCCGGGGCGGGAACCAACATTCAGATCCGGGGCGCCAACACCATCGGCGGCTCTACCCAACCTCTGGTTATCGTGGACGGGGTACCCCTTTCCAACGACAACCTCTACGGCAGTGGCAGTTCCCGTTCAGGGGGGGTATCACAGCAGTCGCGGCTCAACGACCTCAATCCCGAAGATGTTGAATCTGTGCAGGTGCTCAAAGGTGCTTCCGCTGCCGCTTTGTGGGGATCACGAGCCGCCAACGGCGTGCTGGTCATCACGACCAAACAAGGCAAACTTAACCAACGGGTCAAAATATCGTATTCCGCTACCTATTCCCTGGATGAGATCAACCGCCGCCACCCGATGCAATCTACCTGGGGCCAGGGCACCGGGGGAAAATACAGCCCGACTTCGGCCAATTCATGGGGCGACAAAATCTCGGCCCGCGCTGGGGGCGCCGATGCGGTCAATACCACGGGCGAATATTTTTTGGGGCAAGACGGGGAGAAAATCTACCCCATTACCACCAAAAACGCGCAGGATGTATACGTGGAGGATAACTTCAATCAGGTGTTCCAGAAGGGCTCCTATTTGGACCACAATCTGACGATTTCAGGCGGGGGTGGCAAGACGACCAACTATTTCAGCCTGGGGTACCTGGGGCAGGACGGCATCGTAAAGAACAGCGACTACCAGCGATTTACCATGCGCTTTAACAATCAGACGTTTTTCAACAATTACATCAACCTCACTACCAAGGCCAATTACATATATACCGGTGCCAATCGCATCCAGCAGAACTCCAATACGGCCGGACTGTATTTGGGCCTCCTGCGGACGCCACCAGATTTTAACAGCGTCCCCTACAAGGGTACCTACTTCGACCGAAACGGGGTACCCTTTACAAACCGGCAGCGGAGTTACCGCCGCTACCTGGGCAATAACGTGAACCCTACCTACAACAATCCTTTGTGGACTACCAATGAACAGAAAGGTACCACCACAGTCAACCGTTTCAATGCCAACTCCAACCTGAATATCAATCCGGTAAGCTGGCTACAACTGGATTTGCGCGGTGGGATTGACTCCTACGTGGACAAACGCGTGTACTTTTCGCCGATTGGTTCGGCCAGCTTTACCAATGGTCGCCTGGATAATGAGGATTTCACCAATACCGAAATCAATGTTGACGCCATCGCCCGGGCCGATTTCCCCAATCTTATCCCCGATAAAATCGGTCTGAACGCTACCCTGGGCTATAACATCAATGATCGTAATCGTAAGAGCCTTTACGCCGCTACCCAGAATTTCCTGGTAAACAGCCAGTTGCAGACCTTCACCAATGGTGTGGCTCCTTTCGAGGTATCCAACAATACCAATCACGTACGCTCCAACCGCCTGTATGGCATCCTGTCGTTCGATATTTTCAAGCAGGTTTTCCTGAATCTTTCGGGAACCCAGGAAGCAGCCTCCACCATCAAGGGTACTTATTTTTATCCTTCGATGGATGTAGCCTGGCAGTTTACCGACTTGCCCAACCTGAAAAACGATGTGCTTAGTTTTGGCAAATTGCGGTTCGCATTCGGGCAGGTGGGCGTACAACCTACGGCGTATAAATTCGGCACCACCTATGAAACATTCTCCTACTCGACCTACGACGATGGGCTGGACGTCAATGAATTCGGTGGCGGATTCCGGCTAAACGACGACCAGGGTAACCCGAACCTCAAACCGGAAATCAAGACCGAGTTTGAGGTAGGTGCCGATCTGCGCTTCTTCCGTGACCGATTTACGCTGGGTGCTACCTATTACAAAAACGAGATTCGCGATATTCTCTTGGCCGTCAACCTATCGCCCAGTTCGGGGTACCTATCGCGGTACGCCAACGCGGGACGAATGGAAAACCGGGGACTGGAACTGGATTATAGTTTGGCGGTGGTGAAAAACGACAATTTCACGCTCGATTTTTATGGCAACTTCAACAACAATCGCAACAAGGTTCTCGACCTGGCTGGGGTAGATCGCGTTGCTCTCACCGATCAGTCGATCACTTCCAATGCCATCGTAGGCAAGCCACTGGGCATCCTGTTCGGAAGCCGGGCTGCCCGCAACGACGATGGCAGCTTAGTGCTGGATGCCAACGGTTTTCCCAAACTTGATCCGCAGCAGGGCGTCATCGGCAATCCGAATCCCGACTGGCGCGGGGGAATGGGCTTGCGGGGCACTTTCAAAAAGCTATCCCTCAATGTACTTTTTGAAACCTACCAGGGGGGCGATTTTGCCGAACGAACCCGCTTTGTGCTCAATAGCTTTGGTACCTACGACGATACGGAAAGTGAGGTTACCCTCACCAAAGACCTGAAAAATGCCGCCGGAAAAGTGTTCCCCGCAGGTACCACAGTGCGCGGCAACATCGGCAATTACGGTGGGGGCGACGTGCTACTTGATGAGCAATGGTACACCACGTTGGGCGGTGGCCTGGGGGGTTCGGCAATCAACGAATTCGCTATCAATGACGGTAGTTGGACGCGCCTCCGTGAGGTGTCGCTGGGATATAGCATTGGGGGTGAAAAATTCCGCAAGGTCACCAAATTGGGCTCAATAGATCTGTCCATTGCAGGCCGGAATCTGGTACTCTGGACCAAGGTGAAAGGCATCGACCCCGAAGTAAATCAGTCCGGGGTGGACAACGGCTTCGGTATCGAGTACTTCACCAATCCCAGCACCCGCTCGTATGTATTTTCAGTAAAAATCAATTATTAGAGAGAGGCTAGATACTGGATTTTGGACTTGAACGATCAAAATCATTCTATCATTCATTCATTCTATCATTTAACATTGAAATCCGTGAAAAATCTAAAATACCTACTTCTTTCTCTACTTATCCTGACCAGCTATGGCTGCGAGTCGTTGGTAGAGGGTATAAATGAAAATCCTAACGAAATTTCTTCGGATAATTTCGAAGCAGGGGTTTTGCTATTAAAAGGCATTGAACTGGCCAATGTCGGCAACACGCTGGGCCACCTGACCCGCATCGGGGGCATGTGGAGCGGCCAGACCAAAGGGGTGGCGCTGTTGTACAAGAGCATTTATGAGTACAACTTGTCTGCCGAGGAAACCAGTACCGTATGGGAGCACGCCTATCAGGGCGTGGTGAAGCAGGCCCGTCTCCTGCGTGAACATACCAAGGACAGCCCCAAGGCGGCGCAGTATTCGGGTATTGCCAAGGTACTGGAAGCCAATACCATGGGGACATTAGCCAGCCTTTTTGGCAATGTGCCCTACAGCGAAATTTCGAACGACGCCATCGCCGATCCTAAATTCGACAGCCAAAAGGAGGTATTCGCCCAGCTACAAACCCTGCTCGACGGCGCCATCGCCGACCTGGCCGGCGCTACCAATTCTGCACTGCCTGAGGATCTGTAACTGAACGGAAATACATTGAAGTGGGGCAAGGTAGCTTACACCCTAAAAGCCCGGATGTATATCCATACCCGGGAATACGACAAGGCCTATGCGGCTGCCCAAAAGGGCATTTCGTCGGCCAGGGAAGCACTGGTGTTTACTCCTCCCAACATTGGTAACGGTAGTCTCAACACCAACTATAAAATGATCAACGAGCGGGGGGGCTATTGGAGTTTCGTGGGTTCTCACCTCGAAACACTGCTCGCTTCCAAACGTAACAACGCCAAAACCAACGAGGCCGCCCGACTGACCTACTATCGGTTCGATGGCAACGCTGCCAATAATAACAAAGGCATAGCGGCCCCAAACCGGCCGATGACTCTGGTCGGCTACGAGGAGAATTTGTTGATACTG
Source organism: Cytophagales bacterium (assembly GCA_038204185.1). Classification (GTDB taxonomy): domain Bacteria; phylum Bacteroidota; class Bacteroidia; order Cytophagales; family Spirosomataceae; genus Salmonirosea. Next base: position 6,448 of record JBBRDE010000286.1, read on the forward strand.
GCCGAAGCAGGTACGCGCACCGTAGGCATCGAGGAGGGATTGAAGCATCTCAATAAACTACGCACTTACCTGGCCTCCGGTACGGCATTTACCAAACTCAATGCGACAGACGCTTTGAAGTACGACCCCTACGTGCTGGCTGATTTCCAGGCCGGGGGAATCGAGAACGCGGGCAACCTGGCCCCGGAGCGTGCTTTGCTACGTGAAATTATTGAAGAACGGTATGTATCGGGATTCACGGGTACTCTGGCCTTCGACGATCTGCGCCGGTTGGGTACTAAAGAAAAAGATATTGCTGTGCTTCCTCCGTTTAACTCTGCAACGGCTAGCAAGTATCCCCAACGGTTCATTGTGGCCCAAACCGAGCTGAGCGCCAATCGAAATGCCCCCTCCGACCCCGGCATTTTTGCAGAAACGCAGGTGAATAAATAATAATGATGAATGATTGCGAATCATTCATCACTGGTGCGCCAGCCCGGTCATCATTACCGTCATCATCTTCTCGGCGGCGATGCGGCTTTTGGTCTTGATAAAAGACCGGGGCGTGTCGTCGCCGATTTCGTAGGTGATACCCACGGCGTTGAACGTCACGAAAAACCAGCCCTTACTGACGGGCTGGCCGATATTGGACGGCGCGACATGGGGCTCGTAGCCGGGAATGGCGGCCTTGATCTGACTCAGCCACTCGGTTGTGAACGTAGGGTAAGCCGTAGCCGTATCGGAGTTGTTGGTGTAGTACACATCCTCCCAGGTCGAATGGAAATCAAGCCCCAACACCACTTTTGATTGGTTTTTATTAGCGAAGTCGATTACGTAGTTCGCCATTTGCCGGGTTTCGGGTTGGTTGTAGCGATCCCAGTCGCGGTTAAGATCGATGCCGCCCGCATTGTGCCGCCAATGTCCCAGGTCCACGCCATCGGGATTTTGCATCGGAAATAGCAGCACCTGGTATTTTTCTTTGAAGGCCCGG
>JBBRDE010000287.1:0-7380 GCA_038204185.1 Cytophagales bacterium
TTACGGGCCTTGAAAACATCTTTAGCTTTCTTCGTCAGTTCATGCACCGTGGCCGAGCCGATGTTGTACTCAGCCAGCAGGGTCGACATCGTTTCACCCGATCGGATCACCCCTTCCACGATTTCCAGCGAGTCGGTGGCAATGCCATACACGACCGGAGCAGGGGGGGGCAAGGGGATGGGTTTTTTATAGGAAATTTTCTTTTGCGGGGTAAAAAAAGCATCGCTAAAATCGAAAAGAAATGCTTGGGCGGCGGTAAATCCAAGAAAGGCAATTACGGCTGCGAACAGGGTCAGTCGTCTGGACATCAACTAGAAATTGTGTTTAGGGTGTCTATTGCAATTGGAGCTATAACGCAAAAACTAGGATTTTCATTTCCAGAAAAAAAATAAAAATTTGGGCAATAATCTGATAGATAATAAGTTGCCACAAATTTTTATATTGATAATTAGTAAATTTTAGGATAAAAACAAGGTGGCTCAATTTTGTTTTTGTCGGCAAAATACCCGTTGTACGAGGAATGAAGGTACCTTATACCAAAAAAGCCTGAACCGATGGGCCCAGGCTTTTTGAGGATAAGAAAGTCAGTTTTTACCTTACGTGCTCGATACCCAATTGCTTCAGAATACCCAGCTCATCCGAGCTTCCCCAGCGCTCCACCATCTTGCCATCTTCAAACTTACTGATTTGCATGCCCCGAAATTTGACGAATTTTCCCGTGGGAGCGATGCCCATAAACTCACCCTTGTGGGTACCCGTGGCGGTATAAGCAAAGGCGACATTGTCTTCATCAGCGACGAGTTGCTCTACCTCGATTTTTAAATCCGGGAAGGCGGTGCGCATCATTTTGAAGAACGTAATGTACCCCTCGGGACCGGCCACCTGTCCCGGTGCCGGGTCATGATCGACATTGTCCGTAGCGACCAGATCGTACATCGCCTGTAAATTGCCGGTGTTCACGGCTTCGCCGAATTTCTTTTGAACTTCTATATTAGCTTCCTTGCTCATTAGGGATGCGTTTTAGTTAGTGGATAAAACCTTAACAACCCCCTGACGCTCGTTTTGTTCTTGAGTCTTTCCAATTCAGGCCCTGATTACAGGTGCTTATGTTTCCCAAAAGTAAGGGGGCGGGCTATCCGCCCGCTTGTGTCGGCTATGAAAAAAAATCGTCTACTGCTTACTGACGCGTACTACGCCTTGATCGCACAGTGCGTCGATGGCCCTAATCAGGTAGATACCCAAGTACCTCCTGGTCAGGATCGGGCCACTATCCGAATCGGTTGATTTTTTTGGCTTTATCCGAAAAATCTAAATAAAGTGGATGACCGGGTGGATTGGTTAATTTTAATACCCTGCCTCTACCATTTCCTCAATTTTAACTACTGCGAAAACGATAAATAGCAAAAATACAATGGAAAACCAGAGTATGGGCCGATACCCCTTTATGTCATCAGGGATGATGATTTGCCCTTTCGCTGTTCCCCGGGCAATTCCCACCTGATCACCGACTTTATACTTATTGTAAACCGTCACTGCCTTTGCCGTAGTTGAACTGGCGGTTCCAAGATCATAGTAGGTTAAGGTAAGTTGGTCGAAAGGTAGGCCCCTGGCAAAGCGTGCCGAGTGAATATGGGTGATCGTGGCCCGAGTGAATACTCCCCTTTTCTTTGCCTTGCGGTAGGTATTCATCCTCTTCAACGTGATGAATAAAGGGAAGCTACCTAATCCAATGAGGAGAATATAGTATATAAACATAGGCTCCCTTGGGGTTGTGTGACTGGGGACAAAAACGAGGTTGAGATTTTGTTTAATAGGGAACAGAGTCAGTGGGGCCGATGCACTTGCCAAATTAAACCAGCGTAGACCACTCCTTTGTTAAAGAGTACCTATTATCTCCAGTATACTTGATTTTTTGTCTAGATCAGAATACAAGAGGCAGGTCAATGCACCCCTCAGTAGTGTAACTCCATGCCCTATTCTGAGTACCTTTGCGTAGCTAACCCGATGCAGGCGGGTAGTAAATAGAGATTCCGGTAAATACGCAACCCAAAACGTTTCATGAAAGTACTGTTGGTGGAAGACGAAGAGCGGATGGTGTCATTTATCCGCAAAGGCATATCGGCCGAGGGGTATGAAGTCCAGGTTGCATACGATGGGCGTACCGGTCTGTCGCTTTTTCGGAAAGACTCCTACGATATCATTATCCTGGATGTCAACCTGCCGCAGATCAATGGCTTTGAGTTATGCCGGATGATCCGCTCTGAAAATGAGTCGGTATCCGTACTAATGCTGACCGCCCTCGACAGCCTGGCCGACAAGGCGGACGGCTTCAATGCGGGGGCGGACGATTACCTGGCCAAACCCTTCGAGTTTCAGGAGTTGCTTTTGCGCCTCCGGGCTTTGACCCGCCGGAACAATCCCAGCCAGAAGCAGGTACTGCGGTTGGCTGATTTGGAAATGAACCTCGATGCCAAAACCGTAACCCGCGCCGGCCAGCGCATTGACCTGACTACCCGTGAATACTCCCTCATGGAATATCTGATGCTTAACAAAGGGAAGGTTATTTCGCGGGTGGATATCAGTGAGCGGGTCTGGAACCTGAATTTTGACAGCAACACCAACGTGATTGATGTGTATATGAGCTACCTGCGAAAGAAAATAGACAAAGATTTCACGCCCAAGCTGCTCCACACTATCGTAGGTATGGGCTACGTTTTGCGGGAAGGCTAACCTTTTCCCAAACAAATTTCTGTTAATGCCCGTAACCTACCTTGCTGTCAAACTGCCGCCATGCTCATTAGAAACCGATTGACTCTCAACTTTACGCTGCTGGCTGCGGCCATTCAGGTCACGCTGTCGGTGTTGGTGTGGTACTTCTATTCGCTCTACCGGCAGGAGGAGTTTTATAGCCGACTCGAGGGGAAAGCCCGCATGACCGGGCGGGTGTTGATATCGCGGCGGCACCTGCACGATGACTTTTTTAAGAACATGGTACGTACCGACCTGCTCACCATCGTGGAGGAGCAAATTAGCATTTACGACAGCCTGCACCACCTGGTGTTTACCAACCGAACCCTGAAAGAGTCGGACTTGTACAAGGAACAGATACCGATGCTATCGGCCAACTCCTTGTTTGAGTTCAAAAGCGGTCACGTCGAGTCCATCGTGCTTCCTTACCGCGACCGGGGGCAGCAATTTTACATCTTCGCTTCCGGCTTTGATCGGATCGGCTTTGCCAAATTGGACACGCTGCAGCAAATCATGCTGTTGGCCAATTTGCTGGGTTTTTCCTTGACCGTATTGGCCGGGTGGTACTTTTCCGGTAAAGTACTGAAGCCAATTTCGGAGATAGTGGATGAAGTAGAGCAGATCACGGCCGTAGATCTGCACAAACGGGTCAACGAAGGAAACCGCCGGGACGAAATAGCCCATTTGGCCATGACATTTAACCAGATGCTTTTCCGGCTGGAAGAAGCATTTGTTTCCCAGCGTAGCTTTGTGGCGCATGCTTCCCATGAGCTACGCACCCCCCTTACCAACACTCTGGGTACCCTGGAAACATCCCTGCGGTATGATCAGAACCCGGACGATTGGCGTGAAAGTATGGAGATTGCCGTGGAAGAATTGAAAAAAGTAATCTCCCTGACCAACGGGTTGCTGGGTTTAGCCATAGTCACCGACGGAACGCTCACCCTGACTGCTGTGCAGGCGGATGATTGCTTACTGACGGCCGTTGGGCAGGTACAAGCCAAGTACCCCGGCCGAAACCTGCCGCTCCAATTCATGACCACTGAGGAAGAATCGTTTACCGTGAAAGGGAACGCTACCTTACTAACTACCGCTTTCCTGAACGTGCTGGACAACGCCTGCAAGTACTCCGCCGAAGCAGTTTCCGTTCTACTCAAGTCACAGGATGGTCAGGTCTCCGTGGTAGTGACAGATCAGGGGCGAGGCGTTGATGAAACCGATGTCGCGCGCATATTTGATCCCCTTTACCGGGGAACGAACGCGGAGGGCGTGCCTGGCTATGGCATTGGCCTGGCGGTTACCCAGAAGATCGTTGAGCTGCACCAGGGCACGATCCAATTCACTTCCGTACTGCACCAGGGAACCACGGTAACCCTAAGTCTGCCCAATCTCTCAACCGGGCTCTAATATCTTCTAATTTCCTTCTCATACCGTTTTAATGTCGCGGTGTTTCCTTTGTGCCTCTCACCAGGGATACAAACTATGCAACGCCGGAATTTTCCCGCTTCGTCGGCCAATTCGATTTTGCTTTATGGATTTGGGCTAGCGCTATTTCTGTCGCTGGTGTTCAATGGGTTTCTGCTGTACAATCAGAGCAGACAATCCAGGCTTACCGATTATGAAGTAGGGAGTGTGGCCTATGCGCTGCACAACGAGGTATGGCAACAGCAGCTCTCGGAGTGCCAGCGTGATAATCAGCAGAAGGACAGCCTTATTCACCAACTGGTAAAATCTTCAGACACGCTGCCGGAAAAAGTGGAAGGACTCGGTCGGCAATTCAATGTATCCAAAGCTTCTCATTTTAAACCATAATATAAACTCTTGTGAAAAATAAAATTTGTATCAAGCAAATTGTCGCTTTCATGGGCTTGTGTGCCCTTGTGGGCTGTTCAAGCCTTGCTCACAAAGAAGAAGAAACGAAGGAAGAAGAAACGGAATTTCTGGTCACCAGCCCCATTGTCAGGGATACCCTGGTCACCAAAGACTACGTTTGCCAGATTCACGCCATCAGCCACATCGAGTTGCGGGCGCAGGAGCGGGGGTACCTTCAGAAAATCTACGTAGACGAAGGGCAGCACGTCAAGCAGGGTCAGCTCATGTTCAAAATAATGCCGATGCTGTACGAGGCTGAGCAGCAAAAAGCTAAGGCCGAAGCCAACTTCGCCGAAATCGAGTACATGAATACCAAAGCCCTAGCCGACAGTAACATCGTGTCGAAAAACGAATTGGCCATGGCCAAAGCCAAACTGGCCAAGGCCAACGCCGAACTTTCACTGGCCAATGTACACCTGGGCTTCACCGAAATCCGAGCCCCATTCAATGGGATCATGGATCACTTTCAGGTACGGCTGGGTAGTTTGCTGGATGAGGGGGATTTGCTCACGACCCTCTCGGACAACAGTAAGATGTGGGTGTATTTCAACGTACCCGAGGCGGAGTACCTGGACTATAAGTCTGATCCGGGGCAGGACAATATGCAACAGGTGAACTTGATGATGGCAAATAGCAAAAAATTTCCTTTTACCGGCAAAGTGGAGACCATCGAAGCCGACTTCAACAATGAAACGGGCAACATCGCATTCCGGGCTACCTTCCCCAACCCAAACGGCCTGCTGCGGCACGGCGAAACGGGGAACGTGCTAGTGACGATTCCTTTCAAAGGCGTGCTACTCATACCTCAAAAAGCCACTTTTGAGGTACTCGAAAAGCTGTATGTATATGTGGTAGACAAAAACAACACGATCAAGTCGCGGGAAATTACCATCGCCGCCGAGATGCCCCACCTTTTTGTGGTCAAGTCGGGCCTGACTAAAGATGACAAGATCCTGCTGGAAGGCTTGCGACTGGTGCGCGAAAACGAAAAGATACATCCCAAGTTCATGCAACCCGGTAAGGTGCTGACTAATTTGGAATTGTATGCAGAATAATTTGAGTACCCTAAAAAGTAGAAGCTATGTTTAGTTCGTTCATACGACGACCCGTATTTGCCATTGTAATTTCCATTGTGATTGTCTTTTTGGGTGGCCTGGCCATCAGGAGCTTGCCTATTTCGCAATTCCCTGACATCGCTCCCACGACCGTCAATATTTTTATTGCTTACCCTGGCTCCAGTGCCGACGTACTGGTCAAGTCCACGCTGATCACGCTGGAACAGGCCATCAACGGGGTGCAGGACATGCGCTACATCGCCACGGACGCCACCAGTGCCGGTGAGGCTACCCTCCGGATTGTTTTTGAACCCGGCACCGACCCCAACGACGCGGTGATCCGGGTGAAAACCCGGGTAGACCAGGTGATGCCCCTGCTGCCCGAGCTGGTGCAGCGCGAAGGGGTTATCATCACGCCCATCCAGCCCAGTATGCTGATGTACGTCAACCTCTATTCCAAAGACAAGAGCATCGACGAAAAATTCCTCTTCAACTACGCCACCGTCAACATGATTCCGGAAATAAACCGGACGCGGGGAGTAGCCAGGAGCCAGATATTGGGCAGCCGCCGGTACGCCATGCGTATCTGGCTAAACCCCGACCGGATGCGGGCTTATAAGATCTCGGTGGAAGATGTCAATGAAGCCTTAGCCGAACAAAGCGTGGTAGGCCGTCCGGGCCGACTCGGGCAAAGTTCAGGTATATCGGCCCAGTCGCTGGAATATGTACTTACCTACAAAGGCAGGTACAACAAGCCGGAGGAGTACGAGAGTATCATCATCCGGGCCAATGCGGAAGGTGAGAGTATCCATCTGAGGGATATAGCCACCGTAGAACTGGGCAGTGAATTTTTCGATATATATTCCAACCTCGACGGCCATCCCTCGGCGGCTATTGTGTTGAAACAGAACTACGGTACTAATGCCAATGACGTGATCGCCGACGTAAAAGCCAAACTCGAGGTGATGAAAAAATCATTTCCTCCGGGCGTAGACTATAAAATCAGCTACGACGTGTCGCAGTTTCTGGATACGTCCATCGAGCAGGTGCTCCATACGTTACGGGATGCCTTTATCCTGGTGGCCCTGGTTGTGTTCCTGTTTTTGGGTGACTGGCGATCTACCCTCATCCCAATTCTAGCTGTTCCGGTATCGCTGGTGGGGGCGTTTTTTGTCATGCAGTTTTTTGGTCTTTCCATCAACCTGATTACGTTATTTGCCCTGGTACTGTCGATTGGTATCGTGGTAGATAATGCCATTGTGGTGGTGGAGGGGGTACACGCCAAGATGGAGGAAAGTAATCTTTCGCCTTATCGAGCTACCATGGAGGTACTTCGCGAACTCGGTGGGGCCATCATCGCCATCACCCTGGTTATGACCGCAGTATTCATCCCCCTGATATTCATGTCGGGGCCGGTGGGGGTTTTCTACCGACAGTTTTCGATTACCATGGCCAGTTCCATTGTCATTTCTGCGGTGGTGGCCCTTACGCTTACCCCGGTGCTGTGTGCCATGTTGTTAAAAAACAATCATGGAAAACCTGTCAAGAAAAATCTGTTGACCAAAGCGCTCGATGGGTTTAACCGGGGATTTGAAAAACTCACCGGTCGATACGTCAGCTTGTTAAGACGAATTGTTGATCGACGCGTGGTCACGTTCGCCATTTTAGCGGCCTTCTGCGCGGGTATATTCTACGAGAATACCAT
>JBBRDE010000288.1:0-7290 GCA_038204185.1 Cytophagales bacterium
CAAGCAGATGAGGACAACGGTCTATCAGGTCAGGCAAGGGTTGTTCACCGACTACTTGGTTCAACAACTGATGAATCCTACTGTTCATGCTGTTTAAGCGAAAGTCCTAAGAATATGATTTTGAATCTTAACAAAAATAAATGTATGCTTAAATATGACCTACTGCTTACTATGCCAAAATCAACAAAAAAAGTCCGGTGCCTGGCACCGGACTTCTGAAAGAGATAATTCTGTTATGAACTGTACACTGTTTTGGCTTAGCCAGCTTACAATTCCAGTAGCAAACGGGCCGGATCTTCCAGCAGCTGCTTAACCCGGACGAGGAAGCTCACTGAATCTTTGCCATCGATAGTACGGTGATCGTAGGAAAGCGCTACATACATGATGGGCCTAATCACGATTTCCCCTTTCACCACCACGGCGCGTTCCACAATGTTGTGCATACCCAAAATAGCCGACTGGGGTGCATTGATGATGGGTGTAGAAAGCATGGAGCCAAAGATACCGCCGTTGGTAATTGTGAAGGTACCTCCTGTCATTTCGTCGATCCCCAGCTTACCGTCGCGTGCCCGGGTGGCCAGGCGCACGATTTCTTTCTCAATGCCTGCAAAGGATAGTTTTTCCGCGTTGCGGATTATCGGCACTACCAGTCCGCGCGGCGAAGAGACCGCAATGGAAACGTCACAAAAGTCGTTATAGACCACATCATCCCCATCCATGTAGGCGTTGATGACCGGAAAATCCTGTAAAGCCACGCAGATTGCCTTCGTAAAGAACGACATAAAGCCCAGCCCTACCTCATGCTTTTCCTTGAACTTGTCCTTGAACTGCGCTCTCAGGTCCATGATCGGTTTCATGTCCACCTCGTTGAAAGTAGTCAACATAGCGGTTTCGTTCTTCACTGCCACCAGCCGACGGGCGATGGTTTTTCGCAGCGAAGACATTTTCTCGCGCCGCGTACCGCGTTCGTCGCCAGCACTGGTTGAAGGCATTGCCTTTGGGGGTACAGATGCATTGCCGGGGATACCTGTGGGAGGCGTTTTGGCTTCTGCTGGCTTAGCTGCAGTTTTCTGCGCGTTCAGTGCGTCTTCTTTCGTAATCCTTCCTCCGGCCCCTGTACCGTTGACGTTCTTAGGATCGATTCCTTTTTCGGCCAATATTTTAGCGGCTACGGGCGAGGTGTGGGCCGCATTGGCCGTAACTTCATCCGAATCAGACTGATGGAGGGTGGGTACTTCGGGGGCGGGGGTTGATTTTTCAGCGTTACCAGCTGAAGTGGCGTCTGTAGTGCCGGCGCCTCCTACTTCAATCCGGCAGATTACCGCCCCGATTTCCAGTGTATCGCCCTCGGCGGCCACGATCCGCAGCACACCTGCCGACTCGGCCGGTAGCTCAAAGGTAGCTTTATCCGATTCCAGCTCGCAGATGATCTCGTCCAGTTCCACGCGGTCACCATCCTTTTTATTCCAGGACGCAATCGTTACCTCCGTAATGGATTCTCCCACCGTAGGTACCTTCATCTCGATCACCTTAGAAGGCGAAGAAGTGGCTGTGGGCTGATCCACCGGAGCCGCTTTCGTTTCCTCTGTCTTTTGGGGCGTTTCCTGTTTAGCAGGTTCCGGTTTTTGGATTGCCGGAGCTTTAGCTTTCGCACCATTGGACGATCCCTTTGGATCGATGGTTGCAATCAGATCACCGATGGCCAAGGTGTCTCCTTCCTGGGCTTTGATATGCAGTACGCCGTCTATTTCAGCGGTCAGTTCAAAGGTAGCTTTATCGGAGTCCAATCCACAGATTACCTCGTCCATTTTTACCGTATCCCCTTCGTTCTTAAACCAGGTACCAATGGTCACTTCGGAGATGGACTCGCCCACTGGGGGGACTTTTATTTCTAGTTCAGCCATGTGTTTTTTGAATGAGTGATTGAGTAAATGAGCAAATGAGTGAATGAAAAAATTATTCTGTCATACACTCATTCACTCATTCAAAATTATTTTATTCAAATGCTCTTCTGATAATTTCGGCCTGCTCCTGAGCGTGAATTTTGGCAAATCCCGTGGAGGGCGAAGCGCTTGATCGCCGCGCAATCACTTCCAGCGGTTGCTCTGGGTAAATGCGTAGCATGAACGTCCAGCCGCCCATGTTGAAAGGTTCTTCCTGTACCCAATATACTTTTGCTTTCTTGTATTGGGCGATGAGAGCGTTCAATTGCTTCTTGGGGAAAGGATGCAATTGCTCCACCCGGATAATGGCTACATCGTCGCGGTTTTCTTTTTGTTGCTTTTCAAAAAGCTCGTAGTATATTTTCCCAGTGCAGAGCAATACCTTTTTCACTTTTTTTGCATCAGCAAAATTATCGCCAATGGTTTCCTGAAAACGCCCTTTTACCAAATCGTTCAACGGTGAAATACACAAGGGATGCCGCAACATCGACTTTGGCGACATTACGATCAACGGCTTACGGAACGGAAATGCCATCTGTCGCCGCATCATGTGAAAGAGGTTGGCAGGAGTCGTCACGTTTGTGACGATAATATTATTATCGGCAGCAAGCTGTAGGAATCGCTCGGGACGGGCGTTGGAGTGCTCGGGGCCCTGGCCTTCGTAGCCGTGAGGCAGCAACATTACCAGTCCCGTCCAACGGTCCCATTTGGTTTCACTAGATGTAATGAACTGGTCGATCATCACCTGGGCGCCATTGACAAAATCGCCAAATTGGGCCTCCCAAATTACCAGGGCATTAGGATTGGCCATCGCATAGCCAAACTCAAAACCCAGTACCCCGTACTCAGAAAGCAGGGAATTATAAATCATGAACCTGCCCTGTTTCTCCTGAATATGGTCCAGGTTGTTATAAGCTTCGTTGGTTTCGGCATCGTGCAGAACGGCATGGCGGTGCGAGAAGGTACCCCGCTGCGCATCCTGGCCGCTTAGCCGCACAACTTTATTATCCGCCAGAACCGAGCCATAGGCCAGCAATTCTGCCGTAGCCCAGTTGACCGACTTATCATCAAAAATCATCTGACGGCGGTCTTTGAGCAGTTTGTCTATTTGCTTAAGCGTGCTAAATCCTTCGGGAATTGTCGTGATGGCCTGTCCGATTTTTTCCAGCATTTCCACCGAAACGCCCGTTGCGGGCGATTTATCAAAATCGTCGGGCGTAGATACGCGCAGGCTTTTCCATTCCTGCTCCAATTTGGGCATGGCATAGGGTAGCACTTTTTGCTTCACCATTTCCAGCCGCTCCTGCAACAGGGCCTTAAATTCCTTATCCATCGTGGCGGCCAATTCGGCATCCACATCGCCCCGCTCTGCTAATTTTTTCTGGTAGATCTCCCGTGGGTTCTGATGGTTCTCGATGTACTTGTACAGGACGGGCTGGGTAAATTTCGGCTCGTCCGACTCGTTGTGACCATGGCGGCGGTAGCATACCATGTCGATAAAAATATCCTTGTTAAACTTCTGACGATACTCCACGGCCAGTCGCATACAGAACACGACCGATTCGGGATCGTCGCCGTTAACGTGCAGTACCGGGGCGTCCACAATCTTGGCTACATCTGTACAGTAGATACTGGAGCGTGCATCTTCGAAATCGGTGGTAAATCCAACCTGGTTATTAATCACAAAGTGAATGGTACCTCCCGTGTAATAGCCTTCCAAGCCCGACATCTGAGTCACTTCGTACACAATTCCCTGCCCGGCTACGGCAGCGTCGCCGTGGATGAGCACGGGCAACACGCGGTCATAATCGCTGTTGTACAATCCGTCAGCACGGGCGCGGATAAAGCCTTCCACGACGGGGTTCACGGCTTCCAGATGCGACGGGTTGGGGGCCAGCTTCAAGTACATCTGCTGGCCACTGAGCGTAGTGATTTGCGATGAGAAGCCCATGTGGTACTTTACGTCGCCATCGCCCCATACCTGATCGGGCAGGTTACCCTCAAATTCATTGAATACCTGCTCGTAGGTTTTGCGCATGGTGTTGGCCAGCACATTCAGGCGCCCCCGGTGGGCCATCCCGATCATCACTTCCACTACACCCATCTCACCTGCCTTGTTGATCATGGCATCCAGGGCAGGAATAGTCGTTTCACCGCCTTCCAGCGAAAACCGCTTTTGGCCGATGTATTTCGTATGCAGAAAGTTTTCAAATACAACCGCCTCGTTGAGCTTGGAAAGAATATGCTTTTTCTCATCAATGGAGAAATTCATATTCAGTGCCTCTTTCTCGATTTTTTCCCGAAGCCAGTTCTTCTGCTCCCGATCACGGATGTAGAGGTACTCGAATCCGATTTCGCGGGTATAAATTGTTTTCAGCGAGTCCACAATTTCACGGAGCGTAGCAGGCCTGCCGAACACTTCGGTACCGGCTTCAAAAACGGTGTCCAGATCGGCATCGGACAGCTTAAAATCCGCCAGATTCAGTCGAGGGTTGCGGTCCAAGCGCTCCCGAATAGGATTCGTACGGGCCAGAAGGTGGCCCCGTGAACGGTAGCCACGAATCAGGTGAACGACTTCCATTTCCTTCTGAATACGGGAGGCATCTACCGGAGTTGAATCGGTTTTGCCAGCCTCTGGGGCTGATTTAGTCGCAGCCCCATTGGAGTGGCCATTCAAAGGGTACTTCTGGTAGAAATCGAAGCCTTCGAAAAACTTTTGCCATCCTCCGTCTACCGAGGTGGGGTCTTGCTTATAGGAATTGTATAATTCCTCGATGTAAGCGCCGTCTGAGTTAGCTATATACGAATATTTGTCCATCACGGGGGTGATTTTTCTTTTATGAGGCAAAGTTACGAGATGTTTCCAAACAAGATATATAAAATACCCTTTTTAAAGGAGACCACAAAAGGGGGATTAGAACAAAAAGGGAATTAATTGACATGAAATCCCGAGGGATTAGGCGTGAACTTGAGCATGATTTCATGGATGCTGATTGGGTTATTATTGATCCCGACAATACTACTTTCAATGGCCCGTGAGTTGTAGATATATCCTAGTCGGACATTTTTACCTACCTGGGCTTCTCCCGAAAGCTGTACATAATTTACCCGCGCCATGCGGTAGAACAAGCCCAGCCCTATTTTCTCGTCGTACCATACCCGGCCGCCCGCATCAATCCGCAACTTGTAGCCCGACTCCTGCACGAACAGTACGCTGGGGGTAACTTTGATCTGGTCATTGGGCTGAAACGTAGCTCCCGCCGTAATGTACAAAGGCTTGCTATACTCAAAAGTATTCTGTCTATTTCCGTAGCCTTGCGAAAGTAGCTCCGGTTTGGAAATTCCAAAGTAAAAGTCATCGGAATGGATCCATACACCTACGCCGAAACTTCCCAGCGCCCGATTGAGTGAGGTACCCGAGGCAAAATCGTAGACGGGCAGTACGTTAATGCCGCCCTGCGCACCCAGCGAAACTTTCCAGGTCACTGAGGCATCCCAATGATACGCCGCAGAACCGTATATACCGGTAGTATAGTAGGGCGACATCCGGTCGTTCAGGGCCTGCAGGCCCAGGCCTACCTTGCCGTTGGCTACCGTACCGTCCATGGCAAAGGTCTGGGTAACGGGGGCATTCGGAATCAAGAACCACCGCCGACGGAGCAGTGCCGTCATATTAAAATCCTGCCGCACCCCTGTAAAGGCCGGATTGATGGCCATGGGATTCTGGATATATTGCTCATAGAGTACTTCTTTCTGAGCGTGGGACCGGGAGGGGACAAGGAAAACCCCCGCCATGAGCATAAAAGCCAGTAAAGTACCGGACTTACGAGTTGATTGCATACTGTTACCTGATTTATTTCCCAATGGTAATCATCCTTTCCCGACAATCAAAAAAGGCAGAGGAAAATTTCCCCTGCCTGCTGCTTTTCCATTGGGCGAGTTACTGAAAATTCAGTACCCTTATTTCCGTTATTCGGTTTTTTTAATGTTCTTCTTCCGTACATTTTTTGTCATCGCTGCACTTATTCACTAATTTACCCTCACAAAACCCTCTTGATGTAATACGGGCGGCAGGTATTCCCTTCGACATCAGGTACTCCCGAGCTGCCTCAGCCCGATTGTTGGACAGAATTCTGTTATACCTAGAGGTAGCCAGACTATCGGTATGAGAGCCCAGTTCCATGCACATCGTGGAGTACTTTTCCATTAAAGCCACCACCTTATTTAGCTCATAGGTAGCATCTGCGTTAATCATGGCTTTATCGAGATCATAGTAGATATTATCGATTTTGACAACATCTCCTTTCTCAAACAAATGGATGTCCAGATCAAGATTAGTAGTGGAATTATGCTCCACGATTTTCTTTCCGAAGGTACCATGATCGTCTGCTTTTACGTCGACGGTATAGCTATGGCCAGGGGCAGCCGTAAACGCGTAGGTACCCTGTGCATCGGTAGTCGCGTTTTGAATGCTACCGTCTGTATCGTCCCTGACGCTTTGGTGTCGAGCACAGTATGGTAAGATTAAAAAGGTATCGAATCAAGTCAGATCCTTTGAGGATACGAAACTTTGAGAGACATGGCGATACTCTATAAGTTTGTGCTGGTCTTTGAAATTTTTATTCAAAAACCTAAATTACAGCGATACAACAAGTCTGATAGTCTGCCAATAGAAATTTTAGATACTTCTTAACAGCCATATCATTGCTCAGTGCACGTCGAGCTGAATAAATCGCACGCATATTTCATTATTAAAAAAATGGCTCTAGCCAAAAAAGTGCCAAAAATGGCACTTTCAATTAAAAGGCAATAAATAGACTCATAAGGGTGTAAAACCGAATAACCCTATATATTCGTAAGCCTCCGGTTAAGTCAGGGCTCTACCGGATGCTTAACTCAAAAGTCGTAACCTAGCGTAATGTAAGGAATGGCCTTACCATGCGCCCCATTATCAACACCCCAAGCATAGTCAAACTTAACATAGAAGCCGAAGAGCATAGTACGGGCTCCAACGCCATAACCGATCAAATAAGGATTTCTAAAATTTGTAACCGTAGCTCTAAATGGCTCTGAACCTCCGCCTACAATCTCCGTATTTAAGCTGTTCTCCTCACTGAAAGGTCCTTTACCAGTCCATGCAGTTCCGATATCCGAAAATCCAACGATCTGGAAGTTCCGAAGGAAATTAGAAGTAATAGGGCCACGGTAAAGGTATTTTACCAAAGGTATCCGTAGTTCCAAATTGCCTAGTACGTAATTGGTACCCGATAACCGGTTAAGATTGAATCCTCGTAGGTTCGTGGCGAATTCGGCAAAGAAAACGTCCCGATTGTCAATACCCTCGCCA
>JBBRDE010000289.1:0-7273 GCA_038204185.1 Cytophagales bacterium
TTTGCCGAAGGCATTTGAGCAAAACTTCATTCAGAAGACTATCGGGCATTCGTGGAACGAGAAAGTGACCGAATTCCAAAAGGGACAGGTGAGGGTAGGGGTAAATAAATTTCGTGAAAATGAGGGAGAGATACCCTTCTCCGATTCTAGCCTACCTGGCGATTTCTCACCCAATTGGGAGTACAGCTTACTCAAAGCCAGAAACCTGGATGAGGTGGTAGGTACCTAAAAAAAGAACTATGAAACCCGATTTTGAAAAAAAACTGGCTAGTGATCTGGCTACTGATGTAGAAGGTAGGGAAAAAACGGGCGCCCCTGCCCGACCTTACTCAACGGCGGAGGGTATCAAATTGGAGTCCTACTACAAAGCGCAGGATTTGGCCGACGCCCGGCACCTGGATTTGGGGGCCGGGGTACCTCCTTACCTGCGTGGGCCCTACGCCAGCATGTACGTGCAACGGCCCTGGACCATCCGGCAGTACGCGGGCTTCTCGACCGCCGGGGAATCCAACGCGTTCTACCGCCGGAATCTGGCCGCTGGACAAAAAGGTCTTTCCGTGGCATTCGACCTGGCCACACACCGGGGCTACGACTCCGACCATCCGCGCGTGGTGGGGGATGTGGGCAAGGCGGGGGTGGCGATTGATTCGGTCGAAGACATGAAAATCCTGTTCGACCAGATTCCGCTCGACCAGATGTCGGTATCCATGACCATGAACGGCGCCGTGATTCCGATCATGGCCTTCTTTATCGTAGCCGCCGAGGAGCAGGGGGTACCTTTGGGAAAACTATCCGGTACGATCCAGAACGATATCCTAAAAGAGTTTATGGTGCGTAACACCTACATCTACCCGCCCGCGCCCTCCATGCGAATCATCGGTGATATTTTTGCGTACACCGCGCAGCACATGCCCAGGTTTAACTCCATCAGCATCAGCGGCTACCACATGCACGAGGCGGGTGCTCCGGCTCACCTGGAACTGGCCTACACGCTGGCCGACGGCTGGGAGTATCTGCGTACCGGGCTGGACGCGGGCCTGGACATCGACGGCTTTGCGCCCCGGTTGTCGTTTTTCTGGGGAATAGGGATGAACCATTTCATGGAAATAGCCAAGCTGCGGGCCGGTAGGGTACTTTGGGCGAAAATTGTGGAGCAACTTGGGGCGCAAGACGATAAATCCATGGCACTGCGAACCCATTGCCAAACGAGCGGGTACAGCCTAACCGAACAGGATCCGTTCAACAATATAGCGCGTACGCTCGTAGAAGCGACTGCGGCGGTGCTGGGTCACACCCAATCACTGCATACGAACTCCCTGGACGAGGCGATGGCATTGCCCACCGACTTTTCGGCCCGGATTGCCCGCAATACCCAGCTTTTTCTACAACACGAAACCGATATTTGTCAGGCCGTTGACCCGTGGGGCGGCTCGTACTATGTGGAGTACCTCACGCATGAATTGATCGAAAAGTCGTGGAAACTGATTGAAGAAGTAGAGAGCCTGGGCGGCATGGCGAAAGCCATTGAAACCGGCCTGCCCAAAATGCGCATCGAGGAAGCCGCCGCCCGCAAGCAGGCCCGCATCGATGGTGGCAAAGAAGTGATTGTGGGCGTGAACCGCTACCAGACCGACAGTAAACAGAAAATTGACGTGCTGGATATCGATAATCGAGCCGTCCGTGAGTCACAGATAAGCCGTTTGAAGGAGATAAAGCGCACCCGAAACCACGCGAAGGTCGAGGGTGCCCTGGCTGAGCTGAGTGCCGCCTGTCGCGAAGAAGGTGGCACAGACATGAACAGCAACCTGCTGGCTCTGGCCATAAATGCCGCACGGGAACGGGCTACCCTGGGCGAAATCTCCGATGCCATGGAAGACGTTTTTGGCCGTTATAAAGCAACTATCCGATCCATATCCGGCGTGTATAAATCCGAAGTATCCGACGACGAAAATTTCAAATTGGCCCGAGAAATGGCTGACCATTTTGCCGAACTCGATGGGCGCAGGCCCCGTATTATGGTAGCCAAGATGGGTCAGGACGGCCACGACCGGGGCGCGAAAGTTATCGCCACGAGTTTTGCCGACCTGGGTTTCGATGTGGACATGGGGCCGCTGTTCCAGACACCCGAGGAGGTAGCCCGACAGGCTACTGAAAATGACGTGCACGTAGTAGGCGCGTCGAGCCTGGCCGCCGGCCACAAAACGCTGGTACCCCAGCTCATCGAGGAACTACGCAAGCTGGGCCGGGAGGATATTATGGTCATTGCCGGAGGCGTAATACCCGCGCAGGACTACCAATTTTTGCAGGATGCGGGCGTAAAAGGAATCTTTGGGCCGGGGACGGTGATTTCTCTCGCGGCGCAGAAAATATTGACCGAGTGGATGAAAGGGGAGTAGACCTACCTACACGCTCGCTTGCCGCTGGAACTCCCGGATCATTGCCGTGTAGTCATTTGCCATCTGTCGTTCCGTGGCGGCATCCCAGCCCAATTCCTCTGCCATCAGATCACATACGGTCGGCAGGCAGGCCAGGGTGGCATCCCAGTCGGTGATTTCCAGACGGATGCGGCGAGCCAGAAAGTCCCGGGGGGTAACGGCCATTTCGTAGCGGGACGTAAAGATGACCTCGGCTTTCAGGTAGGGTAGGTGGGCAATCAGTCGGTCGCCGAGGGTGGCATCTTCCTTCATGAGTTCGACTACCCGTTCCGCCCGCGACCCGTACTTCAAAATTAAGTG
Source organism: Cytophagales bacterium (assembly GCA_038204185.1). Classification (GTDB taxonomy): domain Bacteria; phylum Bacteroidota; class Bacteroidia; order Cytophagales; family Spirosomataceae; genus Salmonirosea. The sequence goes on from JBBRDE010000289.1 coordinate 2,736, forward strand.
TTTGCAGGTATCTTCCTCCAAACCATATTCGCGCTGAATGATTTTCCAGGCGTCGTAGTTGAAATTCTCGCCGCCCGCCAGCAGGTGATCAGCGGTCAGGCAGGGATTATTTTTTCCTAAAATCTCCTCTACTTTATCCACGGCGTCTTTGGCCATCAGCCGGTAGGTAGTCCATTTTCCGCCCAATAGACTCACCAGATTTGATTCGTCGTCGTGCTCTACTTCGTGGTCGCGGGTAAGTCCCTTGGTCGATTTGGTGGGATCGGTGGCCAGCAAGGGACGCAACCCGCCGAAACCTGCCTTGATATCGCCGGGCTCAGGATCTTTTTTCAGATAAGGGCGGAGGGTATCCAGCAGAAAGTTTACTTCCTTTTTGTCCAGAACAGGTTCTTTTTCAATCTCGCGGTACTCGGTATCGGTGGTGCCCACTACGAGTTGACCTTCGAAGGGAATCGCAAAAACCACCCGGCCATCGCTGGTTTTGGGGATCAGCATGGCGTCGGTGCTATTCAGGGTTGCGTAGGGCAACACTACGTGTACCCCCTTGCTGGGCCGCATCCGGTTGGATAGTTTTGGGTTAGCCCGCAGACGGATTTTATCCGCAAACGCCCCGGTGCAGTTGATAAATATCTTCGCTTTGATTGAAAAAGACTGCTGCGTGAGGGGATCGTCCACGTTAGCGGCTGATATTTTCCCGGCTGCATCTTTTACAAAATCCACCACTTCCACGTAGTTCGCCACGGCCACGCCGTGTTCATGGGCCGACTGTACCAGCGCAAGGCAGTAGCGGGCGTCGTCGTGCTGACCGTCGTAGTATAGTACCGCGCTGTGAAGTTTATTTTGGTCGAGGGTAGGCATTCGGGCCATGACTTCTCGCTTGGAGAGCCACTTGCCTTTGGGGACGGTGGCATCGTTAGCGAACCAGTCGTACATTTTTAGCCCGATACTGTAATACAAACCTTCGACCCAGGAAAAAACGGGTGTAAGCAACGCCAGGGGACGGGCCAGATGCGGTGCGTTCTTAATCACGATACGCCGTTCTTCCAGCCCGTGGCGGACTTGCTTCAACTGCGCAAAATCAAGTTTGGTAAAGGCTTGTTCCAGATACCGTACGCCACCATGAATAAGCTTGGTTGAGCGGGAGGACGTTTCTGAGGCAAAATCTTTTCTATCAATCAGGGCTACCCGGTACCCCCGCAGGGCCGCATCCAAAGCACAACCTGCACCGCTCGCCCCCCCTCCGATGATACAAATGTCAAAATTCTCAGCTTGTAGGCGGGTACTATTTTTGGAGCGGTTCATGAATTTGCTGGCTTGAGGAAAGGATTTCTGCAAAACTAGCACGTTTTGAACGGAGAAAAAACCAGTCGTTCGAGGCTATGCAGGTTACTGCCCACTTCTATTGCGCAAATACTGACTCGGGTACGTTTTTTCGGAGTTTACCGAGGGCTGGTTGAATCAGATTGCGAGCTCAGCCGATGAGTTCTTTGCTGTTGGGGGTCAAATTCAGGAAGCTGGTAAATTTTTCGCGGTAGCGGCCTTCATCCAATTGGTAGAAATAAGCCCCTTTTTTCGAACTCGAACGATCCTTTTCCCATAACTTGACCAACAGACCTGAGGCCAGGATCATGCGGCGGAAATTTCCCTTGTCGAGCTGGGTTTCAAATATAGCGTCGTACAGAAGCCGGAGTTGAGTGAGGGTAAATTTTTTTGGCAACAGTTCAAATCCGATCGGATGCAGCGCAGCCTTGTATTTCAATTTACCTTTGGCGTAGTCCACCATTTGCTGATGATCGAAAAGAAGCTCAGGGAGGTGGGAAATAGAAAACCACCGTGCTTCGTACTCATGCGTGATCTGATGCTCGTAGTTGTGGATATTGATCAGTGCAAAGTACGTGACCGATATGGTACGCTCGACCGGATCGCGGCTGACATCGCTGAACACTTTGAGCTCTTCGAGGTACACATCGGTCATACCGGTGAGCTTCACCAGAATTCGCTTGGCGGCCTGATCAAGGGTTTCGTCTTTTTCGAGCAGTCCTCCCATCAGCGCCCATTGCCCTTTACCCGGCTCAATATGACGTTTTACCAGCAACGATTGCAGACCGTTTTCATCATAGCCAAACACGATGCAGTCAACGGCGACCAGAATACGGTCACCGTGCGTATAGCGGTATGTAGTAGAAGGTGAGGGGAATAGTGAATTAGTCAATTCGATAGCTATCCAGCTGGTTTTACGGAAAAGGCATACAATAGGTAGCTCTTACTTTATTTGGACTATAATTTATCACTCCTACCCCAAATTGTATTTGTCAATAGGAAGCTCATATTTCTAAAAAAACAAGCTTTCTTACAAGTTTTTAAAAATACTTCAAGTCCTATAGATATTGAATTGGCTAGGTGTAGCGATACTTTTCAGCCGCGTGATTTCCTAATGGTCAATTCGTTTCTCACGGCTAGAAATTATATTTTCATATGGGGAGATGTATTTACGGGAATGCTTTTTTAATAATAATACACTCCCGTACTCCAAATCCCCTTCCTTATGAAAAAAATCCTCGTATTAACCGATTTTTCTGATACTTCCCGGAAAGCGATCGAATTCATATTGCATTTGTATGAAGACATGGCTTGTTCATTTACGGTTCTTAACCGCTATATCGAACTTCCCTTGTCCACGGATCAGGTCGACGAAGCGGTCGATCATAACGCCCAATCCCGTATCGATTCCTATGTTGACGAATTTCGGAAACAGTTCGCTTCCAGTTCTTTCTCATTCGAAGGAATAGCAATCGGTGGGAATCTGGTGGTTGCGGTAACGGGTATGTACGAAAAAGATCCATTTGATGTGGTTGTGGTAGGTGCGAGTGGTACTGGAAAAAGTGTTAGGTTAGGTAGTGTAGCCACCGAAATAATTCGGGTAGCCCGCTATCCTGTCCTTGTGGTCCCTGCTTCCACTCAGCTTAGGCCTATTCAAAATATTGTGATTGCGACCGATTATCAAAATTTTAATTCTGCTGAGGTATTTGAACCAATCAGGGAACTGATGCACAAGGGCACCAAAGAGTTGGCATTTCTTCAGGTCCTGGATTCAGATTCTTCGGAAAAAGAATCGAATGATAGCGGTAAAAATATGTTAAATGATTACTTTAAAGGGTACGAACCAACTCATTACTTTATAAACAATGATTCACCAGTAGAAGGGATTGAAACGTTCCTTGGCCGTTGCCCTACCGACTTGCTGGTAACGGTTTCTCATCACCATAGCTTGTGGGATGTGTTCTTGAATCGTAGTACGAGCAGAACTCTTGCATATGGAGCAAAGGTACCCTTGTTGGTTCTTTTCGAAGTTATTTCCGATTCGCCGGATGCATAGCCGTCGGCTGATTGGGATGTGATAATGTGAAATTTCACTAAACTGCCATGAAAAAAGATGCAACAGACCCCATTATGCACTTTGAAAGTATGCTCTGGCGAAACGAACTGGAGTATAACCGCCGGGAACTGGCTATTTTTGAGAGCTATCTGCTGAATAAGGGGGGGCGAATACACCCCTATAAATTAACGGCTCTGATGGGCCAGTTGCACCAGTATGTACAGTCGGTGAACAAATTGCTCGATGAAATAATGCCCGAAACCAGAATCAAGCCCCTCGGTGCGAATGTTAGTTTATCAGCCGATTGTCCGCCGGAGAGCGCACAGCGGTACATTCGGGAGGAAATGTTCTATTTTGAGCAGAGCTACCGTCAGTTCAAGCACTCGTTCTGTTCCTTTGCCGAGGGGCTGGAAGTCGCGTAGAAAATTGCCCCCACACAGTGACGGTATGATTATTTTAGGTCTATACGTTGCCAAACTGGCTGAAAATGTTAGATTTGAGCAACTCTAATTTTTATTACTAATCACTTAAAACAAAAAAAACATGGGATTGATGTCATTTTTGAAGGGAGTTGGGGAGAAAATTTTTAAAAAGGAGGAAGCTGCTGCTCCTTCTCCCGAAGCAGAACCCCTCCGTGCAAGTAGTCTACTTGCCCACGTGAAGGCCCTTGGTCTAACGTATAAGACTATTCAGGTAAAGACCTCCGGCGACACCGTGGTCCTGGAAGGCGAAGTAGATAAGCAGGCCGATTCTGAGAAAATAGCCCTGGCTGTAGGTAATGTGGAAGGTGTAGCAGTCGTGGACAATCGCATGACGGTTGCCAATCCTGCTCCTGAAGCTCAGTACCATACTGTTGAGAAAGGCGATTCGCTCTCCAAAATTGCCAAGCAGTATTATGGTGATATGACGAAATATCCCCAGATTTTCGAAGCCAACAAGCCAATGCTCTCCGATCCCGACAAAATATATCCGGGCCAGGTACTACGCATTCCGGCTCAGTCGTAAGGCAGATCAATCTATAATACAAAAAGGGCTTCCGTTGATCATCAACGGAAGCCCTTTTTGTATTAGACGGAGTGGGAGACTACTTGATGTTTTTACGGCGATTGCGCTGGAAGTCTTCCAGTACGAATCCACCTAGTCCCTGCAAGTTGCTATAGTA
>JBBRDE010000290.1:0-7248 GCA_038204185.1 Cytophagales bacterium
CCGATGTAGGGAAGACATCTTCCTGCGCTGACCTGATAGGAAAAATTCCAACATAGTATTTTGTTAGATTAATTACTGAAACGATTAATGCATTTTGCTATAAATATAGAGTTATACCTACATAATATTTGAAAATTCCATGAAATTAATTTGATCACTCCTAAATCTATCTTAAACTATTCAAAATGCTTTCAAAAAACTCTCCTCTGCACCGTTTGATGCAATATCAGGCCGGGCATGGTGGAGTGAATCGGACTGAGACATACCGCCCGGCAGCCGATGGTAGAGGTAGACGAGACCTACGCCCTCATTGGTACCCGACACTATGGCAACCATTACAAACGTAAACCCGAAAGCAAGGGGGGTCACGCTGATTCAGGCGGAGCATCTGGTGGCGATTGGATCTTATTTGGGCTAGGAGCCGATCGATCCGCTCCTGACTCGCCGCAACCTCGTGGTGCGCGGCATCAACCTGCTGTCCCTCAAAGACAAACGCTTTACCATCGGGGAAACTATACTGGAATTCTCGGGCGAATGCCACCCGTGCAGCCGGATGGAGAAGAATCTCGGTGAGGGTGGCTACAACGCCATGCGCCAGCACGGGGGTATCCTAGCGCGGGTCATTCAGGAAGGACGCATTCAAGTAGCGGATCGGGGGGAGGTGGTGGCGTAAGCTGGACGGGGGGAGTTGAGGGTACCCTGTCCTTAATTTTGTCTTTGAGTGGTTTTTGTTTCTCCATCTAAAGTAAGCAAGCCTTCAAGTAGACAAAATCCGCGGGTCAAAAATCTCGATTTGAAAATTCCTTAAAAGTCCATCAACTAAATGCATCGCGCATTTTAATAGCCTTATAGTAGAGTCTGAAGCGTAGAGTCTGAAGCGGCGAAAATTCGGACGGCACGAGCAAAAAAGTACGATTTGTGCTTATATTTGTTTTAATGCTAGTAAAAGCAAAAGGGAGCGAAAATCCAGGAAGTGGATCTAAGCTCCCAATCGAGAGAAAACTCGGTCTTGCTGCATCAGTGCTTACTCTTCTTGCCGCCCTAGTAAAGTTGCTCGAAGCTTTGCACCTACTGCCCTAAATCTGCCCCCTTTGAGCATTTCAGCGCTCAGGGGGTATTTTTATGGCTTCAACTTATACAAATATACAACCGATATAAATGAATACAAGTTTATACAAATAATGATAAATTAATCGTCTAAATGCTTTAATAATTCCGTACGCATCGCTTAGACGTAAATTACCCTACCTTGCTCATTTTTAATTGATCTAGTTTTCCACTACTCATAGCCGTGGCACGGCTGGCTGGTCATAAAACAGGGAGGCTCCGTTCGCGGAGCCTCCCTGTTTTTGTAGTAAGGTACTTGAACTACTTATTTGGCAGTTTTCGCCACATCTTCCTTCACGACCTTCATCACGCCATTCATCAAACGCCAGTGACCGGGGAAGGTACACACGTAGGGATAATCGCCCAGCGTGGCGGGTGCAATGAATTTCAGACGGTAGGTCTGATCGGGGTTAATCAGCGGCGTGGCCGCAATGATTTGCGGAATTTCGGGTACGTAGTTCTTCTCCGCGCCGTCCTTAGCCGTGATCATTTTATCGGCGGCAGCTCCGATGATTTCCATCGTTTTGGGCTTACCGATGACGACATTGTGCTGCATGGCGTCGGGGTTTTCAAAGATAATCTCCACCGGCTTTCCGGCGGTTACCGTGAATTGCGTCAGGTCGTACTTCAACGCTTCGCGAATCGCCTTGATGCGAATCACCTGGACGTTGGGATCAGCGGCTTCCATATCCTTCATTCCAAACGATTCCATGAAGGCGGTCATACGGCCCGATAGGTCAGCTGGAATTCCGTCTTTCAAACTGGCCAGCAGTTCCCGTGCTTCGGGGGTAGCCGTTTCTTTTCTTTTCACATTCCAGCCGTTCAGAATACCCTTCGTAACCGCGAATTTACCGTCCGAATCCAGCCCCTGGGCAGTTTTGAACAAATCCATCACCGCGCGGGCATCGGCGTAAGAAGCATAGCTACGGGCAGCACGTTCGAGGGCGAAATCTGACAACAACTGGGGACGACGAACTTCAAATGTTTTGCTGAACACGTTGTTTCGCTCGTTAGCTTCTTCTACAGCATTGTCCTGGTCAATAGTCGCCGACACGGTTACTTTTCCGGCTTGTTCGGCGGTAAAGCCGAACGCGGCATTCCAGGGGCCGTTGTTACCTTCAAACAAATCAACTTTTTCACCCGGTGCGAGGCCTTTATTCAATTTCCGGCTTACATAATTCAATTCCAGCCCACTGCCGCGCACGGCTACCGTCACCATGGGTACCTTTTCTTTGGGAATGGCCACGGTACTCTGATTGACAATCTGCAGCGTAATGCGGCCGTATTCCCGCACGAACGGACTAGACGGGCTTAGCGTAATGTTGGTGATCGCCAGGTCGGGTTTGCCTTCGGCCAGTTTGGTTTCGGTCATCGCGTGTTTTGCATGATCCATGTCCGCATGGTCCATCGGGGCCGTGGTGGAGGCCTTGGCGCGCTGTCCAGCCGAAGCCAGGCGTTTGGCGAGGTACTTCTGTCGGATAGCGCCATCGTGCGCATTCATGGCTACTGCAAACGCATCGGGCAGCCAGCGATCGTCGGCCTCCTTGTACTCATCGATCCTGGCCAGCAACGCATTTTCTATGGCAGGGCTAAGCGGTGTTTCGGTGAAAGCCAGCAGCGAATTCAGTACAACAAGGGGTTCTTTGTCGTGCAAAGCATCTACACTGAGCAGCGCCTGCGCTGTGGTGGCATTTTTGGGCAGTACCTGAACGGCGTTCTTGCGTACCGCTGCACTCGGGTGGCGCAGGGCGGCAGTAGATGCTTCCAATACCGCCGCATCGTTCATAGCCCCCAGACCGTGAAGCGTCCATAACGCGTGAATGGCGGCAGGATTCAGACCGATTTCATCCACTGAATTATCTTTTACCAAAGCGATTAGCTGCGGTACCACGTCTTTATTCCCGCGCTCTACCAGCAACCGCTGGGCGTGCATCCGCCACAGCATATTGGTATTTTTCAGGGTAGCCACCAGTTGGGTAGGGTTATTTTTATCCAGCGAAATAGGCGTGTAAGCCGGAGCTTCTTTCCACCCAATCCGGTACAAACGGCCATGTGAGAAATCGCGAAGATCAGTATCATAGGCATTTCCTCCGCCGTTATCGAACCCACGGGGGGTGGGGTTATGCTGAATGATGTAGCTATACCAGTCAGCGACCCACACCGCCCCGTCGGGACCTACCTGAGCAAAAACGGGCGACACCCATTCGTCGGCTCCGGCCAACAGATTGAAGTCGGCGGCATCCTGGTAGTCGGTGCCGGTTTTTACCATGTTATTTTGGTGTAACACGTGGCCCGTAGGCTCCGACACGAAAGCTACGCTATTCCAGTAATGCTTCGGATAAGCGCGTGCGGTGTAAAAATTATGGCCCGCCGCCGCCGTAAAGCCACCAAACACATCGACCTGACGTACCTTGGGCGTAATGGGTTTCATGTCCTTGTGCGTATCGGTGCCGCGTCCGCCGTTGTCCACTTTGCTTTCTCCAAAATACCGGCTGGGAATGGCCATGTACCAGCCATGGGAATTGTTGGCCGTAGAGCCGAACAGATCGCCCGCTTCGTTGAAGCCCAGGCCCCAGGTGTTGTTGGAGGTACGCGTCATCATTTCCATATCGGAGCCATCGGGCCGGAAGCGGAAGAGGGCCTGTCCGAAGTTGAGGCTATCCTTATCCCCAAATTTTCCCTTGAAACCTGAGTATCCTACGGCACCGTATACCCAGTTGTCGAAGCCGTAATGCAAGTTAGAAGGTCCGGCGTGGGTGTCGAAGGTACCGAAGCCGGAGAAGAGCGTTTTCTTGACATCGGCTTTATCATCGCCATCGGTATCCTGTAAAAAGAGCATGTGCGGAGCCTGCGAAACAATCAGTCCGCCGTTGGCGAAGACCATACCCGTAGGAATGCTAAGTCCTTCGGCGAAGCGGGTGAACTTATCGGCTTTGCCATCTTTGTTAGTGTCTTCACAAATCAGGATATAGTCGCTTCCCCCGGTGTTTTTGCGCTCGTTGGGGTAGTCTTTCGTGATCAATACAAACATCCTTCCTTTTTCATCCCACGCCAGGGCGATGGGGTGCATCACGTCCGGTTCGTGCGCAAAAACATCCAGCGTAAAATCGACGGGTACCTGAATATGCTTCACCGATTCCTCGGGCGACAGCGGCAGTTGCTGCATCTGCTGGCCGGGGCGCTGCTCGTAGTTAGGCAATTTGGCAACGCGGTATTCAAACGGCTTGGGGTTAAGCGCCTCGTGCGCCTTGCGGGCTTCGTCGCTTACCGCCCAGAGGATTCCTTTCTCGATCAGGTTCTGAAACTCGGGTTTATTCCAGGTTCTCTCATCGTGCCCGTAGGCCGTGTAGAATACTTTACCTTTACCGTGAGTACGCACCCAGGTGTAGGGTTCTTTGGTCACGCCGGGCTTGTCCTTGGCCTGGTCGGGCTGGATGGTTCGCTCTGTCAGGATAATATTATCGGGTTGCAGTTTTTGGTGCAGGTAGGTTTCATCCCAGGTTTTGAATGGTTCCACACCCGCCAACGCCGGATGATCCGACTTAGTCCACACGGGCTGGATGGTATCCATCGTGTGCCGCCAGAACTGGCCGCCGATGAGCTTGACCACCTCGGGATTGTTTCTAAAACAGTAGGAAGCGCAGTGAATGGGTAAAAAGCCTTTCCCTCCGGCTACAAAATCCAGCAGAGCATTCGCCTGCGCCGGAGCAATAGAGTCCCAGTTGGCGTACAGCAGCAGGGCATCGTACTTGCCCAGCGTCAGCGGATTGAGATCGGCCAGCTTATCCGTATAGGTAAAGTTGATGCCCTTGCTACCCATGGCTTCCATAAGGGTGGGCACAAAATCAACGGGCCGGTGGTGTCCCTTGTCACCCAGGAAAAGTACTTCGAGCCGGCGCGGCCTGGTACTTTCCTGCTTGTCGGTTTGGGTCACACCCGACGTGCGCGCGCAGGCCCAAAACAGGGTCAAGGCCAATAGCAAGAGGACAATGCGTTTCATATTTGTTTTTGTTTAAAAGTGTTTGTTTGCCATTCAACTTCCCGAAAACTTCGAGCTTTCAAGAAATTATTTTTTCACTATACGCCCTTAAAATCCGGCACCTCGATAATCTTCCCGCCCTGCATCGCCGACTCGTGCGCCAGAATTCCCACGCTGGTCCAGTTGGCCGACTGTGCCGCATTCGGGAACGGATCGCGGTCTTCGATCAGAGCTGAGATGAACTCATGCGCCAGGTGCGGATGCGAGCCACCGTGGCCGCCCCCTTGTACAAACGACAGGTGGGCCTTCTCACCGGCGTCGTACACGCCCCGGCCAGTAAACGACTGAATCTCCTCGGGCAGCAGGTGCGCGTAGTCGGGCGTGGGTACCCGCTCCGCCATTTCGTGTTCGGGCTTTTTGGCCGTATGGATCACGGCATCTTCGCCTTCGATCAACGGCCACTCAAATGATTTCTTACTACCATACACCTCAAAACTCTCCCGGTACTGCCGGGCGGTATCGAACAGCGAACGGTACACATAGGCCGACAAATCGCTGTCCTTGAATTTGATGTGTGCCGACTCGACGGCAAAGGGCGAATTGTGAATTTTCGCCAGATCCTCGCTGATGGTACCCGAACCGAAGCAGGAGACGTACTCAGCTTCCAAACGCAACAACCCTGCGACAGGCCCCACGCAGTGCGTGGCGTAATGCATGGGTGGTAGGCCGGGCCAGTAGTCGGGCCACCCTTCCATATCCTGCTGGTGACTGGCTTTCAGGAATTGTACTTTCCCTAACTCACCTTTTTCGTATAACTCTTTGACAAAAAGGAATTCGCGGGCGTAGACTACCGTTTCCATCATCATATATTTCAGGCCCGTCTCCTTACAGACTTTCACAATTTCCATACAATCCTCCACGGAGGTAGCCATGGGTACCGTGCATGCCACGTGCTTGCCCGCCCGCAGAGCTTTCAGCGTCTGCTCGGCGTGATTGGGAATGGGCGAATTGATGTGTACAGCGTCTACCTTGGGATCGGCCAGCAGATCGTCGTAGCCGGTGTAGCGTACGTCTATGCCGTACTCGTCGCCGACGGCATTGAGCTTGGATTCGGTACGCTGGCAAATGGCGTACATGTTGGCCTGTGGATGCCGCTGGTAGATGGGAATAAATTCGGCCCCAAAACCCAGGCCGACAATGGCGATGTTAATTTGTTTCATTTTTGGCAACAGATAATTAAAAGTTAGGAGGGTACCCTATTTCATATTCGATTTTATAAAAGCCAGTCCGTCACGCATGAGTTGTTCTTCGGAGTCAAACATTTTGCGCCAGATATTGGCGGCGGGTAATTTCGGACTGAATGCCTCGATGCTCAGCCAGCCGTCGTACTGGATATCATGGATCGCCTGGAAAACGCCCGGCCAGTCCACGTTTCCCTTTCCGGGCGTGGAGCGATCGTTTTCAGAAAGCTGAATGAACGAAATCCGGTCACCCATTTTACGGATACAGTCGCCGATGTTTTTTTCCTCGATATTGGCGTGGAAGGTGTCGAACATGATCCGGCAAGCCGGGTGGTTTACCTCATCTACGAAGCGGATCAGGTCGTCACCACAACTCGTCAGGTAGGTCTCGAAGCGATTAAGGTACTCCACACCCAGGCCTACCCCCTGATTCTGGGCGTATTCTGATAGTTCTTGGATGCTCTCTACGCCCCATTTCCATTCTTCGCTGGTAGCGGGCTGACCCGTAAAGACACTCAAAGCCGCATTGAAAGGTCCCATCAAATTTTTTGCCCCCAGCACCACGGCGCAGTCCACGCTACGCTTCAAAGTGTCCAGGGCGTGAGCGCGTACCTTGGCATCAGGACTGATCAGGTTGGTATCAGCGCCGCAGAAGGTGTCCGCTTCGCGGTGCAGGCCCAGTTCGTCGAGTCGCTTACGCCAGTTGTGCCAGGCTTCGGGATTGGGATTGAACACAGGTACCTCTACGCCTTCGAAACCAATTTCCTGAATCAAATCGAGAACCGGGAAGAGACTTTCGTCCACTTGTGTCCCCCACAGAAGGAGGTTCATACTGTATTTCATACGACCATTTAAATTTCAAAATACAATTTTACAACAATAAAATGCTACATACTCTCCAAGATTTGATTAGTATTGACT
>JBBRDE010000291.1:0-7235 GCA_038204185.1 Cytophagales bacterium
GGCGATGTGCTGGAAGTCATGGAGCCGTTGGGGCATTTCGTGCCAGAATTGGATGCCGAGCAAAAACGTAGCGTCGTATTAATCGGAGCTGGAAGCGGCATTACGCCCCTGATTTCCATTGCTAAATCAGTGTTGATGGTGGAGCCGGAAAGTACCCTGTATCTGCTGTACGGCAATCGGAATGAGAACAGCATTATTTTCAAAAGCCAACTGGATACCCTGAAAGCCAAATACGGCGACCGTTTCCAGCTAGTCTATACCCTGAGTCAGCCTTCGGCGGCGTGGGAAGGCGAAACCGGGCGATTGAACAAATCCCAGATCCTGAAACTGCTGGAGGTTCTACCCAAAACCGATCCCACCGCGACCGACTATTATATGTGCGGTCCCGACGATATGATGGAAGAAGCAAAGCGCGCGCTGGATATTCTTGCCGTACCCGTCGAGCGCGTCCATAAGGAAAGTTTTCTGACCGCTACCACGGCCAAAGCCCACGGCGACGTGACTGAGGTACCTTCCGAAAGCGGCAGTGGTTCGCTGGGCGACGACTCGCCCAAGGGCCACGAAGTGACGGTGATTTATGAAGGTAGTGAGTATAAATTCCGCGTAGAACCGCACCAAACCGTGCTGGAAGCTGCCCTGGATCTGGACATCGACCTACCTTACTCCTGCCAGGCAGGCATGTGTACGGCTTGCATGGGGCGCTGCGTGTCAGGTAAGGTACATCTGGACGAAGAGGATGCCCTTTCCAAAGCTGAACTGGAGGCGGGCTTCATCCTTACCTGTGTGGCGCATCCGATGAGCGACGATGTCGTGCTGGAAGTGGAGTAAGAAGGGTTTAGTCGAAGGTTTAACTGACAGCGAATTCGACAGATTAGCTCCATCTTTGAGTATGAAAATGACTATTCGCAAATACACCTCCTGACAGAAAGTACACCTGGCCGATCCTACTACTGGAAAGATAAAACAGGTCAGGAATTTCTGGAAGCCAGGCCCTTAATAAACCGCTCTTTTATCTTTAAACCCCTAGCCTTCCCAAGATAGAAGATGATTTCCTGACATTTATGCGATTGTCAAACGATGAAGGCTTGGGAATGTAATGATGGGCGGGCACTTATGTGCCTGAATAGCCTGGTACCCGGTTCTGTTGCATACTTATTGCCTACTATAAAAAGCCCCGGCCGTCCGCAGAAATTGAAATACTGCGGTTGGCCGGGACTTAACTTTCTGCGTTATGAAAGGCTCTACTTTTTCTTCGGGGGTACGGGTGGAACCGGTGGGGCTGCGGGAACCGGCGCTATTTTTCCCTCGACGGCTCCTGGTGCTTTAGGCGCTCGGGGAGCAGACGGGGGCATCGGTGCTTTGGATTGGAAGGACTGGTAATCAATATAATTCATGGTTTCCAGTCCCATTTCCTTACTGACTGCTTCCATCTTCCGGCCAATGACTTCTGCCTTTTTTTCAACTTCTTCCATTTTGCGCTCAAATACTTCCGCTTCTTGGTTAATTTTCTCTATTTCTGCGTTCAAGTTATCCAGCGGCTTCTCTGCTTCTTTTGCCTGTTCGTGATTTTGTTTGATCTGGTCATTTAAGGCGGTAATTTCCTGCTCTTTGGATTTGATTTGTGCTTCGAATTCTGCCAATTGCTTTTCCAAGTCCGAAGTATTAGCCTTTGCCTGGCTGTTCTTCGGATGCAGTATGGCCGACCGCTTTTCCATCAGCTGCTGACGGGCTTGCTGGGCGTTTTGCTTTTTCCATTCAACTTTTTCCTGTTCCCGCTGAAAACGTTCTACCTCAAACTGCTCTTTTTCCATTCTTAACTGTAATTCAGCAATTTGCTGGTGCAGGGGTTGCATTTGCTGTTGCAAGGCCTGTATTTCTTTATGATAGGGCTGCATTTGCTGTTGGTACTCCTGCATTTTGGCATGGAACTCTGCCATTTTTTTCTGGGTGGTATCACTAAATTCGTAGCTTAACGCAAAATTGTCTAGCGTGACTTCAAAGGGTACCTCTGCGGATTTCGCTACCGAGACAGATAATTCTCTTTCAATAGTCGCATCGGCGATTGATTTATGTAGTGTTGCGGGCAGAATAGGTACCTCATCACCTTTGTCCTGAAACTTTACTAAACTAAGTTTTTCCTGTTTCGTCTCTTCTCTCTGAAAAGCATACACTGAAGCCCCGACTAGGAAGGAAAGCAACACGACCGCCATTGGCAGGTACCCCAGGAACTGCCACCGGGCGACGCTTCGCCCGGCAGGTTCGGCCACGCCCAGTACCCGCCGTATCCGGCGTAATAGTAGTGGCTTGTTGGCCGCGAAAGCTATCACCAGCTGCGATTCGTGCCGGAACTCGGCCACCCGCACCAGAGCGTGGGCCAGTGACAGGCGGTCGTGGCAAACGTCCATCGCCAGGTCGTCGCAACAATGCTCACGTTCGGTGCGGATGCGGGCAGACAGCCACCACAGGGCCGGATGAAAGAAGTACACTACTTCCACGAACGACTGTACCAGATTGGCGAAATAATCGTGGCGGCGGATGTGCGCTAACTCGTGCGCCAGCACGGCCTCCACCTCCTTTACCGAAAGTCCTGCTATCAGCCCGATGGGTACCAGCACTATGGGCCATAAAACGCCTACGACCATCGGCGTGATAATGCGGGCCGTTTCGCGCAGTTCTACCGAACGGCCAATATTCAACTTGGCTACCAGAACGCCGAACCGCGTGTGCCAGACCTGATCTTTTATGGGTCGGGAGGCAAAGCGTAGTCTCTCCAAATAAAACCACCCTCCCGCGAAGCGCAACAATAGAATACCGACTCCAATACACCAGCAAATAACCAGCTCATTCAGGTGAGTAATCAGCCATAGCTGGATTTTCATCAGGGTAGGTAAGGGAGCTGCGGGACCACTGAACCCGACCTGTTGGGCGATTGACGGATAACTTATCAGTACCGAAGACGATGCTTTTTCGATAGCGGAGGGTAGGTAGTACAGGTAGGTAGCCAGTGAGGCCAGAATCTGCATACCCAGCATTGTTACGCCCAGCGTGTAGCGGGCCTGGGCCGAATAGCGCCGCAACAGATAAAAACCCAGTGCCGCTAGGGTACAGATGAGTGCCGCTTGCCAAACTGAATGCAACAAAGTCCAGCCGAAAGCTGACACATACGTGGAAGGGATCGTTTCAAGGAAATTCTTCATGGCTAACGGTTGGTTTCAAGGTTGTTTAGTAATTGCCGTATTTCATCCAGTTCTTCAGCGGAGGTTTCGTGATTACCCAGCGCCTGCATGACCAACCGGGCCGCTGAGCCGCGAAAAGTAGTTTCGACAAAACGCCCCAATAGAGACTGCTGTGTTTCTTCCTCATCAACCAGTGCGGTGTACAAGTGGGACCTGCTCTCTTCAGTACGGCTGAGCAAACCCTTCTCGTGCATGATCTGCATCAATTTCAGCGTGGTCGTGTAGCCTGCATCCTTAGTTTGAGCCAGATGTTCATGTACCTGTCGGACGGTACTCGGCCCATTGTGCCAGAGGTAGGCCAGTATTTCTAATTCGGAATCAGTGGGCTTTATCATTTCTAGATATGAATTATGAGCTAAGAGATTTGCTACTACGAAGATCTTCGTAACAAAGGTGTACGAAAAAATTCGTAGATACAAGCGTTTGCTACGAATTTTTTCGTAGATAAACTTAAACACTGTTTATAGAATAGGGAATATGCTAAGATATTGAAGATAAAGTACTGATTGACAAAACGATATCAATAATTACTCTGAATTCTTAACACCAAACTCTGAACTTGAAGAACCGACTTCAAAAAAACGAACTTCAGCCTGTACGGCTTCCAGAATCCGCCGCGAACGCTCCGGGCGGGCGTCGGTAATAAATACCTGGCCGAGGGAGCCGTCATCGATGAGCTCGATGAGTTTGTGGATACGCTTATCGTCGAGCTTGTCGAAGATATCATCGAGCAGCAGGATGGGTTTGGTTTCCTTTTCGGCGGCCAGCAGTTCGTATTGTGCCAGTTTGAGGGCTATCACGAACGACTTCTGCTGGCCCTGCGAGCCGAATTTTTTTAAAGCCATCCCATCGATTTCAAACACGTAGTCGTCCTTGTGGATGCCCTTCACGGTACGCTGCGCGTGTAAGTCGCGGGAGCGGTGCTTGCGGAATTCGCCGGGAAAATCGTCAGTGGCTACCTCACTTTCATAAATCACCGCTACACCTTCTTTCCTATCGCTCAGAAAAGCGTAGTATTTTTGAAAAAGGGGCACGAACCGATCCATAAAGGCCTGCCGCCGGGCGTGGATACGTAGTCCCAGCTCAATCAACGGATCATTGTAGGTTTCAAGCAGATCTTCATCGAGGTAGTTGCGCTCAGCGAAGAGCTTCAACAGCCCATTGCGCTGGGTAAGAATGCGGTTGTATTGCAGGAAATCTTCGAGGTAGTGCGGGTCCAGTTGCGACAGTACCCCGTCGAAAAACCGCCTCCGTTCCTCGCTGCCTTCTCGCACCAGGTAGGTGTCGTCAGGGGCCATAAGCACTACGGGGAAGCGCCCGATATGGTCGCTCAGCCGGTCGTAGGGTTTCTTGTCCGACATCAGTGTTTTCCGCTGGCCGCGTTGCAGGCTGCAGGTAATCTGGATACTTTCACTCTGCTGATGGAAGACTCCGTCCAGCACGAAAAAATCGGCTTCGTGCCGGATACTGAGGGCGTCCTGGTTATGAAAGGCACTCTTGGTAAGTGCCAGAAAATAGATGGCATCCAGTAGATTGGTTTTTCCACCACCATTGTCACCTACCAGACAATTCACGTGCTCACCAAAAGCAAAACTCCCTTCCTCGTAGCTTTTAAAATAAGTAAGGTGGAGTTTTTCGAGCCACATGCGCTTCTTTGTTATAGAGTTTATGCTTAATTTCGCAGTTCATTCGAGAAGAATAAACGCCCGAATTAGGGTTCTAACCCAACAATTACGAAAGCGTAAAGTTCCATCCATGGCCGTGATGAGTATCCGGAGGGGTTCTCTCATCGCTTATAGTTCATCATTCATATCTATTCCCGTATGGCTACCGCAAAAGAGAAGAAAGAACCCGCTAAAAAGGAAACTGCTAAGAAAGAATCTGCCACGAAGTTGCAGTACCCCAAAGAACGATATATGTTCTGGTACGAGAACATGCTGCTGCAGCGCCGCTTTGAAGAAAAAGCCGGGCAATTGTACGGACAGCAGAAAATTCGCGGATTCTGCCACCTTTATATCGGGCAGGAAGCTTGTTCGTCGGGCACGGCTACAGCCCTTACTCCCGACGATAAGTACATTACCGCCTACCGCGACCACGGGATGCCGCTGGCGCTAGGCACCAGCCCGAACGCCATCATGGCTGAGTTATACGGGAAGGAAACCGGTACTACCAAAGGCAAGGGTGGTTCCATGCACATCTTCGACAAGGAGCGCAACTTCATGGGTGGTCATGGCATCGTGGGCGCGCAGATTCCATTGGGTGCAGGGATTGCTTTCGCCGAGAAGTACAATGAAACCGGTAATCTGTGCATTTGCTTTTTTGGTGATGGGGCCGTGCGGCAGGGTGCTTTCCACGAAGCCCTCAACATGGCTATGACCTGGAAACTGCCCGTGATTTTTGTCGTAGAAAACAACGGCTACGCCATGGGTACTTCCGTGGGCCGTAGTTCCAACGTGACCGAACTTTACACCCTGGGTGAAGCCTACGACATTCCATCCGAACCCGTGGACGGTATGAACGTGGAGGCCATTCACGAAGCGGTGAGTCGTGCCGCCGAGCGAGCCCGCAAGGGCGACGGTCCTACCTACCTCGAATTCCGTACGTATCGTTTCCGGGGGCACTCGATGTCGGACCCGCAGAAGTACCGTACCAAGGAAGAAGTAGAGGAATACAAAATGCGTGATCCGATCGAGCAGGTAAAAGTTACGATTTTGGAAAACAAACTCGCCACGGAAGAAGAACTTGCCGAGATAGACAAGAAAATTAAGGAAACTGTTGCCGAATCAGTGCAGTTTGCCGAGGAGTCCGCCTTCCCCGATCCCAAGGAAGCCTATACTGACGTGTACGCGCAGGAGGACTATCCGTTTATTATGGAGTAGAAGTTGTTGATCTGGGGAATTGTGTAATCGTTGTATTGTTTAAAATCGAAAAAAACACAAATTACACAGGCCAACGATTACACAGTTAAACAATTAAACAAATTTTCCCCTACCTTTGCGTTCCAAAAATGATTCAATACGCATGAGCAAGAAAAACACGGCCAATTCCGGGCTGGATATTATCGAAAGTCCGGAAGCGCTGGCGGGTCAGATCAACAAGGCTGAAACTTTTTTTCGCCGAAACCAGAAAGCAATTATAGGCCTTGGCGTAGCGATCGTAGTAGCCGTAGCGGCCTTCGCAGGATACCGCCTGTACATCGATAGCCAGGAAAGCAGCGCGCAGGTAGCTCTCTCCAATGTAGTGTATGATTTTGAGGCAGACTCATTGCGCCGGGCTCTTAACGGAAGTGGTGGCAATGAAGGCTTGCTGGCCATTGCCGATGGGTATACCGGAACGGATGCTGCCAATCTGGCGAGATTGTACGCCGGTATCGCCCTCATGAAGCAAGGACAGTTTGATCAGGCTATCGAGCAACTGAAGTCTTTCTCATCGTCGGATCTGTTGATGCAGGGCCGTGCTGATGCACTCGTTGGCGATGCCTACATGGAAAAAAATCAACCTGCCGAAGCGCTCAGCTTTTACAAAAAAGCGGCTGATTATAAATCGAACGAATTCTTTACGCCCATCTACCTCATGAAGCTGGGTATTGCGCAGGAAAAAGCCAATCAACCCAAGGATGCGTCTTCTTCCTATAACAAGATTATTGAAGAGTACCCCCTTTCGGCGGAAGTAACCAACGCCAAAAAATACAAAGGGCTTCTGGAAGGGCAAGTCGGCGAGTAATGGGCAACCAATACACGTAGCTCTGAAAAGGATAAAGCCGACGCCGGTTTTATCCTTTTTTTTGTAAGCTATTTTCATAAAGCGTTAAGGACAGCCTATTTCAAAGAGAGCAGAAATCCTAAATCCAGTATCCCAAATCTAGAATCACAATATGTCAAGTACGGATAAAAACCTGAGTGAATTTTCTATGGACGAGCTACCTGACATCAGCGAACGTACCTTCGCCATCGTCGTGGCCGAATGGAACCACGAGGTGACCGAAAAATTATACGAAGG
>JBBRDE010000292.1:0-7184 GCA_038204185.1 Cytophagales bacterium
CGGGAGCCGATATCGTGGAAGCCGATCTGGCCATTGAGGCGGGAGAGGCCTTGCTGAAACAGCCCCGCAGGAAGAGTTCGAAGTACCGTTTTTTCAACAGGCAACGTTAAACCCCTGGCGCATTACCCCCTTGTTAGGTTAGATATAAAGGGTAGGGATCTTTTCTGTAAACCAATAGCCACCAGCGTTAGAGATTTGACCAAAATATGTTGATTAGCCCATTTATCCCCATGAAAAGACTACTGCTCTTCCTGTTCCTGCTCAGTACCTCTCTCCATGCTCAAACGTTCACCAATCCCCTGTTACCCGCCGGAGCCGATCCCTGGTCTATTTACCACGATGGCTATTACTACTACATGCACACGACGGGTAGAGATTTGAACATCTGGAAAACCAAAGATTTGGCCCAGCTACCTGATGCCAAAAAAGTTACCGTTTGGACTCCACCAGCCACGGGGATGTATTCCAAGAGTATCTGGGCCCCCGAGCTGCACTTTTTGCAGGGCAAGTGGTACATCTATTTTGCGGCAGATAATGGCCAGAACCGCAACCACCGCTTATATGTCCTTGAAAACGCCTCACCTGATCCTACCGAAGGTACCTGGATGTTCAAAGGCAAGCTGGAAACACCGCAGGACAAGTGGGCCATCGACGGCTCGGTGTTTGAGCATAAGGGCCAACTCTTCCTGACCTGGTCGGGCTGGGAGGGCGAAGAAAATGGCCGTCAGGATGTTTATCTCTGCAAGATGAGCAACCCCTGGACCTGCGTCGGCAACCGCATCCGTATTTCGGACCCCAAGTTTGCCTGGGAGCAACACGGCCTGCTGACCAATCCCGGTCCCGACGACAAGCCGATCGTCCTGGTCAATGAGGGGCCACAGTATTTACCCAGCCCCAACGGCCGGGTCAACGTGATATTTTCCGCCAGCGGCTGCTGGACCGACTACTACGCCCTGGGCATGGTATACGCCGACGCCAGCGCCGATTTGATGAATCCCAAGTCCTGGCAAAAGCACCCGACGCCTGTCTTCTGGGCCAATGAGGTGAAGGGTACCTATGCCGCGGGTCACAACAGTTTTTTTCAGTCGCCCAATGGTAAACAAAACTGGATTCTGTACCACGCCAATGCTGAAGCCGGGCAAGGGTGCGGTGGCAAGCGTGCCCCCCGGATGCAGCCCTTCACTTTCGCTGCAGATGGTACCCCTGTTTTTGGGAGCCCACTGCCACTGGGCGTGGAGATGAGCGTGCCACGTTGAGTGGATAGTTGAGAGTGGACGGTTGACAGTGAGATGAAAATTTACTTTTAACTAAGTTCATAAGAACCTCTTACCTTGTAGATTCATAGGGAACCCCAAAAAATTTCCACTTTCCAATTTCAATTTTCAACCAAATGACCTCTCGCCGCCACTTTGTCAAACTCGCTGGACTAGGTACCCTGAGTCTGGCCACGCTTTCTTCCTTTGAATTTTCACAGCCCTTTGCCCAAAATCTGCCGCGCGCCACGCCTGAGTCGCAGGGCGTGAACTCGGAGGGTATCCTGAGTTTCTTACAAGCCATCCAGGTGTCGGGGCTGGAATGGCATAGCTTCATGCTAGTCCGGCACGGCAAGGTGGTGGCCGAAGGGTGGTGGAATCCCTTCTCGCCGGAAAACAAGCATACGCTCTATTCGCTTTCCAAGAGTTTTACCAGTACAGCCATCGGCTTTCTGGTGAGTGAAGGGAAGATTTCGGTAGAAGATCCTGTACTGAAATTCTTTTCGAAAGATGCCCCGGCTAATTCGGGGGAGAATCTGCGGGCGATGAAAATTAAGCATCTGCTTACCATGAATACCGGGCAGGACGCCGACACCCTACCAGCCCTGCGCGATGCCAAAGGCCAGACCTGGACCAGAACCTTTCTGGCGCAGCCCGTTGTACATGAGCCGGGAAGCCACTTCATGTACAACACCGGTGCGACTTACATGTTGGGTGCCATTGTGCACAGCGTGACGGGCCAAACGCTGGAAGCGTACCTGAAACCTCGGCTGTTTGAGCCGCTGGGCATCGCGGGCTACGATTGGGAAAAATCACCCGACGGACTCAATACGGCCGGGTACGGCCTTCGGGTCAAGACTGAGGATATCGCTAAGTTTGGGCAGTTTTATTTGCAAAAAGGAATGTGGGACGGTAAGCAGCTTCTACCCAAGAGCTGGATTGAGGAAGCTACCAGCAAACAAACCGAATCGCAGAAGGGCGACGGCGACTGGTCGCAGGGCTACGGGTACCAATTCTGGCGCTGCAAGCCGGGCTTCTACCGCGGCGATGGAGCCTATGGACAGTTCTGTTTCGTGATGCCTGAGCAGGATGCCGTACTCGTGATGACCAGCGAAAGCTGGGATTTACAAAAATCTATGAATATAGCCTACGAAACGCTGTTGCCCTCCATCGTGGAAGGTACCCTGCCGGAACAACCGGTTAAACTGGCTAACCTGAAAAAGGAGATCAGTCAGTTGGCCCTGCCGGTACCTCAGGGGAAAATTACATCCGACGTGGCTGCCCGGTACAGCGATAAGCAGTTTACCCTCACCGAAAATCCCTATGGGGTCAGCACATTGGCGGTGGGCTTGTACCCAAAAAACTGCGTTCTGAAATTAACGACACCCAAAGGCGAGGAAAAAATTACGTTCGGCTGGGAAAAATGGCTGGTCAATCCGCAGGAAAATAACATTCGATTTCCGGTAAGTACCCGCATTGAAGTCCCTTCCAAAGTCGCCGGAACTGCTACCTGGACGACTCCCGACACGCTGCAGTTGAATATGAAATTTGTGGAGTCGATTCACGGCGATCGGCTAACGCTGACGTTTAGCGGCGATACCGTGAAAGTGGATTTTATGAACAGTATTTCTGAACACGTTAAGAGTTTCCCCGACAAACGACAAACACTAACGGGAAAGCTGAGCTGATGGCCTTTCGTAGCTAGCCCATAAGTTTTCAAAACTTCACAGGTTTTTTAATCACGACCCTATGAAAAAGGATTTCCTGCTCATCGCCCTGCTCGCAGGAATCTGGCTACCAGGCCGGGCCCAGAATCCGGTTGGGTTGTTCGAGAATCATGCTGACATCGGCCCGGTACTTCACCAGGGCAGTGCCGCCTACGACAACGCCACCCGTACCTACACCCTCAGCGGTGCGGGAGCGAATATCTGGTTCAAAAAAGATGAACTGCATTTTTCCTGGAAAAAAATCAAGGGTGATTTTATTCTCACCACGCAGCCCGCCCTCGCAGGGAAAGGGGTAGACCCGCACCGAAAATCGGGCTGGATGGTAAGGACTAGTTTGGACACCAGCGCGGCAATGGCAACCCTGACTGTCCACGGAGATGGTCTGACAGCTTTCCAATACCGCAAAAAAAATGGCACCAACATCGAGGAGGTGAAGATTCCAATGGTGCAGGCGGACATCCTGCAATTGGAACGCCGGGGGCGCAGTTACTTCGTGTCGGTGGCTAAGCTGGGAATGCCCTTCTGGACCGTAGAGGTACCCGATTTTGATTTTCCCGAAGAACTGATGGTCGGACTGTTCATCAGTTCGCACAACAAAGACGTAGTCGAAAAAGGTACCTTCACCAACACGCGCGTTTTTACAGCGGTCAGGTAGGTTATTTATTGAAAATTTCCCAAAGTCACGACCTTATTTTGTAAATTCTCTGCCCTCAAAACAGCCGGTAGATCGTCAGGAAGTTGATAAGTTCCATTGTATCCGTCATCCCGAATTTCCGGAGCATATGCTGGCGGTGGGTGTTGACGGTATGGGGGCTGATAAACAGCCGTTCGCCGATGGCCTCGCTCCCCAGATTCTGGCCCAGCAGCCGCGCTATTTCCAGCTCACGCTTGCTAAGGGCTTCCAACGGCCGACATACCCCCGTTCGGTTATCCACTTCGTACATTCGGTTTTCTTGTCCATCCGTTAGCCGCAGGTGCTGGCGCGCGTCCCGCTTGAGGCTGGTGATGTTCGATACAAGGGCCAGAAAGAATAATATATTCCCCTTTGTATCGCGTTTCAAAGCAATGCTCTCCTGAATAATTCGGCAAACAGTGCCATCGGCCCTTGTCATTTTATAATCGAAGATGGCGCGGAAATCCGAGGTTTGGGCCGTCGGAATCGTAATTACGTATTCATTGATCAGTTTCGTCATTTCTTCCAGCCCCCTGAACTCCGGAGGTGGTATCTGAGAAACGTAGAAATTAACCCCTCCGCTCAAAAAAATCTCCTTACTCCACCCGCATACCTTTTCTACGTTACCCAAAATACAAGAGTAATACATTCGCTTAACGTCCTTGATCGCCATGGCCGTATCCCGCAGCAGGAAGGTTACGTGAAGCAAAGGATTGGCCGTAATCAGATCGTCGATTTCATCCACATCGGATTCGATAAGTTCAGAGTGCCAGGCCCTTTTGTAGGAACTGAAATCAATGGCGGCAGGAGTGGGGCGAGTCATGGGCGGGTAGAGGGAAAATGAGACGAAATATACTGAATGATCAGTATTGTTTGGTGAAGCCCAGCGAAAGAATTTTGTGAGCGTATCCTGTTGGAAATGTGGCTTTTGGATACAAAAATACGCTTCGTTCTATCATGAAGGGGGCAGGCTAGCTAAAAGACAGGCGAAAGGGGGAAAATACGGTAGTGAAAACGGTGTTTTTCCCGTGTTCTAGTAACATTATGTGAGGCATATTTGTGCTTAACCAGTTTCCGGATTTATCTGATTTCAATGCTACAAAGTAAGCAGCCTTCAACTATTTCAACCTTATACTACAACCATCATGAAAGTACTACACTGCCGCGACGTGGGCTTCGACTGCCCCGGAATCATCAAAGCCGAAAGTGAAAACGAGGTGCTGCAACTAGCAGCGCAACACGCCAGCGATGCCCACCAGGTGCAGGTAACACCGGAAATGGCCGAGCAGATCAAGCCCTTGATTCATAACGAGTAATCATTACACTATCCAAATCGACATCCGATGAAAGTGCTTTTTACCACCCTGTGGCTGCTACTTCCCCTTGGGGGAGTGCAGGCCCAGACCCTGCTTGCTACGACAAGCGAAAAATTAACGATCAGTCCGTCGATGACTGCCCCTCTGTATGATAAAGCAGAAAAACCCAATCTAAAAAGAGCTGTAAAAATGAAATTCCTGATTCATGTGACACACGGCCCTGAGGACCCTACCCGCGCCGCCCTTGCTTTTCTGGTGGCCAAGTCGGCACTGGAGGAGGGACATACCGTCACCCTGTTTCTGGCGGGCAACGCGGCCCTGCTGCTCCGCGACACCGACATGGCGCAAGTGGAGGGCATCGGCACGGGTAAGTTGAAAGACCATTACGAGGCGATCGTCAAAGCAGGCGGGCAGTTTTTCGTATCAGGTATGTCCGCCAAAGCTCGGGGCATGACCGATGCAGACATCAAGGGCAAGCCCGCCGAGTTTGCCATGCCCACAAAGCTGGTGCAGCTCGCGGCGGAGAGCGATCGGATGTTTACGTACTGATTGTGCGTTTCTAATAAACTCTTTCCCATAAACCTCTAAACCTACCCTCAACCATGAACACCAAAAACCTCTTCACCGCCGTAGCCGTAGTTTGTATGTTGTTTGGCATTACTATGACTTTTTGGCCGGATTACATCGGCAATCAGTACCTCACCGACCCCAATATGATTAATCCGGCTACCCGAATGCTTGCGCAGGGTTATGGTTCTACCCTCATAGCCATCGCGGTCACATTAGGGTATGCCAAGGAGGCTGATCCTTCGGTAGCCCGTAAAGGCCTGGTTTTTTTTGTGTTTCTGTCGAACCTGGCTTTGATCATCATTCATACGATGACGATTCTAAGTGGCGTGGAAACCGCAGCAGCCTGGTTGACGGTAGGGATCTCAGTCATCTTCACCAGTTGGTCGGGTATGCTGCTTGGTCAGCAAGGCCGTGCGGTATCGATGGGCTAAGCAGAAAAGCTCCAACAACTTCACATTCGGCTTACGTGCGTCATCCCCTGTACCTGTCTTTTTTAATGTCGGGAATCGGTACACTGCTTCTTTCGGCCAATTGATTGATCCGGGGTAACGCTCCTGATTTGGTTCTGGTTAATGTACCTGGGGCGTGTGAATCATGAGGAACAAATGATGCTTGAAGCGTTTGGGGAACAGTATAAGTCTTATATGCATTCTACGGGTCGCTTGCTACCGAAATGGAGGACAAGCCATCGGTTAGTTTGGCATTTTAAAGACTAGTCAAATAATCTAATTTTCTCTACTACTCCTTCATGAGAAAATCTCTACTGTTTCTGTCAATCTCCTTGATCCCTGCTTTCTGTTTGGGACAAACGGAGATTTTCAACTACAAAAAAGCTCTGACCCTCAATCGAACACTAACTGCAAATATCCACACGATCAACCGCAGCTCGGGCGAGGTGGAGTTTGGAGGTGGTGATAGCCGCGGACCCACTACACCAGGGTTAAACTTTACCTGGATTTGGGGGGATGGTACCTCAACAAACGGCTTTTTTCCGCGGAAAAAAACGTATGCCGATGTAAGTAAAAACTACCTTGCCAAGGTAGTAGCCAACTATTCGGCTACGGAGAAAGATACTGTTGAGGTAATGGTGGATTTTGTTAAGGGAAAAATCAGTCCGATTGCGCTAGATCCTAAGATGAGAGTTTATATCCCAAGTCAGCCAATTACCTTCGACAATTCCCATAGCAATTTTCCGAAAATAATCCTCCCGCCTTTTTCTGACAAATTCTTTACCGATGTATCTCGGGCGGATTATGAATACCTCATGCAGTTAGGTGCTACCATAGAATTTGATTTCCTGAACGAAAACGCTGTTCTTCATCAGGGCAAGTTTGAACAATATATGTTCCGTGATTCAACCTTCGGCGGAGCTTATTCGCTGTGGTTTACCCGACCGGTAAGTTTTGGTTCGGGAGATGGCTTTATCAAAGGCGCAGACAGCGATTTCTCTTCTTTATATCACGAGATGGGGCATAATATGACTCTGAATTTTCCGGCTAACTTCATCTTTGGAGGAAAAATTGATGGTCTGGCCAATGCGATTTATTCTGAAACTATGGCCCAAATTTTCCAGTATTCCGTTGGGTATGAAATTATTAATAACTACAAAGCCTATGGACTGGACGAGCTTTTTCTGTCAAAATTC
>JBBRDE010000293.1:0-7109 GCA_038204185.1 Cytophagales bacterium
AGCTTGGGAAGATTCATCAAAGAGGAGGACGTCAATGAAGCCATCGAACACGTGCGGGAAGTAGTGGAGCGGCTTCGGGGATAATCCTGGGTCAAGTTTTTTTCTAACTTGCCAATCAATATAACTCATCAGCAAAGCGTAACCAGGTGTTTCCACCTGACTACATGGAAGTAATAAATTCCGTTACTCCATATCCTTTCACAACCGATACAAAAAGCCCAAAAGATTCCTCAAAAAAGGTGTCAAATCACCCGTTCTGATCGAATTGGTGGCTTTTTGATTGATCCTGGAAGCCACAGGATATGCGTACACCTTATTGAACAAAACATTGGTATTTAACTCCGCGAGCTGCGCGGTGAACAATTCCTGCACTAGCTCGCCCGCATGTGGTGCAATCATGCTGCCCCCCAGAATGATGCTCTTGCCGAGAAACCATTTTTTCTTACTCACGTACAGTACCAGTTTACCGTATCGGTAGTCGTCAGTAATGGCGCGGTCGTCGTCTTCAAAGTTTTGGTTGATTTTTTCGAAGTTAACCGATTCCTTTATCAGATCTTTTCCCGAACGCCCAAAGGTTGCTATCTCGGGTTCGGTGAACGTCACCCAGGACAAAGTCTCGGGGGCGTGTTTCTTTTTAAAAAAAGGCACAAAGAAATTCCGCATCAACTGCCGCACGTGCTTTTCGGCCCCGTGCGAAAAGTAGTAAAGTCCCGTTGAATCGCCCGCTGTGAATACCCGCGAATTGGTAGTTTGGAGATACTCGTCGATGACAATTTTTCCTTTTTCTACCTGGATACCCGCCTTTTCCAGCCCCAGTCCTTCGGTTGTCACGACCCGCCCGATAGCCACCAGGGCGGCATCAAACGAAATCTTCTTCTTTGCTTTCCCCTCCATGAGCACTTCGGCTTCATTGGCCCCAGGAAAAGCTACGACCTCCGCCTGATGAAGAATTTTGATTCCCTCTTCTTCAAACTGCTTTTCCAGAATGGCGGAAAACTCCGGCAGTTCCTTCGAGGACAACCGATCGCCCCGGTCTACTATCGTCACTTCTGCTCCCAACCGCCGAAACGCCTGCGCCATTTCACAACCAATGGGCCCTCCACCAATGACCAGCAAATGATCGGGTAACTTTTTCAGGTCATAGAAAAGCGTTTCGTTGGTATAGAGATTGGCCGCATCGCTCCCTTCCACATCGAGTTGGCGGGGTTTGGAACCCGTAGCGAGGACGATACGCCTGGCGGTGTATTCCGCTTCGTTGACCGAAATCGTTTCCTCATCGACAAAGTGAGCGCGGCCGATCAAGACATTCAGTCCTTTCTTGCGCAGGTAGTCGGCATTTTCGTGGGCACGAATCACGGCTTGCTGGTCATGCACGTATGTCATCACTTTATTGAGGTCGGCCTTTCCTTCCATTTTCACCCCAAATACTTCTGCCCGCTTTCCGTGGGCAAACTGCTTGGCTACGTGGATAAGCGCCTTGCTGGGAATACAGCCAAAATTGAGACAGTCGCCGCCGACATTGCTGGCGTTCTCCTCGATTAACAGTACCTTGATTCCAAGGGTATGAGCCGCCAGTGACATACCAAGCCCGCCACTTCCAGCCCCAATCACAATCAAATCATATTTATTTTTCATTCAGTATTGAGTTAAGTCACTGAGAAAGCCGTTATTTTCTTTACGGGCAGGATCAATAAAAACAGCACATTCACTTTTACTGAGATCGATCTATCCTTGTGTAAAAACCATTGTACAAAATTTCACTTATAAATCCTCTCGGTTTTATTTTTTCTCCAAAAAATTATACATAAATTGGTAGCCCTTCCTGTATTGTGACGCAGGAAGGGCTTTTTTGCAGAAAATCATCTCCCCGCTTCAATAAGCTACCCTCCATTTAATAAGAGGACATTATGGACTTATCCGGTTCACACATTCTTAATACCACGCCCGACCAGGTCTGGGCCATGCTCATGGATACCGACGTACTGGCTCGTATCGTGCCGGGCGTTACCACTCTGGAAAAAATCGGCGAAAATGAATATAAAGCCATCGCCCAGGTAAAGATGGGCCCGGTCAACGGTTCGTTTTCGGGCGGCCTGACGATGCTGGATATTCGACCGGGGGAGGGATACACCCTGAATGTGAAGCAAAGCAGCAAAATCGGCAACGCCGACGCTACCGTCAAAATTGACCTGAGACCCATTGAAGACGACAAGACAGAACTTGTTTTCGACGGCGGGGCAAAGCTCTCGGGCTTGTTGGCCCGAACCGGCAACCGCGTCATGAGTGGCGTCGCTAATTCACTCACGAAGCAGTTTTTCGAGAATTTCGAGCAAGAGATAGTGGAAATGGGTCAAGGGTAAACGGTTAAAAGGTCAACGGCTCGTATTGCGATAAGTCGTTCTCAAACAACTTTTTAACCATTTTGCCTTTCACCCGCTTTAAGCCTTCATTTCTGACGTAAATAAACCCTTTACCTTTAACCTTTTGACCTAATAAACTATGACCCAAATCACCGTAAAAGTTAACGGCAAAGTACACTCCCACGAGGTAGAACCCCGAACCCTCCTGGCGCATTACCTGCGAGAAAACCTCAGTCTGACAGGCACCCACATCGGCTGCGATACCAGTAGCTGCGGTTCGTGTACCATCCACATGGACGGCATGGCCGTCAAGTCCTGCTCGATCCTGGCCGTGCAGGCCGATGGCTGCGAAATCACCACCATTGAGGGTCTTGCTACTGATGGCCAGTTGCACCCCGTCCAGGAAGGCTTCAAAGAATGTCACGGCTTGCAGTGTGGTTTCTGCACCACCGGTATGATTATGACCGCCGTAGACTTGCTGAACCAAAACCCCAACCCCTCCGAGTCGGACATCCGCCACGGACTGGAAGGTAACTTCTGCCGCTGCACGGGCTACCATAATATTGTCCGCAGCGTGCAGTGGGCCGCGGAAGCAATGAATAAAGAAGTATTGATAGAATGACAGATTGTGTGAATGATAGAACAGGTATGGTTTACGAATACTTCAATCATTCGTCGAATCAACCTCTACTCCATCCTCACAGTGGTGCGCCAGGCATCAGACATATCATCAAAAAAATTATTCACTCATTCTATCATCGCACCGGCGACCCGGTCACTCTTTCCAACATTAACATCATGAGCAACAACAATTACATCGGCCAATCCGTGAAGCGGGTCGAAGACAAGCGCTTCATCACCGGAAAAGGCCGCTATACCGACGATATAAAACTGGTAGGCATGACCTACGCCTCCTTCGTTCGCAGTCCCTACGCCCACGCCAAAGTACTGAGCATTGACAGTACCGAAGCCCAGGAAATGCCCGGTGTGGTCGCCATTTTCACGGGCGACGATATTAAGGCTTCCGGCATCGGAGGGGTACCTACCGGCTGGGTTATTAATTTCCGCAACGGCGATACGATGAAAGAGCCGCCCCATCCGCTACTGATAGCCACGGGTAGCACCGCCAAGCACATCGGCGATCCGGTGGCTGTTGTCATCGCCGAAACTTATGCCCAGGCGGTAGACGCCGCCGAGGCTGTAACAGTGGAATGGGATGACCTCGGTGCCGTGACCGACGCTTTCAAAGCCACGCAGGAAGGCGCCACGCTCGTTCATGAAGATGTGCCCGGCAACCTGGCTTTCGACTGGGAACTGGGCAATCCGATTGGTGAAGTGGATGAGGCTATCGAGGCCTCGGCGCACGTCACGACGCTGGAATTTGTGAATCAGCGCATGGTACCCAATGCTATCGAGCCGCGCGCCTACATCGGGCATTTCGACGAGGCGACTGACAAATACACCCTCTACACTTCCACCCAGAATCCGCACCTTATTCGACTGCTGATGTGCGCGTTCGTACTGGGCATTCCCGAGCACAAAGTGCGCGTACTCGGGCCGGACGTGGGCGGGGGCTTTGGATCGAAAATTTTCCACTATACCGAAGAAGCGCTCGTCACCTGGGCTTCCCAAAAAATCAAACGTCCCATCAAATGGACCGAAACGCGCTCCGAAGCCTTCATGCTCGATGCCCACGGTCGCGACCACGTCAGCAAAGCCGAAATGGGCTTCGACGCCGAGGGGAACGTCAAGGCACTGCGTATCAAGACCTACGCCAACTTAGGCGCGTACCTTTCTACGTTTGGCCCGGTGGTACCTACCTTCCTGCACGGTACCCTCTTACAGGGTCTTTACACGACGCCCAAAATTCATATTGAGTTGTACGGCGTGTTCACGCACACCGTTGCGGTGGATGCCTACCGGGGTGCCGGACGTCCCGAAGCGACCTACCTGCTGGAACGGCTGATGGATCTGGCCGCGTTGGAAATGGGAAGAGATCCCGTAGAACTGCGCAAACAGAATTTCATTCCTGCCTTCGATGGCGTAGAGCAACCCGGCTACCAAACGCAGGTCGCCTTGCAGTACGACTCAGGCAACTACCACGGGGTGTTGGATCGCGGTGTGGAGATGCTGGATTACGCCAATTTTAGGAAGGAACAAAAAGAAGCGGCTAAAAACGGTAAACTGTTGGGCGTGGGCTTTTCGACTTACATCGAAGCCTGCGGCATCGCACCTTCCGCGGTGGTAGGTTCGCTGGGCGCGCGGGCTGGCTTGTACGAGTCGGCGCAGGTGCGGGTGCAGCCTACGGGCAAGGTAAGCGTTTACACCGGTTCACACTCACACGGACAGGGCCACGAAACGACCTTTGCCCAGATCATCGCCGATAAGTTCGGGATTCCGATGGAGGACGTGGACATCGTGCATGGCGACTCCGACGCGGTAGCCTTCGGGATGGGTACCTATGGCTCGCGAAGTTTGGCGGTAGGTGGCTCAGCCATTGTCAAGAGTATCGATAAAGTATTGGAAAAAGGCGCGAAAATCGCTGCACACAAGCTGGAATGCGCTGCCGACGATCTGGAATTCGCCGAAGGAAAATGGACCGTGAAAGGTACCGATAAGTCCATCAGTTTTGGCGACGTAGCCCTTACCGCCTACATCCCGCACGTGTATCCCGCAGGGCTGGAACCGGGCATGGACTTTTCAAGTTTCTACGACCCGGCCAACTTCACCTACCCCTTCGGTTGCCACATTGCGGTGGTGGAGGTAGATAAGGAAACGGGAAAAGTCAAGCTCAAACGCTTCATCGCGGTAGACGACGTGGGCAATGTGATCAACCCAATGATCGTGGACGGACAAATCCACGGTGGACTGGCGCAGGGTATCGGGCAGGCCCTGCTGGAAGGCGCGATTTACGACGAAAATGGGCAGTTGACCAACGGCTCCTACATGGATTATGCCATGCCGCGCGCCGACGACCTACCCATGTTCGAGTTGGACCGGCAGGTAACACCCTGTCCGCACAATCCACTGGGTGTCAAGGGTGCAGGCGAAGCAGGTTGCATCGGTTCCACACCCGCCGTAGTCAACGCTGTCATCGACGCGCTGTGGAGCGGCGGACATCAGGTCAAGGATATTCTCATGCCAATGACCGGCGAGCGCGTATGGCGAGCCATGCAATCTAGTTGAGAGTGGATAGTTGAGAGTGCTTTTATCAGTCAATCGGCTTCACTTAAAACCTAATTCCTAATATTCTAAAACCTACCCCTAATGATCTCATATCCTTTTGAATACGCCCGGCCTGATACCATTGAAGAAGCACTGGATCTACTGGGTGATAATGTCAAACTACTGGCGGGCGGACATAGCCTGATTCCGGCGCTCAAACTTCGGCTGAGTGCGCCCGACAAACTCGTGGACATCGCCCACATTCCGGCTTTGAAAGAAATAAAAGTGGAAGATGGCGAAGTCGTCATCGGCGGCGCGGCTACCCACCGCGAAATCATGGATTCGGAAATTATCAAAGAGCACCTGCCGATGCTGTCCAAAGGTGCCGCTGCGGTGGGTGATCCCATGATCCGGTACAAGGGTACCATGGGTGGCAGTTTGGCCCACGCCGACCCCTCTGCCGACTGGCCAGCCATGATTCTGGCGGCAGGCTGCACGATCGTGGTGCGCAGCAAAGCCGGCGAACGCTGCATTTCAGGCGACGACTTTTTCACGGGCTTCTATTCCACGGCCCTGGAAGATGGCGACATCCTGACCCAAATCCGGTTTCCCATTCCGGCCCAAGGTACCCGCATGACCTACCAGAAATTAACCCAACCCGCCTCCCGCTTCGCTATTGTGGGCTGTGCCGCCGCGCGTCTGCCCGATGGCTCCGCGCGCGTCGCCTTCACCGGAGTGGCTGATGCGCCCTTCCGCGACCATACCGTAGAAGCAGCCATCACCGACTGGACTGAAGGCACCTTAGAAGCCGCTGCAGCCCAGGCTGCCGAAGGCCAAAACATCAACGCCGACCACTATGCCTCAGAAGAATACCGCCTGCATTTGGCGAGAGTGTACTGCAAAAGGGCATTAGTAGCGTTGATCTAATTTTGGGTGAAAAGGTGAATGGTTAACGGTTAAAAGACGTTATGGGCCTTCCTAAAAAAAACACCTTCAACCGTTCACCTTTAACCTTTTACCCCCTTGATCCACGCTAAAATTTAGGCATGAATGTAACGAATATCGCCGACCTCTTAAAATCGCAAGGGTACATCACCGAGCCATCCGTGACGATGGCGGTGTACCTTTCGATGCAACTGCAAAAACCCCTGCTGATCGAAGGACCAGCGGGGGTAGGTAAGACCGAGATTGCCAAGGTGATGGCGCGGGCGATGGATACCGATCTTATTCGGTTGCAATGCTACGAGGGACTGGATGCATCCCACGCGCTCTATGAGTGGAATTATCAGCGGCAGTTGCTGCACCTCAAAATGCTGGAAACGCGGCAAAGTACTCCCGGTCAGGTAGATGCGTTGGAAGAAGAGATTTTTGGGGAGAAATTTCTGATGAAGCGGCCGCTGTTGCAGGCGATCACGCACCATAAATCCCCCGTTCTACTCATCGACGAGGTAGATCGCGCCGACGAGGAATTTGAAAGTTTTTTGCTGGAAGTACTCTCCGACTGGCAGATCACGATTCCCGAAATAGGTACCATCCGGGCCACGCACATTCCCCAAGTCATCGTGACGGGCAACCGCGTCCGCG
>JBBRDE010000294.1:0-7104 GCA_038204185.1 Cytophagales bacterium
GGCCCATTCCGGACCGATGCCTGTATACGAAATTTCTTTGCCCATATCCGCCGTCGGAATTGCATCCGCGTACAGCAGTTTTTCTCCCGAGCGAGTTTCGGAGGGCCGGTCGTAGCCCGAAACACGCATTATTTCGGGTGAGGCACCATTGTCCGACATGAACACGATCATCGTATTATCCAGCTCTCCCGTTTCTTCCAGCGTTTTCAATACTTTACCAATGCCCAGGTCCATGCGCGCCACCATCGCCGCGTGGGTAGCCATTTTTTTTACGTTAAATTCTTTTTGCGCCGCCGACAAATCTGCCCTTTTCCGACCCTGAATGGGCGAAAGTTTATTCTGCTGGGGCGACAACAGACCCATTTCGATCTGACGGTCACGGCGCTTTTGCTGCAATACATCCCAGCCCTCCTGATAGACCGGAATGTACTTCGCAACGTCCGCCTGTGGGGCCTGAATGGGCCAGTGGGGGGAAGTATAGGCCAGGTACAGGAAAAACGGATTGTCTTTTTTGGAAAAACCCCGTATATACTCGGTGGCTTTCTGGCTAAAATCGTCCGTAATGTAATAGTCTTTTCCGACGGTTTTAACAGGTTTATCCCCGTCCACCAGCGAGAAGGGGTCGTAATAGCTTACGACACCCCAAATGATTCCGTAGTACTTGTCGAAGCCCCGGTTGATGGGATAAGTGCTGACCTCCGCAAACGGAACACTGGGGTCGTATTGGTGATTCAGCCAGTCCAGGTGCTTGTCCTTATCATCCAGCGGAATAGCCTCCGACAAGTGCCACTTGCCTACCATGCCCGTTTGGTAGCCGTAGGGTTTCAGGGCCTCGGCGATAGTGACCCCGTCGCGGGTAAGACTCTTGCCATTGCGATCCAGACCTACCTTATGCTGGTATTGGCCCGTGAGCAAACTGGCGCGGGTAGGACAACAACGCGCGGTGTTGTAGGCATTGCGAAAGCGCAGACCGGTGGCCGCCAGCCGGTCAAGATTGGGGGTTTTGATCTCTCCACCGTAGCAGCCCAAATCCGAATAGCCCATGTCGTCGGCCATGATCACCAGAATATTGGGTTTGGTAGTCGGAGGAATCTTTTCTTTTGGGGTATAGGACAGTAATGCCAACCCAACAAGAAGCAAACCCGGAATCAGTATTTTTTTCATACAAAAGGGTAGAGGCACTTTAAGTTAAAATTGGTAATCTGGTATTTTCTACCTTGCTATCCAGCAATATCGGCGGTATTTCTTGTCATTGAAAAGTAGTATTACCCCGTTTTACACTCTAAGTAAGAGTTCAAATCACCCCAAACTACTACGTATCCGACAGGCGCGGATTTTATTCTTACCACAGAAAAATGGATCAGAAACACTACACGATTGGCGTGGATTATGGCACCGACTCGGTGCGGGCGCTGGTGGTCGATACCCAGACTGGGGAAAGCGTTGGAACCGCTGTGCATTACTATGTGCGTTGGAAAAATGGCTTATACTGCGATGCCGCTACGTCCCGGTTCAGGCAGCATCCGCTGGACTACCTGGAAGGGCTCCAAATCGCCATCACCGGGGCTTTACAGAATTGCCCTGACGATATTCGGGAGAAGGTCGTAGGCATTTCGGTGGATACGACGGGCTCCACGCCGGTGGCGGTAAACCGCGAAGGTACCCCCCTCGCGCTAACCCCCGAATTTGACGAAAATCCCAACGGCATGTTCATCCTTTGGAAAGACCACACCGCCAACGCCGAAGCGGAAGAAATTAATGCTCTGGCGCATCAGGGGGGCACGGATTTCACCAAATACGTCGGAGGCATTTATTCTTCCGAATGGTTTTGGGCCAAAATTCTACGCACGTTGCGAGTAGACGAAAGTATCCGCGAGCACGCCTTTTCGTGGGTCGAGCATTGCGACTGGATTCCGGCCGTGCTGACGGGCCATACCGACCCGTTGACCATGAAGCGTTCGCGCTGCGCGGCGGGCCACAAAGCCATGTGGCACCAGGAATTCGGGGGGCTACCTTCCGACGAATTCCTCACCCAACTCGACCCGCTGCTGTCCGGACTGCGGGACCGCCTGTACTCCGACACCTGTACCTCCGACGAGCTACAGGGTACCCTCTCGCCTGAATGGGCCCAAAAGCTAGGGCTTTCCACTGCGGTCGTGGTGGGGGTAGGTGCGTTCGATGCCCACATGGGAGCCGTGGGGGCCGAAATCGAGCCTTACACCTTTGTGCGGGTGATGGGTACCTCCACCTGTGACATGCTCATCGCGCCGAATGAGGAAATCGGGAACCTGCTGATCAAAGGCATCTGCGGGCAGGTGGATGGCTCTATCATTCCCGGTATGTTGGGCACCGAAGCGGGGCAGTCGGCCTACGGCGACTACTACGCCTGGTTTCAGCGGATCATTACTGAGCCGGTTCGCGCCATTTTGGGTGACGAGGCAGCGGATGATTTGGGACAAAAGCTCATCCCCTACCTCTCCGAGCAAGCCGCCAAACTTCCCGTAACTAAAAACGATCCTGTCGCCACCGACTGGATCAATGGCCGCCGCACGCCCGATGCCAACCACACCCTGAAAGCCGGGTTGATGGGGCTGAATCTGAGTAGTGATGCCGTAATTTTGTTCAAAGCGATTGTCGAAGCTACGGCGTTTGGCTCCCGCGCCATTGTGGATCGGTTTATTTCGGAGGGGATACCCATCCGACAGGTCATTGCCATTGGCGGAGTAGCGAAGAAATCACCCTTTGTGATGCAGACCCTGGCTGATGTGCTGGACATGCCGATCAAGGTAGCCAGTTCCGACCAGGCCTGCGCGTTGGGTGCGGCCATGAACGCCGCCGTGGCAGCAGGAGTCCATCCCGATCTGTTTGCTGCCCAGCGGGCGATGGGTTCCGGTTTCGACGCCCATTATGAGCCCAGGAATGAGCAGGTTGAGGTTTATAAAATATTGTATTCAAAGTATCAGTCTCTGGGAAAATTTATTGAACATGGTCATTGATTTAAAATCCTATGAAGTTTGGTTCATAACGGGTAGTCAGCATCTGTACGGCGAAAAAACCCTCCGGCAGGTAGACGAACATTCCAAAATTATTGCAGAGTCATTCAACGCTGTCCCGCATATTCCGGTGCGGGTTGTTTTTAAGCCCGTGGTCAAAACACCCGAAGAAATTCTGGCTGTCTGTAAGGCTGCGAACGCGACCCCCAACTGCATAGGTATCATCGTATGGATGCACACCTTCTCGCCCGCCAAAATGTGGATCGGTGGCCTAAATGCGCTACAGGTACCCCTACTACATTTGCACACGCAGTTCAACCGCGACATTCCCTTTGCCGACATCGACATGGATTTCATGAACCTGAACCAGTCCGCCCATGGCGACCGCGAGTTCGGCTTCCTGGTATCACGAATGCGGATTAGCCGGAAAGTAGTCGTGGGGCATTGGCAAAGCGACGCGGTGCTGGAACCCATCAATATATGGACGCGCGTAGCGGTAGCCCGGTACCGTATGCAGACCATGAAAGTGGTGCGCTTCGGCGATAATATGCGCGAGGTAGCCGTAACGGAGGGCGATAAAGTGGAAGCACAGATCAAATTCGGCTTTTCGGTCAACACGCACGGGGTAGGTGATTTGGTCAAGGTTATCAATCAAATTTCTGATGCCGATATCGACGGTTTGATGCAGGAATACGCCGCCAATTATCAACTTGCTACCTCATTAGTCGCGGGGGGCAACCTTCGCGGTTCGCTCGTGGAAGCCGCCCGCATCGAACTGGGGCTGAAATACTTTTTGGAAAAGGGCGGCTATTCGGCATACGCCAACACCTTTGAGGATCTGCACGGAATGCGCCAATTGCCGGGTATCGGCTCGCAGCGGATGATGGCGGCGGGCTACGGCTACGGCGGCGAGGGCGACTGGAAAACCGCCGCCCTTGTCCACATAATGAAAACGATGGCAACGGGCCTGCCGGGAGGTACCTCGTTCATGGAAGATTACACCTATCATTTCGACCCACAAAACCCTATGGTGCTTGGCTCGCACATGCTGGAAATTTGCCCCAGTATCGCTGCCGGGCCGGTGCATTGCGAGGTACACCCGCTGGGCATCGGCGGGAAGGAAGATCCCGTGCGGCTGGTGTTCGACGGCGCGGCAGGCCCCGCGCTCAACGTCTCGCTGATCGATATGGGTAATCGATTCCGGCTGTTGGTCAATGAAGTGACTGCGGTAAAAATCACCCAGGAATTCCCCAAGCTTCCTACTGCCCGAGTACTTTGGCAACCGCAACCCAGCATGGAGGTAGGTTTGCAGGGCTGGATTCTGGCTGGGGGTGCGCACCATACCGCCTATACCCAAAGCCTGACGGTTAATTATATGGAGGATCTGGCCGATATGCTGGGCGTAGAATTGGTTATTATCGATGAAGCCACTACCCTAAGAGGATTGAAAAGAGAGTTACAGTTAGGAGAAACGGTTTACCGCTAAGCTATGAGTATGTACAAGACCCTGAAAGAAGAGGCCTACGAAGCCAACATGCAACTACCCCAACTCGGGCTGGTGCTATTCACCTTTGGCAACGTAAGCGCGGTGGATCGCGACAAATCCGTATTTGCCATCAAGCCCAGCGGGGTACCCTACGACACATTGAAACCGGAGGACATGGTCATTATGGACTACGACGCCAGGGTCGTGGAGGGTACCCTTCGCCCCTCGTCCGACACTAAAACCCACGCGCTGCTGTACAAAATCTGGGATGACATCCGCGGCATCACCCATACCCACAGTACCTACGCCGTGGCCTGGGCGCAGGCCGGACGTGACATCCCCATTTTTGGCACTACTCACGCTGATCACACTCACCGCGATATCCCCTGCGCACCCGTCTTAACCGACGACATGATCCTTGGCGACTACGAACACGAAACCGGACATCAAATTCTGAATTGTTTCGGAGAAAAAGGTTTGTCCCACCACGAAGTAGAAATGGTACTCCTGCAAAACCACGGCCCCTTCACATGGGGCAAGGATGCGGCCAAATCGGTGTACAACGCAGCGGTGCTGGAAGAAATAGCCCGGATGGCCTACCTAACCCTGCAAATCAATGCTGATACGGCGGTTTTGAAGGATACGCTTCGGATGAAGCACTTCGAGCGCAAACATGGGAAGGACGCATATTACGGGCAGGGTTGCTGAACCCGGTTGCGAACACCGGGTGGTTTTTGTTCTCTTTTTCACCACACAATTGATCATAAAGCGGTTTTTGAGAAAAATAATTTCTCAAAATTGAGACTGATAATCAGAGTTGTTACCCCATTGATGAAAAATAATTCTGGCCTTAGCTTGCGCGGTATAGTGCAAGACCATACTTTTGCCCCACGTTTAACCTGAAACAACAGCGAAAACGTAAGTGGTTCGGTAGTTCAGTTGGTTAGAATACCTGCCTGTCACGCAGGGGGTCGCGGGTTCGAGTCCCGTCCGGACCGCCAACACTAAAAGCCTGATAATCCTTCGATTATCAGGCTTTTTTGTTTTGTTTAAATTCCGCTTTAAAAGGCCGGTTCAAAC
Organism: Cytophagales bacterium; assembly: GCA_038204185.1. Taxonomy (GTDB): domain Bacteria; phylum Bacteroidota; class Bacteroidia; order Cytophagales; family Spirosomataceae; genus Salmonirosea. The sequence goes on from JBBRDE010000294.1 coordinate 5,560, forward strand.
TTTATAGGGGCACATTCTTTATTCCCCATCGAACCATCATACTTCGCAAATAATCTCGTAGATCAATACAAGAACTTTCGCCTGCATGTAATTCACATTCTACGAAAACATGCTTATTTGTGAATAAATTTGCACCTCTATCCTAATGATGGAGAAAGTAGCAATTAGTCGTGAGGTAGAAAATTCGGAGCTCCGGGAAGCTTTCCTCGGGGGAAAGCAACCGGCACTAGCTAATCTCTTTTTATCCCAGTACCACCAGCTTTGCCGTCACGGCTTCCGTCTTTACGGCGACGAAGCGCTGGTAAAATACTGTATCCAGGAATTATTTCTGAAATTATGGCAAAAGCAGCGTTCGCTGCATGAGGTGCGCGAAGTGGTTCCTTATCTCTGAAAAACTTGCGCCGGGGCATCGTAGATACGCTGCGTGCAAGTTTAAAACAGTCCAGAATTTTGGCATGTCTGGCACAGAGCCCGCTGGAAGTCAGCTTTTCCCAAGAATTTCTTATTTCACAACAGATCAATGAAGAACATCGGTATCGGCTTTCCAAAGCGCTTAACCGCTTTAACAAAGCGGCAGCGAGATGCCATCCAGCTCCGCTACTTTGAAGACTTTGAGCCCAGCCAGATCGCCCATATCATAAATCTGTCAGACCAGTCCGTTTACAATCCGTTGTACCGATCCGTGTAGGCACTTCGTGACAATTTTTTCCTCCTGTTGTTGGTCAACCTGTATATGACGTACAGTGCGATCCACATTCTCCTATACGCCTCCAAGGATTTTCGCCGCCACGATGGAGAAAAGGGCCTGTACCGGGACATGACCGAGGAGCTCGACTGGAGCTGCGGGGAAGTTATGAAAGCGTTGGAATCAGCCGGGGTCCTTGATAACACCATCATAGCGTTCAATTCCGACAACGGGCCATCGGGCGTGTCGGCACCTCCCCTGCACGGAGGGAAAGGCAGTACCTGGGAGGCGGGCTTCCGGGTACCCCTCATCGTTCGCTGGCCTGGGCAAATTCCGGCTGGGAGCGTGTGCCCGGAGTTGGCCATTATGATGGATTTTTACCCGATCCTGGCCAAACTGACAGGTGCCCAAATACCCACCGACCGAAAAATCGACGGCCACGATATTTTTTCGCTGATTCAGGGCAGGAAAGTAAAGTCCCCCTACGATTTTTTGTGCTACTACGGGCGTGATGGGGAACTTGCCGCCATTCGGCAAGGCAACTGGAAGCTTCATTTTCTTGAACCCAGCGAACGATGGGCGGGAAAGCAGCCCGTGAAGGAAGCCCTGCTGGATACAAAGCCCACTACCCCCCTACCCTGGCTCTACAACCTTGCCACCGACATTGGAGAAACCAGAAATGTCGCTGATGCTAATCCTAAGTAGCTAAGCAAAAGTATTACGGTATTTTGTTCCAATTTGTGCCAAAATAGCCTCCAAAGCCGTTTGCAAGCTGGCTGCGGTCAAGAAGTCCAAGGGGTTCAGCCAGTGGTACTTGATTTGTTTCCAAAGGCACTCTATTAAATTCAGCTCCGGGCAGT
>JBBRDE010000295.1:0-6978 GCA_038204185.1 Cytophagales bacterium
ACATGTACAGCGTGATGAAAGCTTTGCTGGAAGAACAAAAGAAACGAAAAGACGCAGGCCGCGACGACTCCGGACGGCCGGCCCCTCGCCTACCCTTCCGCCCCGATCACGGCCACCGGATGCTCGACGACCTGAACGCTACCAAGCGCACCAATCCGGGCTATACAGCCATCGGACGCCTGCGCGGCCTGGCCGAATTGCGAGGCCTGGAAATGGGCATCGAGCGTAGCTTCAATTTTGAATGAGAGATTGAGTGAATTGGAGAATTTTAATTCACTCAATCTCTTATTCACTCATTCAAAATTCTCTACCCAATGACCGTATTAAAGCACAAAACCCAAAAGACCTTTATTAACGAAGATTTTTTACTGCGCAACGACACCGCCCGGCAACTTTACCACGACTACGCCAAGGCGATGCCGATCATCGATTACCATTGCCACCTGCCGCCCGACCAAATTGCGGAAGACAAGCAGTTCGAGAACCTGACGCAGGCGTGGCTCTACGGCGATCATTACAAGTGGCGGGCCATGCGCAGCAACGGGATCAATGAACGCTACTGCACGGGCGATGCCTCCGACTGGGAGAAGTTTGAGCAGTGGGCGGCTACGGTACCCTACACCATGCGGAACCCGCTCTATCACTGGACCCACCTGGAACTGCTGCGGTACTTTGACATCGACATAATCCTTAATAAAGACTCAGCCCGGGATATTTACGAAGAATGTTCGGCCAAGCTACGCAGCCCCGAATACAGCGTTAGAAGTTTGCTGCTAAAAATGAATGTGCGGGTCATTTGCACCACCGACGATCCTACCGATTCGCTGGAATATCATCAGGCTATCCAGGACAGCGGTTTTGAAATCAAGGTACTCCCTACCTTCCGGGCCGACAAGTCCATGCTACTCATCGGCGATCCCGCAGCGTATCGCGAGTACGTTGAGAAACTGTGCCAGGTAGCGGGCGTACAGGGCGATGGTGACTACGATAATTTGCTGGAAGCCCTGCAAAAACGCCACGAATTCTTTGCTAAAATGGGCGGACGCCTGTCGGACCACGGCCTGGAGCATATCTACGCGACGCAGTTCGACGATCAGGCGGCTTACGACGCTGCAGCTCTGGCCCTCGCCGGTAGCGTACCCGACAACGATGCCCAGAACGCTTACAAATCAACTTTGCTGTACGAACTGGCTAAGATGGACCATGCCAAAGGCTGGGCGCAGCAGTTTCACTTGGGAGCCCTGCGTAACAACAACTCGCGGGCCCACCGTACCCTGGGGCCCGATACCGGCTGGGATTCCATTGGGGATTTCAGTCAGGCGCAGGCCCTTTCCAAATTCATGGACAAGCTGGACTCCACCGACCAACTGGCCAAAACAGTACTCTATAACCTTAATTCGGGCGATAATGAGATGATCGCCACGATGGTAGGTAACTTTAACGACGGCAGCGTGGCGGGTAAAATACAGTTTGGTTCGGGCTGGTGGTACCAGGATCAGAAAAACGGCATGGAAAACCAGATGAACACGCTGTCCAACATGGGATTGTTGAGTCGCTTCGTGGGTATGCTCACCGATTCGCGCAGTTTTCTGTCGTACCCACGCCACGAGTACTTCCGCCGCATCCTGTGCAACCTCATCGGTACCGATGTCGAGAATGGAGAATTGCCCAACGACCTACCCTTGCTGGGAAAAATGGTCCAGGATATTTCGTACAACAACGCCAAGGAATACTTTGGATTTTAAGCGTACCAGGTTGAAGATCCTGTCTCAGTAATTGGGTAAGGAAAATATTAGTAGGGTATGGGTTTTCGGCAGGGTTTCAAACTTTCCGAAAATCCATACCTTTGCTTTGTCTAAAAAACCATTTATCCGCTTTAAAAGCTTATAGCCACAAGCCATCAGCCACTAGCTCCCTATCTATGGCCCAAATCGTTACCCTCGGCGAAGTCCTGCTGCGACTGAGCACTCCCGGTTTTTCCCGTTTTGAACAAGCCCGCTCCTTTGACGTCACCTACGCCGGTGGTGAGGCCAACGTCGCCTCCGCGCTGGCCTATTGGGGCCATAGCACGGCCCACGTCACGCGCTTTCCCGATTCGCCCGTTGGCCGGGCGGCGGCGCAGTACCTGCGCTTTCATGGCGTGGATATTTCCCATATCCAATACGGTGGGCCGCGCATGGCGGTGTATTTTCTGGAAACGGGCGCGGCCCTGCGCGGGAGTCAGATCGTGTACGACCGGGCCGGTTCTTCCTTTGCAACCTGTAATCCGCAGGAATTCGATTGGGACGAAATCCTGAAAGACGCCACGTGGTTTCACTGGGCGGGCATTACGCCCGCGCTCTCGCAGGAGGCAGCCGATGTCTGCTTGCAGGGAATTCAGGCGGCCCGTAAAAAAGGCATTACCGTTTCGGGTGATATTTTTTATCGTTCCAATCTTTGGAAATACGGCAAGCAGCCTTCCGATGTTCTTCCTGAACTGACCGCCGGAACGGACATTGTAATTGCCAACCCGATCAATATTCGGGAAATATTTGGGATCGAGTGCACCGATTTTCCGGATGCCTGTATCAAATTACAGCAGGCTTTCCCCCAGGTGAGCCGCGTGGTGGACACCCATCGTACCTCTCTGAGTGCTAGCCACAACCTACTGCGCGCCTACCTCTGGAACGGCAGCGAAATGCTGGAAACGGCAGATGTAGAGATCAACCCTATCGTCGATCGCGTGGGCGGTGGCGATGCCTTCATCGCCGGTCTGATTCACGGTCTGATTAAATTCAACGACGAGCAAAAAGCCCTGGAATTTGGAGTAGCGGCCTCGGCTTTGAAACACACCATCGAAGGCGACGCCCTCGTCAGTACCGAAGCCGAGGTAGAAGCCATCCGCCAGGGCGAAACGTCAGGAAGAATTAAGAGGTAATGGATAATTGATAGTGGATAGTTGATAGTTGATAATGGGTTACTGCTTTTCTGGCTGGCTAGTCCTTTTATTTATCTGCAAGAATCAAAAACTCTGAACAGCCACACTTTCGCCTGAGTCAATTGCCACTAGTTTGAAGCTAGGAACAAACAAAATCATTTTCAACTTTCCACTTTCCACTAAAAAAATGGCTCATATCAATAAAGAAACCGTCCTCAACTCCCTGCATGAGGGAGGCGTTTTGCCTTTGTTCTACCACGACGATGCCAACGTGGCAATCGAAGTATTGAAAGCCAGTTATAATGCCGGGCTGCGGGTGTTTGAATTCACCAACCGGGGCGGCAATGCTTTGCAGACATTTGAGAAACTAGTGGCCTACGCGCACGAAAATCTGCCGGACATGGCGATGGGCATCGGGACGATCTACGACGCCGAAGGAGCCAACAAGTTTATCTACGCGGGAGCCGACTTTGTGGTGACTCCTATCCTGAATACTTCCGTGGGGGCTGCCTGCGTTGCCGCCGAGGTACCCTGGCTCCCGGGGGTAGCTACCCTGACCGAAATATACAACGCCCGGCAAGCCGGTGCCGAAGTCGTGAAGCTATTCCCCGGTGAAGTGGTAGGTTCCGCTTTTCTGAAAGCCGTGCGCGGGCCAATGGCCGACCTGAAAATCATGGTGACGGGAGGTGTACGCCCTACTAAGGAAAGCTTCGCCGAGTGGTTTGGCGCGGGGGCCTTCTGCGTGGGCATGGGGTCGCATTTGTTTCCCAAGGATGTTCTTCAGGAAAAAAACTACGGATGGGTAGAAAATAAAATCGCTGAGTGCCTGAGATTCGTACAGGAATTGCGGGGGTAGGATAGACGCGGTGATTTTTCCCGTTCTACGAAATCAAAGCCCGGCGTTACTGGGCAGACCAGGCAGGATGAATCAGTTTTTGAATATTGGCAATGGATCTGTTCCATTTTTTATAAATTTCCACGGGTCTGCGGTATGCTTGTGCCCCTAGACTTTCCAGCGCATCGTCGGCCAGGAGCCAGGGCGCGTGTCGGTATTCGAGCGGTAGTTGGTTCAGGTAACCCAACTCCGAGCGGATGTATTCGGTGGCTTTGTCATATTTCAAAGACTGATGCACCGGATTGGTGTAATACAGGTGCAGCGCCTGATTATTCCAGTTGAACCAGTTAGAACACACGTCGTAGTCCAGCAACAGACTTTCGAACCAAGCGGCCCCCCACCGCCAGTCTACCTGATAGTCATGAGCCAGAAAGCTCGACGTATTCACCCGCCCCCGGTTGCTCATGAAACCCGTGCGGCTCAATTGGTGCAGGTGGGCATCCACGAACGGAATGCCCGTCGTGGCGCTTTTCCACCGGTCGAACAGATCGTAGTCTTCTTTCCATTCGGTCTGTACCTGCTTGTAGCCCCCGGAGTAGAAAACCGTATCGCCGAATCGCAGCCCCAGAAAGCTGAAATAATCCCGCCAAACGACCTCGAAGACTAGCCACCAGGTCGATATGTTCTTTTTTATCTCGCCTTCGTATTCTTTCACCGTATGATAGATTTGCCGGGGGGACAAGCTGCCGTGGGCCAGGTACGGGGAAAACTTGCTGCTGTAGTCCAGGCCTAAGGACTTGTTGCGGGTCCATTTGTAGTTGATCAGCAGCTCTGAATCAAATGTGTAGTACCCAAGCCGTTCTAACGCAGCGGTTTCGCCTGCCGGGAAGGCCTCCGCGTCATAATCAGTAGCCAGTTCTTCGTCGCTGAATCCGATTTTCGCACTTTGATCTACATCACCGTAGTCTTTTAAAGCCACAAACCTGATCCGCTGGGGCGTGGAGAATAGCGCGCGCGGTTCCGTAGCTTTGGACGTGTTGATTCGGAAAGCCTTACTCGTGAGTGGTACGGCGGAAGGCTCGTAGGGTAGGTCGTCAAGATGGTACAACGTTCGGCCCCACACGGGCGTCAGCTGGCACGACTGGGCATTAATCTTCTCTTTCAATTGCGCTTCCACGTCAGTTTCTTCGCTCATGATTTCCTGCTGATAGATCAACTCCTGGCATTGGTGATCGGCTACCAGCTTGGGCAGGATTTCCTCGGCCTTGCCATACAGAATGAGCAAATCCCCTCCTATTTTTCGGTAGTTTTTCCGGAGATTGGCCAGGGTATCCTGCAGGTAGGTGTATCGGAGGTGGCTCGTTCTGCGAAAACCCAGATCGAGTATTCTATAATGCCGTTCATCGTAGATATACACGGGCAACACCTCCTGATCGTCCGAGCAGGCTCGTACCACACATTCGTTATCGTGTAATCTGAGATCGGATCGGTGCCAGTAAAGTACGCGTTTGGGCATTCGTCGTAGGTTGGCTTGGTGAATTCAACCCGTGCTTAAAACAATCGTACCCTACCTTGGTGCCTTCTTACTGCCGCTGTCAATTTGCAACGGGAGCTACGTCAGCCCTACAATCACCGCCTCATGTTGCGGAAAGTCTGCCAGTAACTTTCCCCGCTCGGCCAACTCAAAATCCGCGAAATCAAAGCCCGGCGCTACCGTGCAGCCCACAAGTGAATAAGCCGCACCCACCACAGGCCGGGAGCCAAACCACGCCCCCGCCGGAACTACGGCCTGAAACACTTCATCCGTATCAGGATCAGGGCCGAGCCGGATAATTTCCAAGGCACCGCCTTCGGGATAAAAAACAAACACTTCCAGCGGGTCTCCCGCGTAGAAATGCCAAACTTCATCGGCCTGAATACGGTGCAAAGCCGAAAAATGGTGGCCTTCCAGCAAAAAATAAATCGCCGTGCTGAATGCCCGGCTGCCCGCGAACCGCCCGGGCAACACTTCGTGCGGAATCTGCTCCGCCGCGCGGTAGGTTTCCACGAAGTACCCCCCTTCAGGATGCGGCTGCATCCCGTACTTCTCGACCCAGTAAGCGGCAGTTTTTTTTGTTTTCATTTTTTTAATCGTGTTAGTCACCCCATCTCCTAGCAGCAGAAGGGGTCGGGACGGTCGGCCGCCGGATGAGGTAATATCACTCCAACGCCCAAGCCTTATTCTTCTTCGATAACGCTTTCCCCATACCCGATACTTCTTCCTTGATCCACGTATCATACGCCTGTTGTACCTTCGACAACTGCGCCCTAAGCACTTCAAATACTTCGCGCTGCTGATTGGTCGGCGGAAAATCCACACCGTTGGCTCCAATATCGCTCGCCAGGGCACCCAACCGGCCGTATAGCCTGATGGGATTACGGAAAGCATCCTCCCGCGCTCCCGTGAGGTGGATGTCGTAGAGTTGGGCAGAAATTTGAGTGGCATCCCTGTTGAGTTGTGCCAGATTTTCTTTCAGTTTTTTATCAGGTACCCTGGTGACTAGTTGATTCATTCGTGCGCGCTTTTTTTCCAGATCATTGATCAACTGCACCGTCTGATTCTGGGCGGCGCGGAGTTCCAGGCTGAATGCTTCCTGCGCCGCTATGTCGGCCATGGTACCCGTTGTATTGGGGTCTTTGAGGATGGTAATAGACTGGGTTAGCGTTTCATCGCCGAGATTCATTTGGGCGGTAAAGGTACCCGGCACTACGCGTGGCCCCAACAGCCCGGAATGGATATCGATGTCCCAGACCAGCAGCGTGCGGGTACTGTCTTTGCCTAACGGCACCCAGGATTTGCCCGGCGGCAGGGTACGCAGTTTGGGGCGCTCAGGCGACTCGTGCCGTAAGTCCCACCACACGCGGTTCACGCCTGGTTTGTTGGTACCTTTCACCGTGCGGATCTCCTTGCCGTTTTGTAAAATCTTGATCTCCGGTGCTTTTTTTAGTGTGTCTTTCAGGAAGTACTGGATCGGTACGCCGTAGTCCGGGCCGCGTCCGTCGCTGAGGGTACTTTCGATATGGCGCGATTCCACTTCCTGAAAGTGGTAGCCGTTCCGAACGGGTAACAGCGCGTTAGCGGCCGGGCGGGCTTTCGCCATGGCGCGAATGGGAGTCAGATCGTCCAGAATATAGAATCCGCGCCCGTAGGTGGCCACCACCAAATCGCCAAATTCCGGCTGTACTT
>JBBRDE010000296.1:0-6967 GCA_038204185.1 Cytophagales bacterium
GACAGGTTGCGCAGGCTACGTCTTTGTTACCCGACAAGATAGGATCGTAAAACAAAAAACGCCCCAACTGTACTTTTTCTTTACTGGTCGGATTGTCAGACGGATGCGTGACCGTAAGGGGTAGGGCACCCAGATCGGCGATGGTCTCGATGGTGGTGTCTTTCTTTCTATGGGTCGACTTTTTCTCGCTTTCACAGGCCGCCATGAGGTATCCTGTCAGCAGCAGTAACAGGAGCATATAGGGTTGGAATGGCGACGGGTTAATCATTGTAAATCACTTTTAACGGACAAACGCAGACAACGTTCAAAACGCTGTCTGCGTTAAATAAACCCTAATAAAGCTAAAACTACTCCTGCTGTTTATGCGGTTTCCTGCGCCCGCAGGGCCAATTCCTGCTCCAATCTGATGGCTTTGGGGAAAAGGATATTGTTTTCAAGGTGAATGTGCTTGTGCAGATCCCCTTCGAACGCCTGCAACAGACTGTTAGCTACCCGATAGGTAGAGTAGTCATCCGCCGGGGTGGTGTAGTTATTGCTCAGTTGAGCGATTTTCGCAAAGCTTTCGCCTTCGCCGGTATGTTCGTGCATTATCTCCGCAATCGGGTTCTGCACTGTACCATACACCGGATCGCTGATTTCCCGGTTCTCAAGCTGGGCCTACACCATTTTCTTTACAAAAGGAAACACCATCAGTTCTTCCTTTTTCATGTAGGTGGTCAGTTCACCCACCTGTTGGGGGACAATTCCCGAATCTCGAACAATTCGGAATGACGACCACCGTGTACCACGCAAAGTTTGTCTTCACTTCGTGGGCCATCATCCGAATCACTTTTCAGTAGGCTTTTTTCTCCGATTCGAGCAGTTCGACGGTCAGTATTTCGATCCTCAGGAACGAGCGCGGGAAACCATGATCCATGAAGTGCGAACGGTGGACTGCTGTAAGCACGTCAATGCAGAACTCCTGTAATTGACCTCTAAGCCACGAACGGATTTCGATAACATTTTGCACTTTAAGAGTGAGAAATTGATTTTGATTGAGTTGATTAAATATTGTCAGAACAATTTCCACCATTGGCTTACTTTTTTCTTATGTTTACCCTCTGAAAACCTTCAAAATTCCCTTTCCATTTTATATGAAGAAAAACATTACCCTCATCAATTTTGGGCTCGTAACGGTGGCCGCCGTCGCCACCTTCCTGGATCACTACAACCTGATTGCCATTCCGGATAGCGCGCTGCTGGTGCTCCGCTGGCTGGCTATCGCCGGACTACTGGCGTACGCCTTTGTGAAGCAGAGCCTTACCACCTCTATTATTGTGGCCATGGTAGTAGGTACCGAGATTGGCTACGACTACCCCGAGGTAGCTACCAATCTGCGATTCCTGCGGCAAATATTCCTGCGCATGATCAAGACGATTATCGCACCGCTGCTATTTGCTACGCTGGTGGCCGGTATTGCCGGGCACTCCGACCTCAAGCAGGTAGGCCGTATGGGCTGGAAATCGCTGTTGTACTTTGAGGTCGTGACTACCATCGCCTTGTTTATCGGTCTGTTTTTTGCCAACTGGTTTCAGCCCGGCGCGGGACTTACTGCACCGGCCAGTTTCAGCGGTGAGCTACCCAAAGTAGAAGCCCAGACCTGGCAGGATATCATTCTCCATATTTTTCCCGAGAACCTGGCCAAATCTATCTATAACGGGGAAGTGTTGCAGGTCGTGATTTTCAGTGTGCTGTTTGGGGTGAGTCTGGCGTTGTTGCCTTCGGCCAAGAGGCAGAAGTTTGTTACGGGTGTCGAATTACTGGCTGAGGTAATGTTCAAGTTTACTAAAATCGTGATGCTGTTTGCGCCGATTGGGGTAGGAGCAGCCATTGCCGAAACTGTCGGCCACATGGGTATCGACGTACTGAGCAACCTGGCCATGCTACTGGTGACCCTCTACTGCGCACTGCTGGCATTCATGCTTTTTGTGCTGGTGCCGGTGGCACTTTTCGTGCGGGTACCCATCATCAAATTTGCCAAAACTATCGCCGAACCTGTTTCCATTGCCTTTGCCACCACCAGTTCGGAGGCGGCCTTGCCCAAGGCGATGGAAAAAATGGAGAAATTCGGGGTACCCCGTCACATCGTATCGTTCGTGATGCCTACGGGATACAGCTTCAACCTCGATGGTTCTACGCTTTACCTGTCCCTGGCTACCATTTTCGTGGCCCAGGCGGCTGGTATTGATTTTCCCATCGGACAGCAGATCGGCATGGTATTTCTGCTCATGCTCACGAGCAAGGGCGTGGCGGGTATCCCCCGTGCCACCCTCGTCATTCTGTTGGGCGCAGTGGCCAGTTTCGGGCTACCCGAGTGGCCGGTACTGCTCATTATGGGTATCGACGAACTCATGGATATGGCGCGCACTTCCGTCAATGTAATTGGCAACTGCCTGGCTACGACGGTGATCGGACGTTGGGAAGGTGAGCTCGACGACGCCAAGATGCAGGCTTCTGACCAAATTGAAGAGGAGGGGGTGGTAGAGGAGATTCTGGAGCATTAAGTTTTGGAAGTATGTAAGTGGTTTTGGTGTAAATGAAGAAAAACTGATTGCATGAAAATTGCAGCTTGCTGCGCGGCATTTTAAAAGTGCCATCACAAAACAGGCTCTTTTACATCCTGTACGGGGACAAAAGGGCCGGTTTTGTTTTCGTTAATTGCTATTACTAATTTTCTGAATGGAAGCGACCGAACTCAAATCATTTGTTAACAAACTACCAATTCAAGGGTTTAATCTAAATAGGAATGCTTTTTTTTAGGCTCAGTACCGTAATTTTATTAAAGCGGATTCTTATTACAGGAAAGTCAGATTCTATCTTATACCGTATTCACTTAATTCAATCATGAACGTATTATCCAACAAAGTTTTACTTACGGCTACTCTGCTAAGTGGCTGTATGCTGGGTGGCCCTTCCAATCAGGCCGTGGCTCAAATGGCTTTGGACAAAATCGCTGACAACGCACCCGCAGAGCCAATCATTAAGGTACCCTCTAACTTTACAACGACCATTATCGCCGAAAATCTGGGGCAGGCAAGGCATCTGACCGTTACCAAACGCGGTGATGTGTACGTACGGTTAGCCAAACCAGTCAATGGGAAGGGTACCCTGTTCCTGCATGATACCGACGGAGATGGCAAACTGGACCAGCAAAAGGGCTTCGGCGACTTCGGAGGTACTGGCGTAGCCTTGGCCGATGACTACCTCTATACCACCTCCAACACGGAAGTGTTCCGGTATAAGCTCAATGCCCAGCAGCAGGTCGTCAACCCCGATCAGCCTGAACGGATCGTAAAAGGCCTGACCGACAAGGGTACCCACAACACCAAATCGGTGGCTTTGGATAAGAATGGTAATATCTACGTAGGCATTGGGGCACCCTCTAACGCCTGCCAGGTGAAGGATCGCACCAAGGGTTCGCCGGGTATGATGCCCTGCGCCATGCTCGATTCAGTGGGCGGTATCTGGCAGTTCAAGACCAATAAACCCGAGCAGATTCTAAAAGATGGGGTGCGTTACGCCACCGGAATCCGCAACATGGTGGGCATGGACTGGAACGATCAAACCAACTCGCTTTTTGTCATGCAACACGGCCGCGACCAGCTCAATACGCTTTTTCCGGATATGTACACCGTGAAGCAGTCGGCGATGTTGCCCGCCGAGGCGATGTTTGAGCTAAAAAAAGGGGATGACGCCGGTTGGCCTTATACGTATTACGACCAGAATCAGAAGAAAAAAATTCTCGCTCCCGAGTACGGTGGTGAGGGGAAGAAAGCCGTTACCGACAAGTACATCGATCCCACCGCAGCCTACCCCGGCCACATGGCACCCAATGGATTGCTGTTTTATACGGGTAGCCAGTTTCCCGAAAAATACCGTAACGGCGCTTTCATCGCCTTCCACGGTTCTTGGAATCGCGCTCCTGAGCCACAAGCAGGCTATTTTGTGGTATTTCAGCCCTTCAAGAATGGAAAACCTTCCGGTGACTGGGAGGTATTCGCCGATAATTTCGCAGGTATGGAAACCGTCATGTCGCCCGGTAAGGCCATGCACCGACCCTGCGGACTGGCCCAGGGGCCCGATGGTTCGCTATACGTCAGCGACGATGTAAAAGGTACCCTTTATAAAATTTCGTACGCCAAATGAACTTACTAATCAAAAATAGTTTGGGGTTACTGGTGGTCCTGGGCGTGTTCTCATTCCAGTCCTGCGCCCAAACCAAAAAGACGGGTACTAAACCGAGCCCCGCAAAGGCGAATACGATGGAAATGGCGATGGCTTCGGGCCAGATCGTGTATGACCAGAACTGTACCGTTTGCCATCAGGCCGATGGAGGCGGGGTACCCCACCTCAACCCGCCCCTAAGTCAGACCGATTACGTGCTGGGTGAGAAAGCCCGAATCATCGGGGTAGTGCTGAACGGTCTGGATGCCCATGAGCCGATTAATGGCGAAACGTACAGCAACGTAATGCCCGCCCACGATTTTCTGACCGATCAGCAAATCTCCGACGTGCTGACGTTTGTCAGGAACAGCTTTGAAAATAAAGCCTCGGCGGTAACTGTGGCAGAGGTAGCAGCGGAGCGGGCGAAGAAGAAGTGATGGATTTTAGTTTACAAGCACATGAGTTATAGAAATAGTTTCTATAACTCATGTGCTTGTAAAGTTGATTGATAGCATGACGTTTGCCTCACTTTACCAAAAAATCCGCTCCCTCCGAAATGCCTTCCCCGGCTTCGTCCATTAGATTACCTTCAAAAGGTACTATGGGCGTGTAGCTACATTCGTGAACGTCCTTGTAGGGTTTGTTGGAAGCAAGGTTGTAGGCCGTAATAATCGACCAGCGGGGTTTATCGGACAAGTTGGCGGCAGAGGCGTGCAGGGTATTGCAGTGGAAAAAGGCCGTATCGCCCGGCTCCATTTCCAGGTAATCCAGCGGCATAATTTTCAGGGCTTCGTTGACCTTCTCCATGTCAGCGCCTACCTGCTCACCCGTAAAACTATGCTCCACCCGGCCCAGCCTGTGCGAGCCCCGGATTATTTGCAGACAGCCGTTTTCGCGCGTAGCGGAGGTAAGGGCAGTAAGGGCGCTGAGCATGTCGGGAAAGAGGAAGCCGTTATTTTTATACCAGTAGCCGTAGTCCTGATGCCATTCCCAGGCTCCCCCCGTGCGGGGTTCTTTCTGCATCAGTTTGGAGTGATAGTGAGCCACTTTTCCACCCAAAATCTGCTCTACGGCTTCTAGAATCCGAACCGAACTGGCAAACTTGCTGTATAGGCTATCATCCAGAGAGTACCAGAGGGCAAGTTTGGTTTTCAGGCCAGCGGCATCTGTTCGGTCAAAGGATTTCTGACGCAGCAGTGAATCATCAAGGGCCACCCGGTGAAGTAAGTCAGCCTCTTCACTCGTAAAAAAATTACGTATTACCACGTATCCATCGTGGTGGTAAGTGTCAAGATGTTCTTGTGTGAATTTCATGTAAGGTAGTTAGGTGTTAGGTTAATACCCCTGTTATGTTTTTCCAATAGACGATAGCTACCTGCTTTCCAATCTGCTCTTGTACTGTTGCCACGCCTGCATGGTGGATCGAAGCAGTTCGGGTTTATCGGCTTTGATATTGTAGCATTGCACGCCGATGGGACCGGCATAGGTCAGGTCTTTCACCAGATAGCTTAACATTCCGTAGGTGTCAAAGGTACCCGTACCCAAGGGTAGAATATAATCGTCCCAGGGCGCTTTGGCTTGGGAATCCACCTGATTGGCGCCGCTAATGGTGACCATTTTCAGGTAAGGTTTCAGGGTTTGTAGTTCACTTTTCCAATCAGTTCTATCGGATAGGGGCGTGGTAGCCAGCCAGTGGCAGAGGTTGAAGGACAGCCCGACGTTTTTCATACCCACCGCTTTTGCAAGTTGCAGAGCGTGGTCATTGGTTTCTATATAAAACCCAAAGTGCGGATAGAGGGCTATCTGTAATCCTGACTTTTGGGCCCATTTACCTAGCTGTTGGAGAAGGCCGTTCAAATGCGCATCGGCTTCGTGCGAGGAAGGCTTGAATTTCTTTGAATCACTCACCATATACGGGGCCAGTACGGTACCAGATCCTTTCAGTTGCGCGATGATATTTTCCAGACGTTCGTCCAGTTGAGGTTGGTCTATGTTGATTTTAAAGTAGAGGTAGGAGCCTTGGAACTGGCGCTTTTCCAGCGCGGCATTCATTCCTTCAAACGATTCCAGTTGGTTGATTTCCACGCCATCGTATCCCTTGCTTTTGATCAAAGCTACCTGCTGATCGAAGGTTTTGTAGATCGAGTCTCCCCGGATGGCATTGTGCAGGACAAAGAAATGGTTTTTGACTTTTTGGGAAAAAGCAAGGGGGATAGTAAAAATCAGTAAGAAGAGGCTGAACACATATCGATTCATATAAATGCTGTTTGAACTTTCGGGAAGCTTGGAAAAAGTCCGATTAAACTAGCCACTCCTTCCGCACCAGGGGGGCAGTCAGCAGCGCATTGGCGGCGTTATTGCCGATGAATAATTCTTTTTCCGGATTCCATTGTAGGGTTTCGCCTACCTGACAGGCGATGAGGCCAATCTGCGATACACTGATTGTGCGATGACCTACTTCAATCGGTTCCAGGGTAGGTCGGTTATTTTTTACACCCTCGATAAAGTCTACCTTTTCCATCATGATTTTGGAGTTATCCATTTGTCCAGACTTGGGTCGGGCTGTCAAAATTGAAGGCTTGCTGCTCGTAACTGTGCCCGGAAATCCATCCACAAAGATGTTGGCTTCGGAACCGTAAAAGTGAATGAACGGCTGGCTTTTGGGTGTTTGGCGGCAGGTCATTTCCACGCCGTTGGCGTAGCGGTATTTTACCTCAAAATTGATCATGGTATCCCACAGGCTTTTAGGGAAATAGCCCTTGCC
>JBBRDE010000297.1:0-6865 GCA_038204185.1 Cytophagales bacterium
GAGTCGATCGACTGAAAAAATGATTTTCTGCTTTAATGGTGCGCGGGCGGCTTTGCGCTCTTTGACTACTTTTTCGTCGTCGTATGAGTCGTTAAATTTACGGTAATCGATGCTTATGGGGAATGCATCCACCTTAACCAATCGGTTGTTCAGATTCACATAGTGCATGCGGTTTCCCTGGCCAATCACCATACGAACTGCTTTAAGGAAATACTCGACGTAATCGTTCGTATGAAAACCTACGACATCAGCACCCAGAATACCATCAATGATGGCATCTCGCCAGGTGGTAGGCAGCAAACGGAAAATTTCATACGAGGGAAAAGGTATATGGAAAAAGAAACCAATTTTGTTATTGGGGAAAGTCTGGCGGATCATGTCAGGCAGCATCATGAGCTGGTAATCATGAATCCAGATAACATCATCCGGCTGGATAATATCTTTCATAGCCTCATAAAACAGCAAATTGGCTTCCTGGTAAGCTTCAAAAAATTTGGTTTCAAATTTAGCAAGGGAAGGGAAGTAATGGAATAAGGGCCAGATAAGGTCATTGCAAAATCCCTCATAATAGTTGTCGTTGAGCTCCTGGGAAATGAACACCGGATGCGCCTGAAAATTTTCGTTAGCAAGGGTAACGCCATCCAATTCCTCCGGGGTATTGTCGGTATATCCTATCCACTGAATTTTGTCCTCAAATTCAAAGCTGGCATTTTCACTTCCCTGGGCCAGTGATAAAACCGCCGAAACCAGACCCCCGGAGTTTTGAAATAGGGAGGTACCTTCGTTGTCCTTGATGATCTTAAATGGCAGCCGGTAAGCTACAATGATAAGTCGTCCTTTTTTTCGGGTAGGTAGGTCTTTCATAAAGAAATTCGTTCTGGGTGGGAAATTGTGTTGCCGATCAGGCATATCTCGATCGTTCACCCACAAGACGAATGTGTTAAATTTTCTTGCCGGATCATGTTATACGGCGTACTTCTAAGGTAGCCAATTAGTTTGGGAATTCCTTAATATTACCCGAATTGTCCAGAAAATTTAGCTTTTATTAAAACACCAAGCGTGGGAAAATGCCATTTTTTAATAAACCATCCCTGAATGAATCGGCAGATAGGTAGGAAACCCTCCGCTCACTGGACATCGTCCTGGTCGTTGACCCGTAGGCACAGCAATCCAGCCAGAATCATAGAAACTCCTCCAAGTACCAGCGCGTAAATGGCCTCACCTCCGAAGAAAAATTTGACCAAAAATCCCAGCAGTGCGGCGGCAACGATCTGGGGAATGACGATGAAAAAATTGAATACACCCATGTAGTAGCCCATTTTACTAGCTGGTAGCGACCCGGCAAGCATGGCGTAAGGTACCGACAGAATCGATGCCCAGGCAATGCCAATCCCGACCATCGAAAGCATGAGCAGATTGGGATCGGGCATGAAATATATTGACAGCAGGGCGATTCCCCCAGCCGTAAGACAAATGAGGTGGGTAACACGGCGGCTCGTGTACCGCGCTACAACCGGAATGCCAAACGCTACTAGGGCCGCCACGCCATTGTAAACTCCCATACACAGGCCAACCCAGTCGGCTCCGTCGTTGTAGAGTTTGGAGGTAGTGTCAGTGGTACCATATAAGTGGCTTGTGACCGCGGGCGTCATGTAGATCCACATGGCAAAAAGCGCAAACCACGAAAAGAACTGCACGACCGCCAGCTGTTTCATGGTAGCGGGCATGTTTTCGAAATCGTTCATGATGGTTACGAAACCGTTGAGGTAGGAGCCTGATTTTTGCAGCAATCCAGCGATCATAAACAGAATCCCAATGAGCACCATCCCAACCGAAAATACGTAAAGCTCATTGTTGAGATCCTGCTCCAACAGCCACCAGGAAAGCAACAGGCCAATAGCGGATACGATGATACCACGCAGAATTTGCGCCCGTCCTTTGGTGCTGTACTCTTCAGAAGCCAGGTTGGTAGCTGTTGCCGCAGTACGGGATTCATCGTGGTCGGAAAAAGTCAACAATTCTTCGGGTGAATATTCTTTGGATCGCAGAACAGTCCACACTACGGCCGCCAGAAACACGGCACCACCCAGGTAGAACGACCACTTGACCGAATTGGGAATGATACCCTCAGCAGCCTGATTGGGTACCCCGAACCAGTTGGTCAGGATATAGGGGAGGGAGGAGGCGATAATGGCCCCGGTGCCGATGAAAAAGCTTTGCATGGCAAACCCCGACGTGCGCTGTGCTGAGGGTAGATTATCGCCGACAAAGGCGCGAAAAGGCTCCATGGAAATATTAATGGAGGCATCCATGATCCATAGCATCCCAGCCGCAAACCAAAGGGTAGGGGAGTTGGGCATGACAAACAAAGCCAGTGAAGCAAGAATGGCTCCCACCAGAAAGTAAGGGCGACGGCGCCCCAGCCGGGTCCAGGTACGGTCACTGAAATATCCAATGATAGGCTGGATGATTAATCCCGTCAGCGGTGCTGCCACCCACAAAATGGGAATATCATCGACGTTAGCGCCCAGGGTTTCAAAAATGCGGCTGACATTGGCGTTTTGCAGGGCAAATCCAAACTGTATACCCAGAAATCCGAAACTCATATTCCAGATATCCCAGAAGCTCAGGGGTGGTTTAGGGCGGAGGGCCCCAGATGAAGCAGGTAAAGGTTGGGCCATTGGGGAAGAAGGGTTAATTAATTTGAATGATCTTGTGGGACATAGGGGGCAAATTAATAGGTAATCCCTGGCTTATAAGTTCTGGCCCGGAAACCGTAGCCTTAAACTCAGTAACCGGAAAAACTTCTTTAAAATTGATTTCTGTACTGTCATCCATACCCAGGGAATCTACAAGGGCGTGCCGGGGTACCTTGACTCGGGTATGAATGGTGCGGGTTTTGTCAAAATTATACACGCACAATAATCGTTGATTGGCCGTGTAGCGGAGGTAGGCGTAGGTGCGGGTTTTGTCATACTCAGGACTTTGTCCGTCGATGTTAGCAAATTGTAAGTCGTAGAATTTTCCCGCGTATATGGCTTCATGCTGGACCACAAAATGGTTGAGATCGTGGTAGTATTGTCGGAGTTTCAGCTGTATGCCATCTAGTAGGGCGCCGTCGTATTTTCCTCCGTTCACCCATTTCTGAAATTCTTCAACCCCCCAATAATCGAATATGGTAGTTCGGCCGTCATCGCCCTGAAAGCCTTCCGGCTTGGTCGGGTTAACCCCTACTTCCTGCCCGAAGTATATCATCATGGGACCGGTATGGAGCGTGGCGCTCAAAGTCATGGCTGGTAGCGCAGCAAAGGCATCTTTTGCAAAAAAAGCGGAAGCTATCCGCTGTTCATCGTGGTTTTCCAGGAAACGGAGCATGTGCTGGGAAATGTCCCCCGACTCGCGCTGCCATACCCGGCTGATGTCCTCGACAGTCCCATGGCCTTCAATTAGGGGCCTGAGGGTATTGTAAAGACCCACCTTGTCATAGAGGTAGGCGAACTTGCCTTTTGTGATGTAATTGTGGTACTCGTCGGGATTATAGATCTCAGCAATAAAAATAATGTCGGGATTCACTTCCTGGATCTCAGGAATTACCCACCCCCAAAACTCTGCAGGTACCATCTCGGCCATATCACACCGGAACCCGTCAACGCCTTTTTTGGTCCAGAAAAGCAGGATGTCCCGCATTTTGAGCCAGGTAGAGGGCAAAGGATCGAATCGGTTGGTACGTCCATTCAGGTAGTCGACGCCATAGTTAAGCTTGATGGTTTCGTACCAATCGTTAATAGTGGGTGAAGCATTGAAAACATCATTGCCCGTCACTTTGGCAGGATATTCTTCATAATGATCATAATTCTCCATCGGAGAACGGATGCCCTCGGGTGAGTGGAATGACTGATCCGGCAGGTAATAGAAATTATTTTGCTGATCAAAAACAACCGATGTTTTGTCTCCTTCCCCAAAGTCCTTTACCCCGGCGGGTTTCTTGTCGGAAGCATACTGGCGGGCTACATGATTGGGAATAAAATCTATGAGGACTTTCAAATCGGCGGTATGGGTACGCTGGACAAGGGCTTCAAATTCTTCCATCCGCTTGTCCACATCCACAGCCAGATCGGGATCGATATCATAATAGTCTTTGATGGCGTAGGGCGACCCCGCCCTTCCTTTAACTACCATCGGGTTATCGGGTTTAATACCAAAGTCAGAGTAATCCGTCATAGTGGCATGTTCGATCACTCCGGTGTACCACACGTGCGAAATGCCAAACTCCTTCAAAGCATCAAGGGCCTTCGACGTGATATCGTTAAACTTTCCCACCCCGTTTTCGTTCCGTGTCCCGTAGAAAGCATTGGTTGAATTGGTATTACCGAAGAGACGGGTGAAAATTTGATAAATAACCAGTTTATCTTTGTTCGTTGCCGTAATTGCCATAGATCTTTTATTGCTCGTAGTGGTACAAGCTGCCAAAAAAGCGATAAAAATCCAAAGAAGTATTATATGAGGAGGATTTGGAATCGGGGAGGGCATATTTTAATCAAATGTAAAGAGGATATTTTTACGATAAAATAGGCTAAATACCTTAATTTGGCTTTTAATAAATCCATTCGACCCTATGTTTCGCATCACTGCCATCGGTTTTTTACATCTACTAGTTGCTCTTCTTGTAATCCCGGCTTGGTCCCAGGCACAAGTGGCAGACCGCATCGAGCCACTCAACTGGTGGGTAAACATGAAAGACCCACGCTTACAGCTGATCATTCATGGCAAAAACATTGCCGGATCGAGCGTAAACATTAACTATCCGGGGGTGAAGGTGGAAAGGGTGAGCAAAACCGAAAACCCCAACTACCTGTTCGTGGATTTGACGCTGTCGCCCGATTGCCGGGCAGGTACTTTATCTATCCAACTTTATAAGGATATGGAAGGACGTAAAGGAAAACGAAAAACGACGCAACGTGTAACCAATACCTATCCATACGAATTAAAAGCCCGTACTGATTTTGTGAAGGCCCAGGGCGTGGATGCCTCCGATTTTATCTACCTGCTTATGCCCGACCGATTTTCCAACGGCGACCCTTCCAATGACAAGTACCCCAACCTGGCCGATACCCAATCCGACCGCAACAATCCGTTCCTGCGCCACGGGGGCGATTTGCAGGGAATCATCAACCACCTCGATTATTTTAAGGAATTGGGCGTAACGGCCTTGTGGCTGACTCCGGTCCTGGCAAACGACCAGCCCCTTACCAACGAAGGGGGTACCCAGCGGTCGGCCTACCATGGGTACGGGTTTACGGATCAGTATCAGGTTGACAAGCGGTTTGGAGGTAATGCGATGTACAAGAAATTTGTGGAGGCCGCCCATGCCAGCGGCCTGAAAGTGGTGCAAGATGCCGTTTACAATCACGTGGGAATCAATCACTGGCTGGTCAAGGACTTACCCGCCAAAGATTGGCTGCACCAATGGCCCACCTACACCAATACCTCTTATAAAGATCAGCCACTTCCCGATCCGTATGCTTCAAAAATCGACCGGGAAGTGACCTCCAACGGCTGGTTTGTGCCTTTCCTGCCAGATCTTGATCAGAACAATCCTTATGTGGCCAACTACCTGCTGCAACACGCGTTGTGGTCGGTGGAATACTTCGGGATTGATGCCTGGCGGGTGGATACCTACATTTACAACGATCTGGAATTCATGAACCGCCTGAACGCGGCCCTGCTGGAAGAGTACCCTAAGATTCACATCTTCGGAGAAAGTTGGGTCAACAGTGTGCCCAATCAAGCCTATTTCCAGCGAAATACTTTAAAGGTACCTTTCAAAAGCAACCTGCCGGGCGGGTGTGATTTTCAGCTCCAATATGCGATTTACGATGCGCTTAATCAAAAACCCGGCTGGAATGAGGGGGTGCAACGCATTTATCAGGTACTGGGGCAGGACTACCTTTACGAAGATCCCACCCGGAATGTAGTTTTTCTGGATAACCACGACATGGATCGCTACCTTTCGGTCATCGGGGAAGACCTTCGTAAATACCGGATGGGATTAATCTGGCTGCTCACCACGCGGGGTATTCCTCAACTGTATTATGGGACTGAAATTCTCATGAAGAATTTCAAAAATCCGTCGGACGCCGAGGTGCGCCGTGACTTTCCGGGTGGTTTTACCGGTGATGCTGCCAATAAATTCTTGGCGACGGGTCGGAATAAGGAGGAAAATGAGGCATTCGACTTTATAAAGAAACTAGCCACGTATCGTAAAAACACACCCGCTCTACACAGTGGGATTCTCATGCAATATACACCCGTCGATGGGGTGTATGTTTATTTCCGTTACAACGATCAAAAGACTGTAATGGTCGTGATGAACCCCAACGAGCAGGAATATTCGCTAAAAACAAGTCGTTTTGCGGAGCGGATTGGGCAAGCTACCAAAGCCCGGAATGTTTTAACAGACCAGATGTTGGATATTTCAGGGGAAGTCCTTCTGGCTACTCGTACAGCATATGTTTTTGAATTACAGCCCTAATAAGAACAGTACCAAATATTTTGAATGTTGCGCATCATCGACTACTTGACTCTCCGAGACTTGCTTGAACTGGAATATATGCCCAACGCATGTCTTTCAAAAAAAACTGGCGGAAACTAATAAAATTATTTCAATAAAAAATTAGGATAAGGTTTGAAAAAAGTAAACAGATGGCTTTTTTAGTGCGATTTTTGCACAGTATACCAAAGAAAATAAGGACATTGTCAGCTGATTGCGTTGCTATAGGGTTTTCGTCCCGGACGCAGGAATGCTTACTTTCTAATCCCAAGTGTACATGTCACAATTGAAAGCCTGCCTGTTTGATCTGGATGG
>JBBRDE010000298.1:0-6825 GCA_038204185.1 Cytophagales bacterium
GAAGCGTACAAGCACCCGTTGTAGGAATTTATTACCAACAACGACCGGTTGTACGACAGCATGATCGACAATATTTATATTCAGGGGCGAGTGATCAGCCGAAAATTCAGGTTATTAAAAATAGCGTACAACCTGTTTATGATTGGCTTTCCGATCGTGGTGCTGTGCTATCTGGCGGCCATTTATTTTTCCTAGTTGTTCAGGCCCTTGATCACCACCTCTTTTCCTTTGCCAGTAGCGCTCATAAAGGTTGATCGGGCGGCACCGGGACTATTGATCAGCCTATAAAATTCATCAAAGTATTTCAGGGTGCGCTTCACATAGGCCGGATTCAGGTTGGGGTTACCCTCATAGAGCGCATAGATCTGTGGTTTTGCGCGGTTAAAATTCTCGAAAACCTTTTGGAAAACATCCTCCGGGTAGGCAAGCCCCCTGTAGAGTCGTTCGCGGGTGGTGCTGAGGTTAAGTTCCGGCGCCGGGGATGCGTAGCTAGCTTCCACAATACCGGCATGATCGAAGTCGTACGCCACGGGCATGGGCAGGCCGGAAGCCTGTTCTAACAGCTTGATATTGTGCTGATAGGGAACCGACCAATCGGTATTGCCGATCATGTACTCCAGCACGGCTACCGTAGCCATACCCTCCCGATTCGTTACAGCCATGTTGGTCTTGGTGTTCTTTGACCGTATCGTAGTCCGATGCCGGTTGGCCAGGGCCTCCTCGTCTTCGATAATAAAGCCCGGGCTGATTTCCGCTTTGCGTTTACCGGCCACATCTTCATAAGTGATCTGCGCCAGGCGGGCCCGGAAACTGTAATCTGTCAAAAGGTTATAGAGCTTATAGACCATATATTCCTGCGGCACGTATTCCTCAAAGCGGCAACGCGTCACAAGCTTCAATTTATCCTGATTTTTGAATAACGTTTTATCCGTTTTCTTTTCCGGAAAATTCAGTAAAAGAGGCGGTAAGCTACAATTGGCGGAGTTACGGCGAAAATTTCCTCGTACCCGTATCTTGACCGGAAGCTGTACCGAATCACCCTGGTTGTCCAAGTAGGTCAGCCGGGCCTCGTGGTACGAGGGAGAATCCCCCCGGTCTTTCTGAATCGCCTTAAAATCTGCCACCACTTTGACCTGTAATATCTCGTCGGAAGCAAACAGAGGTTGGGTTTTGATTTTACTGGAATCTCTTTTGACTTCTGGATTTTGAGCGAAGACTGAGGTACCCAACCCTAGCCAGAGAAGCAGACCGTAACGTTTGAATACAGTTTTTTTCATACAAAGAGAGAAGGAGGTGGCAGATGGCACACGCTATCAAAGTTAGGACTAATGCATTGAAAACAAAGCTTTCATTGCATTAGGATTCGTCACAAGTCAAGGGAATCGGCTTTTAATAGGGTATGAGTGTGCAGTTCAATAGAAAGCATACGTTATTTTTGATACTTTTATTCGATCCTACTTTGGTGAGGGCTCGTCGCCGCACACCTGACTTTGTGGGAGCATTACTTTTACACCGAAACGCTGCCCTCAGGAAATAACAACAATGGACAAACTCATCTGGATATTCCTGGTATGCCTGGCCGGTGCACTCTTACCCATACAGGCCGGGATGAACACCCGTCTGGGTCAGGCCACGGGGAGCCCGGTGTGGGCCTCCACCTTTTCCTTTTTGGTAGGTACAGTAGGCCTGATTCTCTATATCCTGGTCACGCGGCAGACGGTATCCTGGTCGGGAGTCAGGGAAGCTCCGGGTTATGTTTGGCTGGCGGGTCTGATGGGTGCCTTTTACGTAACGATCATTATTCTGGCATTCCCACGGCTCGGGCCGGGCCTGACATTCGGTCTGATCGTGGCCGGACAAATGGTTCTGTCCGTGGTGCTGGAACACAACAACATTCTGGTGGCTCACCCAACTCCGATCAATGCCATGAAGCTCCTGGGCATTGCTCTCATTATAGCGGGCGTGGTCATCATTCGGAAGTACTGATTTCTAATACCGGGATTTCCCAAAAAAAACGTAAATAAGAATTTCACTTCATTGAACCATAAAACTACCTTATGAAACTATTAATCCTCCTCATTTTGGGTCTCACATTCAGCGCCGGAACTGTCCTTGGCCAAGATCAATACATTTTTCCGTTTGGCGCAGGGTCGCCCAGCAAATTATTTATCAAGGAAATCATAAAATTGACCGGCAAAGTAAGGCCCAAAATCTGTTACCTACCCACGGCCTCCGGCGACAGTGAACAGGGCATTATCCGCTGGTACGAACTGGTTCATGACCTTTCGGTGGAACCCTCCGTGCAAAAAGTGTGGATCAGTTCGTACAATCAGAAAGTATCGTTCGAGGAGGTACTCCTAAACGTGGATGCCATTGTGGTGGGAGGTGGCAACACCCTCAACATGATGGCGATCTGGAAGGCACACGGGATTGATAAGGTTCTCAAAAAAGCGCTGGAAAAAGGTATTGTACTGGCCGGCGGCAGCGCCGGATCGCTCTGCTGGTTCGACAACGGCACCACGGATTCCCGGCCGACAGAATTGAGTGTGGTCGAAGGTCTGGGATTTCTGCCGTTTAGCCATTGTCCTCACTATCATAGCGAGGAGTACCGCCGACCGCTATACTTCGCCAATATCGAAAAAGGAATATTCAAACCGGGCTACGCCATCGACGACAAGGCCGGGATCATTTTCAAAAACGGGAAGGTATTCAAAGTCCTTTCCATGACCGACGCCGATAACGCGTACTTTGTTTCAATGAAAGATGGGAAGGTCGTGGAGGAAAAACTGGAAGCTATACTACTGAAATAAGGCGCTCGCTGATCCATACAGCTGCTACTGAAATACGGTTTTCTTTCGCTTGCTAAAAGAAGGACCGGCGACTTTTGCCCCCCTTCCACTAAGCTATTGGAAGTACGACCGTAAATGTAGTACCCTTTCCCTCGGCGCTCTCCACCTCGATTCTCCCACCGTGCCCCTTGGTAACGATGTCGTAACTCAGTGAAAGCACCAGCCCCGTGCCTTCGCCCGTGGGTTTGGTTGCGAAGAAGGGCTGAAAGATATTAGCGCTGGTTGCTTTCGACATCCCCGTGCCGTTATCCTGGATGCGGACGACTACGCCCCCGCCCTGCTTTTCGGTACTCACCCCGAGCGAGGGCTTGCAATCGGTGCCGCTTGTCTCTTGCCGCCGGGCCAGCACAAAGAAGGTATTGTTGGTAAATTTTCCTTTTGTACAAGCTGGGCTGGAGAAAATTCCCATGTGCCCAAGAATAGAGAAGGGGTAGCGATTTTAAACAAAAAAGCGCATCAGCCCGGGGCAGGGCTAACGCGCTTTCGCTGATTTAGTCTGGTTGCGATTAGTACTTCGGCTTACCCAGAGGTCACACTACATTCAGACCAGATCGAAACGATCCAGGTTCATCACTTTGTTCCACGCGGCTACGAAATCCTTCACGAACTTCTCCTGCGAGTCGCTGCATCCGTACACTTCGGCAATGGCCCGCAGCTCGGAGTTTGACCCGAAGATCAGATCGACCCGGCTACCGGTCCACTTGGGTTCACCCGTGGCGCGATCGCTGCCCACGAAGACATTCTGCGCATCGGAAGTGGCGCGCCAGGTAGTACCCATGTCAAGCAGATTGACGAAATAGTCATTGGTCAGTACTCCCGGACGATCCGTAAAAACACCCTTTTTCGACTGGTCGAAGTTGGTGTCCAATACCCGCATACCTCCTACCAGCACCGTCATTTCGGGAACAGTCAGGGTCAGTAGCTGAGCCCGGTCGATCAGCATATCCTCCGCCGCCGACTTGTGGTCTGCATTGAGGTAGTTGCGGAAACCATCAGCGCTCGGCTCCATCGCATCGAATGACTCCACATCCGTTTGCTCCTGTGAAGCATCGGTACGCCCCGGTGTGAAGGGTACCGTCAGGTCCAGCCCGGCATCTTTTGCGGCTTTCTCCACGGCAGCACATCCGCCCAACACGATCAAATCGGCCAGCGAAACTTGCTTACCGCCGGATTGCGCCCCATTGAATTCGTTTTGAAGTCCTTCCAGAGCTTCAATTGTGCCAGCAATTTGTTTTGTGTTGTTCATTTCCCAGTATTTCTGAGGGGCCAGGCGAAGTCGTGCACCGTTGCCCCCCCCGCGCTTGTCAGAACCCCGGAACGTCGAGGCCGATGCCCAGGCAGTCGATACCAGCTGGGAAACCGAGAGTCCGGAATCCAGAATCTTGCCTTTCAGCGCAGCGACATCCTGGTCGTTGATCAATTCGTGCGAAACAGCCGGAACAGGATCTTGCCAGATCATGACTTCCTCAGGCACATCAGGGCCCAGGTAGCGGGCCCGGGGACCCATGTCGCGGTGCGTTAGTTTGAACCAGGCGCGGGCGAAAGCATCGGCAAATTCGTCGGGGTTCTCATAAAAACGGCGGGAAACTACCTCGTAGCGGGGGTCTGCTTTCAGGGCAATGTCCGTGGTCAGCATAAAGGGTGCGTGGCTTTTATTTGGATCGTGCGCATCGGGAATGGTACCCGCACCGCCATCGTCCTTGGGTTTCCACTGGTAGGCCCCGGCGGGGCTTTGTGTCAGTTCCCAATCATACTCGAACAAATGCCTGAAATAGTCGTGGCTCCACTGGGCTGGCGTGGTGGTCCAGGCACCCTCCAAACCACTGGTAATGGTATCACCTGAATGGCCCTTCCCGAATGAATTTTTCCAACCCATGCTCAGTTCCTCGATACCCGAACCGGCGGGTTCACTTCCCACGTATTCTACCGGATTGGCGGCCCCATGGGTTTTGCCAAAGGTGTGCCCGCCCGCAATGAGCGCCACTGTTTCTTCGTCGTTCATCGCCATACGGCCAAATGTCTCGCGAATATCGTGGGCGGCCCCAATGGGATCGGGCTTCCCTTGAGGCCCTTCGGGGTTTACATAAATCAGACCCATGTGAGAAGCTCCCAAAGGCTGTTCGAGGGTGCGCTCACCGTGGGCAGCATAGCGCACGTCATCACCCATCCACTTGTCCTCTGATCCCCAATAAACATCTTCGGCGGGCTCCCACACATCCGCGCGGCCTCCACCAAAACCAAAAGGCTTTAATCCCATGGATTCGAGGGCGCAGTTGCCCGTCAGAATCATCAGGTCAGCCCACGAAAGCTTGCGTCCGTATTTTTGCTTTATGGGCCACAGCAGCAGGCGGGCCTTATCGAGGTTGGCGTTGTCGGGCCAGCTGTTGAGAGGGGCAAAACGCTGGGTACCGTAACCCGCGCCACCACGGCCGTCGCCAATCCGGTAGGTACCTGCACTGTGCCAGGACATCCGGATAAAAAACGGTCCGTAATGTCCGTAATCGGCGGGCCACCAGTCCTGCGACTTAGTCATCAGGTCAACGATATCTTGCTTTACAGCCGCTAGATCGAGCGTTTTGAATTCCTCGGCGTAATTAAAGTCCTTACCCATTGGATCGGACAGGGCCGAATGCTGGCGAAGTATGTCCAATTTCAACTGATTGGGCCACCAATCCCGGTTCCTTGTACCACCACCTGCGCTTTTCGTGAGAATCCCACTACTGAAGGGGCATTTGGGAGTATCGTCGTTCACTTCCCATGCTACGTGATTATCGGGATTGTTCGACCCTTTGCTGTTTTCCATTTTTGTTTATTAAGTGAATTATTTATGAAGACAAAATTGCGAAAAATATTACTTACTTGGTGATTCCATGGTTTTGAACAGCCCGATTTCCAGCTGCTGTAATTTTTAGAAAGCAGGGGTAGTCTACCAGGATTGGGTGCAATTTCTAAAAGGGGTTGAACCTCTTTTTCTATTAACCCAGGAAGGTTAGAATGGTTTGAACCGTATTTGAGCCAAAGGATATCTATTCTACAATTAGATCATCCGAGTAGTTCCTGGATTATCCCCGAAAACATCCCCATTCCACTGGCCAGGAGTTCATCAGGAAAATCATAAGTAGTGTGGTGAAGAGCCGGTGTACGAAGGCCCGCTCCCAGGCCAAACATACCCGTTTTGTATTGAGTTGAAAACCAACCAAAATCTTCCCCGAATTTTAAGGGAGTTTCCCTGACCTGGCAGAAGAGTCCCTGGGCGGAAGCTACTTTGTGAATGATGCGATTGCAGGCGGGGTCATTGACCGTGGCCGGAAAGTAGTCGAACCACTCCAAAGTAAAAGTCAACAGATGGCTTTCACATACATCGGTGATATAGGCGAGCACCTTATCCTTTAAGCGTTGCATGGATTTGTCAG
Organism: Cytophagales bacterium; assembly: GCA_038204185.1. GTDB lineage: Bacteria > Bacteroidota > Bacteroidia > Cytophagales > Spirosomataceae > Salmonirosea. The sequence goes on from JBBRDE010000298.1 coordinate 6,263, forward strand.
TCCAGGTGCGTAGTGTATAGTGCAACGCCCCGGCTCCCGCTGCTATACCATAGGCCCTTTCGCCCATTTCGATGCACACAGGTGTAAGCAGGGCAAAGTCAGAATCTGTTGGTGAGGGGTGTTCCAGCTGGTTGAAGACCTGGATTAGTTCAGCTATAGCCCGGGCGGGATTTACTCCGTTCTCGGGCTCGGAAGCATGGGCCTGTTTTCCCATTAGCTTAATCGCAAGGCTCTGCACCGTAGCCGTGAAAACCCGCTCGGTCTGCACGATGGTGTGCATCGCCTCGCCGGGCAGGTTATGCAGGGCAAATACGTAATCGGGATTGAGTTGCGTAAATCGCTCATCCTGCAACACCGCGGCCGCCCCTTGCCCATTTTCCTCAGCGGGCTGGAACAGCAGTACCACCTTCCCTTGTCGAAAAACCTGCTCTTTCAGCCAAAAAATCAAACCCGCCACGATTGCCATGTGGCCGTCGTGGCCGCAGGTATGCGCAACGCCACGTTGAGAAGAGCGGTGCGGAAAAACACTCACTTCTTCCATGGGCAACGCGTCCAACTCGCAC
>JBBRDE010000299.1:0-6702 GCA_038204185.1 Cytophagales bacterium
TCCTGGTACTTTTCCTTGATCAGATTCAGGTCTAGTTTTTCAAAATCGTAGCCCCCGATCTGAAACATCAGCGACCCCGGCTGAATGGTATCCTCCCGCAGCACGGGGTACCCAGCCAGCGTGGTAGCAAAGGCATTTCCGGTGCAGTCGATCAATTGGTTGCATTCGATTTCGGCATTGATTCCCTTGCCCATAGTTTCCACCAGCCAGCCGTTTTTCTGGGGTGTTATTTTGGTGGGGGTCTCGTAGAAACGGATGTGTACGCCCGCCTGTACGCATTTTTCTTCTAGGATCATGGCGTACAATTGCCCATTGAGCCGGATCTGATGACGGGGGTGGTTCCGGCCGTGGGGTATGGAAAAATTGGGCAAAGTGTCGTCGTTGAGGTCAACGGCTTCCTTGACCAGCTCCCACCCGATGCCCGAAATCACCTGCTTACCCCAGGCAAAAAAGATGCCCGGATAGTTCACCCCACCCGTGGTGGTGGTACCCCCTAGCTGACTCACGTTTTCGACGAGGATGGTCTTTTTTCCAGCCCGACCCGCCTGAATGGCTGCTATAACTCCGGCGGTGCCCCCGCCAATCACCAGAATGTCGGTTTTGAGGGTTTGCTTTTTAATGGAGTAAAAGTCATTAAGGGGTACCTCCTTTTCTTTAAGGAGAAAATCCTTTGAACTTATACCCAGCGAGATGGAACCGAGCGAAGCAAGGGCCGAACGCCTTTTTATTTTTGTCATGAGTCGTAGGGTTTAGTAGCCGGGATTTTGGTCCTTCGCTGGATCCAGGGCTTCATTGAAATTTAATTCCGATACGGGGATGGGCCAGAGCATATGCTTATCAGCCACGTCGGTACCCTTTACGGCTTTGATGGCCTCCTTTACCTTGCCAATCCGTTTCAGATCAAGATAGCGCTTTCCCAAATATAAGAATTCGTACGCGCGCTCCTTAATCACGAGGTCGATAAAGGTAGCCGCCGTGTAGTCGGCTACCTTGAAATCAACCGTCGAAGCCGTGGCGGGTGCTTTGCCGTAAGCGCGGCGGTGTACTTTGTTGAGTGCCTCCATGGCCTCGGGTGTAACGCTGTTTCCGGCGCGGGCGGCGGCTTCGGCGTAAATCAGGAGGGCGTCATTCAGGCCGTATACTGGGTCGTCGTTCCCGGCTCCCTGCTGGCTGATGGCGTTGGCATCCGCAAACTTCGAGCTAATCAAGGTATTGGCTCCCAATCCAATGTTCACCGGTTGCCACAAGGCTTTGCGAATGTCGGCGCCGTCCCAGGCTTTGTAGAACGATTCGGTCGTAAATCCGTAGACTACATACGCCCCGCCAAAGTTGAACAGCTTGGTGCTCGGGTGGTTGGTAATCCAGAGCATGTAGTTGCCTTGGTTGATCTGACGCGTGTATTTCAGGTAAAAGATTTCCTCGGTGGTGATGACCAGATCGGGCCCAAAGACTTTGGTCTGGAAGTCACTGACCGACTGAACGGGTACCAGTGAAAATTTATTGCTCTTGATTACCTCGTCGGCCTTGTCGCGGGCTTCGGCGTATTTGCTGAGGGTTAGGTTCACATCGGCCAGCATGACTTTGGCGGCCCATTTAGTGGGTTTCCCCACGCGGGTGGCTTTGTCGGGCAGGTTTTGTTCGGCTTCCAGGAGGTCGGCCACAATGAGGGCATATACCTCCTCGGGAGTACTTTTTCTCAAATCCGTTTCGGTCATATTTTCCTCGGTACGCAGCGGTACCCCCGCCCAGTTGCGCACGAGCTGAAAGTAGTTGAATGCCCGGAGGAACTTGGCTTCGGCCACGTTTTTGTCAATATCGGCCTGACTTATAGAGGTACCCTTCGGGGCATTGGCAATGACCAGATTAGCATTGCGGATGCTGAGGTAGAATGCGTTCCACAGGCCCGCCACCCGGTTGATGTTGGCATCGTTCAAGCCCTTGTGCTCGTGCAGGGGAGTCCAGCTACCCCGGCCGTAGGCGTAGTCGGCCTGGCATTCCAGGGTGGTTTCGTACACGGTGTAGTTGGTGCCCCGCAGGGGAGAGTAGATGGCGTTTACGGCCGATTCCACTTCTTCGGCGGTGTTGAAGAAATTCTCAACGACCATGAATTTGGGATTCTCAATGAGAGCATCCTCACAGGAACCCAGCGAAACCAGCAGCGCCAGACTCAGCAGAATTTTACCGGGAATACGGAGTGGGCGTTTGTTTATATATACAATTGATTTTTTCATGTCTTACTAGTTAGTAGTGATTAAAACGAATGGTACAGGTGCCTCAGAATCCAATCCGTAGTCCCACGGTAGTTGACTTCGCAGTAGGGTAGCTATTCCAGTCGATACCCTGTGCGGTGGAGTTGGCCCCGCCGCGCGAGTTGACCTCCGGATCCCACCAGGAGTAGTTGGTGAACGTCAGAAGATTTTGTCCGCTTACGTAGATTTGGGCACTTCTCAACCAGTTGATACCCCATTTCTCAACCGGGGCGTTGAAGGCCAGCTGAATATTCCGAAGCCGCAGGTAGGAGCCATCTTCCACGAAGCGGTCGGAGACACGGGCGTTGGTGTTCCGGCTGATGAGGGGGTATTTAGAATTCGGATTTTCGGGTGTCCAGCTGTTCAGAAACACATCCCGCGTCATGTTCAGACCAAATCCGTGGTCCATGGTATTGACAATGGAGCTTACATTCAGCAGGTCATTTCCCTGTACACCTTGCAAAAACAGCGTCAGTTCGAGGCCTTTATAGGACACCGACGAATTCAGTCCGTAAATGAATTTTGGATTGGGATTTCCGATGAACGTTTTGTCATTTTGACTGGTAGTCCCATTACCGTCCAAATCCTTATAAGTGATACGCCCCTGCTCGTTGTAGCCGTCTTCTACGTAGCCCCAAAAACTCCCAATGGGTTGGCCCTCCCGTAGAATATTGGTCACGTCGTTGATGACCACGACATTGACGTTACCTCCCAGGATATCTTCGCCGCCGTAGAGCTTCACTACTTTGTTCCGATTAATCGACAGGTTGGCGTTCAGGTTCCACTTAAAAACCCCAGTCAGAATACGTCCGTCCAGCCCTAATTCAAATCCTTTGTTCTGTACCTGCCCGATGTTCTGGATAGTAGAGGTAAAGCCCAGAGAAGAAGGCAGGATGACGGTATTCAACAGGTCGCGGGTGTTTTTGATGTAGTAGTCAGCCGTGAACTGCAAACGGTTTTTAAAAAGACCGAGGTCAATGCCGAAATCCAATTGCTCAGTGGTTTCCCATTTCAAGTTGCCGGGGAGCCGGGTACCGGGCGAGAAGGAGGTGTACATGGCGTCGTCAAATACCGTCCGACCCGCATTAAGCTCGTTGAGGGTAGCGTAGGCACTGATCGCCTGACTGCCCGTCAGGCCCCAACTAGCCCGTAGTTTCAGTTCGGAGATATTCGGGTTATTGACTAGGAAATCCTCGTTGCCCACTTTCCAGGCTACCGCCGCGGAGGGAAAGTACCCCCACTTGTTGCCGGGGCTATACCGCGAGGAGCCGTCCCGCCGGATGCTGGCTGTGAGTAGGTACTTATCGTTGTAGCTATAATTGGCCCGCGCCAGATACGAGACCAGTACGGATTGGGAGTAGCCCGACGCCGGAATACCGGGCGTAATGGCCGATCCCAGATCGAAGGTTTCGGTGATGTCGCTCAGAAAGCCGTTACCACTACCGCCCAGGGTTTTGGTGGTAAAGTCCTGATAGGTAAAGCCCGCTACTGCCGAGAAGCTGTGCAGCTGGTTGAAGGTTTTAGTATAGCTGATGGTGTTCTCATTGAGCAAACTCGTAAACTGGTAGGAACTGACGCTGGCCCGGCCTGGTGAATTGAAAAAATTGCGGGTGGTGTAGCTGTCGGTGCGGTCGTCCTGGTTTTCGATACCCCCCGCTAATTTTATGGTTAGTTCGGGAATGGGATTGAATATCAGCGCGGCGTTGGTCAGGATGCGGTTGGCGTTGATTTGGGTAGTCTGTTCATTGATAAAGTTTAGCGGATTGATCAAATCCGTCGCCACGAAAGGGTAGGCGATCGCTAGCACCCGGTAGGTACCGTCCTCGTTGTAGGGTGTGAGGGTAGGTGGGGCCGAAACGGCCGCCGAAATCATGGAGTTACCGCGTGAACCACCTTCACTGTCCCGACGATCCGTTTTTAGGCGAGATAACGTGTTGGATAACGTAACCCTGAACATCTTGCTTACCTGATGATTGATGTTGGTGCGTAAAGAATAGCGGTTATAATCGCTGCCTTTGATAATCCCCTCCTGTCCAAAGTAGCTACCTGATACCGAAAACTGGGTTTTATCGGTGCCGCCGTTGATGTTCAACGAGGTCGTTTTCATGGGTGCTTTCTGAAAAACCAAATTTTGCCAGTCGAAGCCTTCCCCAAACCTATTGACTTGATCCTGCGTAAAGTAAGGGGCCAGTTTGTCATTCACGGCCTGCTGGTTATAGAACGTAGCGTACTCCTGCCCATTCATCAGGTCCAGTTTTTTGCGCAGCGTTTGCTGGCTGTAGCTGGTTTCAAAGTCAACTTTGGTGCGACCCGTTTTGCCCTGCTTGGTGGTGATAATTACCACGCCATTGGCCCCGCGTGATCCATAAATGGCGGTCGCTGAGGCATCTTTCAGTACCTCCACGCTCTCAATGTCGGCATTGTTGAGCACGGTGGGGTTGCTGCCAAAAATGGGGAAGCCATCCACAACGTACAGTGGTTCATTGCTACCCTGAATGGAGTTGGTGCCCCGGATGCGCACACTGACTCCCCCGCCGGGCGCCCCGGTATTCTGCGTGACCTGCACCCCCGACGCCCGGCCCGAAAGCGCCTGCAGAGGATTGGCGGTGGGAAACCTATTGATTTCTTCAGACTTTACCTGGGCCACTGAGCCCGTCAGGTCGCTCTTTTTTACTGTACCATAGCCCACCACCACTAATTCTTCCAGGGATTTGGTGTCTCCGAGCAATGTTACATTGAGTTGAGACTGTGTACCCACCGCTACTTCCTGACTCACATACCCCACAAAACTGAATACTAGCACTGGGGTATTATTCTCGGGAACGGTTAGGTCAAATCGCCCCTCCGTATTGGTTGTGGTACCGCGCGAGGTACCTTTGAGTACTACGCTCACGCCGGGCAAACCCACGTTAGACTCGTCGGTTACGCGGCCCGTTAGGGTGCGGTCGACGGGTAGATTAGCTGGCTGTGGCACAAATCCGGTTGGCTTATCGATTTCCGGTTTGCTTTTCCGAAGAAGAATCCGATTCTCAATCACTTCGTACTCAATGTCAATCGGCTTCAATACTTCATCTAGAACCGCCGCCAGTCGTCGGTTGGTGGCTTTGAGGGATACTTTTTGCCCGGATTGAATCTTGGTACTGTACACAAACTTAACCTGTGCTTCCTTCTCAATCTGACTCAGGACCTCTTTTAGAGCGAGCTTGTCACCCTGGATGGTTATAATTCGGTTCAGGACTTCCTGAGCCCGGGTACTGTGTGCCACAGCCAGGCTGGTACAGAGGAGAATAAGAGCTACTTGTGAAAACGTGATTTTCATAACCTTCCACAAATTTTCGGGAATGGGTACCGGTTTTTTCATAGTTTTACTTGTTTTTTAATTGGTAAAGATTGAAAAACAGCACCCTCCCACAGATTGGCGTTTGTAGAGGGTGATCGAGTGAAGCCGAATGTGTGTCCGCACATTCGGCTTTTTTATTGGCAACCGTTACCGTTGATAAATACCACCGTGCCCCGTTTTTCGTAGGTAGCGTCGATGGATTTACAAAGAAGTTCCAGCTGGGTAAACATAGATAAGCCGCTCAGGTCAGCGGTAATGTGGCAGACTTTCATGGCAGGATTCGATAGGATGAATTCAATGCCGTACAGCCGGGTGAGTTCTGTCAGCACTTTTTCGAAAGAGGCTTCCCGAAACACCACAAATGCTGTTATTTCTTGTTTGGGTAGTACAGAAACTGGCTCTTCCACTATTCCGGTGGTGATGTTGTGAGTAGTAGCGTCGTAAAGCACACGCTGGTTGGGAGTAATGATCACGCCATTACGTTCGCTTGGCTGATTGGCACTGCGGGCATATACCGACACCTTCCCTGTTCGGACCGATACTTCGGTTGTTTTCCCACTTTTATCCTGTTTGATCCGAAAACTAGTGCCAAGCACTTCCGTCACGAGACCCCCTGAATGTACCACAAAGGGTCGTGTTACGTCTCTTTTTACGTTAAAAAAGGCTTCACCTTTCAGGTATACTTCCCGTCGTGTTTGGTTAAAGTCTTCATCGTATACCAAACTGCTGTTTTGGGACAGGAGAATACGGGTTCCATCGGGAAGCGTCACCTCCTGGTCAGACGTATTGTTGTTCTTTACTTCAATACCGGTTTGTTCTCTTACCAGCGTAGCGACGAGCGATTCGGGGGCATTGTCTGAAATAGTATACAGCCAAACTAAACCAAGCAAGAGGCAGGCGGCCATGCCCGAAAGCCAAGCCAATCGTACGATTCTCTGGCTAAAGGAGGGGGAGATCTGATCTCGAAGACCACGCCATATTCTTTGGTCAATGTCCTTTTTCTGGCCCTCGGCTATTTTCAACTCTACCTGATTGGCGGGTGCTTCGTACCACTCGGTCAGGAGTTGATCTTCCTGCTCGGTGGTCTGCCCTTCCAGGTAGCGCTTCAGAAGT